>NZ_JBPOGL010000031.1:0-50508 GCF_051251875.1 Polaribacter sp.
ATTACTTTTACAAAAGAACAACCTATTCTGAATCAGTCAGAAGGGCTTCCGACCGATAGGGAGGATTCGTTCAACAACAAATAAAACATTAGCAATTTAATTTCGTGCTGTTGTGTTCAAAAATAAAACCTGTGAATCAAAGAATACTTCTTTTCAGTTTTACAGAACAAAAAAAAGCCCAAAACACTACATAATAGCATTTTGAGCAAAGCATAATATTGTAAAAAGAAATCTTCTTTTAACATCAACCAAAACCTAATACTCCTACTCTAGTTAAAATACAATATGAATCCATTCAGTTAGAATTCAATTTGGTAGGTTTATTATTTCTTAGTTCATAATTGAGAAAACATATATTTTTAATTAGGTGCTGTACCAGCTCCTACAGTTGCTTCTTTAAACCAAACTTCGGCAAAGCATCCATTTGCATATTGTTTAGCAATATCACCATCATAGGTTTCAGATCCGGTATACCAAACCAAATTATCTTCAGGATTCTTACCATTTGTTTGATTGTAGGCACCTTGTTTAAAATTCTGTAACTCACCTGCATAAGCGTTTTCCTTTTCAACTCCATCTCTACCTATTGATGCGTATAACGTTAATATTTGCTGCGGAATATCCTCTTTTTTAGAAAATTCAGATTTTAATAAATTTTTAGTAAACTTTTTAGTCTCATGACCTTCACTTGTAAAAGTTAAATACATGATACCTTCGTATACATTTATTTCATAACTAAATTCTTCTCCCAACGCAATTCCATCAGAGGGTTCTTCTGGATAAGTAGTTGGAGAAGATCCAATAACAGACATATCATACCCCCAAACTGCGGTAGAAAAATCCCATCTTCCAGAATTGTCACCTTCGGTATTAATTTCATAATTCCAATAAAGAGAACCTTTTTTGTGTCCAGGAAATTTTTTATAAAATATTTTTAATGGCTCGTTTTCGTGTCCATCATTTCCATGAATTTGTCCAACTACTACTGCGTAGGAAGCGGCAACTCTTGCATCGCCAGTGGTAGAAACATGCATTACTTTAGCAGTACCTGTTAACTTACCGCCTTCCATAGGTTTCCAATATTTTTTCTGACCTAATTCTGTTCTTGTATTACTAGATGTTCTAGATGTAATACCAGAGTTTGGTGTTTTATATACTACCCAATTAGTTGTACCATCATTAGAAACATAAAAATAATCTTTGTTTTCAAAATTCACCAAATCCTTAGAAGCCGTACCATCACCACAAAGAATTTTCCATTCATCCATAAACGGAATTACATCACTAGGATACACGGTAGCTTTTGTAGTTTTATTTTCAGACTTTTTAGCAGGTTTATCACAACTTGTTAGTGCTGCCATAAAACCAATCATTAAAAAAAATTGAAATATTGATTTACTGTTTTTTATATTCATTTTATAATTTTTTAAGTTTTTGATGAGTATTACTTTATACAAACCTTATTAAAGTTTTTAAAAACCACTTTCTTCTGCCATTTTTACAACTCCTACTGTTAGTATCAAATTAGCAAATCTACGCTGTTCTCCTGTTTGAATAATTAATGTAGTATTTTGATCTCTAATTTTGTCATAAAAAGCCCATCGTTCCATTTCGTCCCAGGTTACATCTCCAAGTAACTCTTTATACGCATGGTGTATTTCTGCATTGGCTTCTGCAGGTTTTTCCATAACAATTGCACCTTGAACAGGACAAACCTCTAAGATACCTTCTAATACTGTAATTGCATCTAATAAACCCGGACGAAAATTTAAATGTACTGTGGTAGAATTAGGGCCTGTCATAGCAGCAACAGGTAAATTGCCATCTGCAATAACAACTTGCGCAAAATGACCTGATCGCGCAAGCATTTCCATAATTGTTGGGTGTATAACTGCGGTCTTTAACATAAATTAATTTTTTAGAAAATGATTATATTTAAAACACTAGGTACTTTTATTTTACCTAGTGTTTTTATTTTTTAGAGGAAACTACATATTGTAAACGCCACCATTAATATCTAATGTAGCGCCAGAAATAAAACCATCAAACTCAGATGCCAAAAATAAAACAGCACGAGCTACGTCTGCCGCATTACCTGCTCTTTGTATTGGAATACCTGCAGTAGTTTCTGCCGCAGATTCTTTAGTTGTATGCGTATTATGAAATGACGTGCCAAGAATTAAACCCGGAGCAACGGCATTCACTCTAATTCCTTGAGGTCCTAATTCTGTAGATAGTGCACGTGTATAAGTTAATATAGCACCTTTACTTGTAGCATACACTAATGAGCCTGGATGCCCTCCTTTACGGCCTGCAAGTGACGCCAAATTAACAATACTACTATGCTCGTTTTTTGCTAAATAAGGAGCAGCTGCTTTTGTTACAAACATCATAGATGTAAGGTTTATGTCCATTACCTTGTGCCAGAACTCAGCTTCCATTTCACCCAATAATCTTCTAGCAACCAGAGAACCCGCATTGTTAATTAGAATGTCTAAACCGCCAAAAGATTCTATTGTTTTTTGAACCATTGAAATTGCATCGGCTTCTTTTGTTAAATCACCAGAAATGGCAACTGCTTTTTGTCCTTTAAAAATTGCGTATTCAACAAGTTTATTTGCCGTATCTGCACTAGAAAAATAATGGATAGCAACATTGGCACCACAATCAATAAAGTGCCTTGTGATTGATTCTCCAATACCTTGAGCTCCAGCAGTTATAAGAACATTTTTACCAACTAATTTATTATTGTTTTTCATAATATACTTTTCTTAAATAATTATTTTAATCGTTTTTAGTAAAATAGCCTTCATTAGATACGGCAGCATCACTTACCAAAATACTTGCAGTTTTAAACCAAACTTCCGCGTAGTTTCCGTCTGCATATTGTTTTTGAATGTCTCCATCATGCGTTTCAGCTCCAGAACACCAATTTTTATTTACATCAGGAGATTTGCCATTTGTTTGATTGTAACAACCAAGCTTAAAAAAACAACCTTCTCCGGTATATGCTTCTTTACGTTCTACCCCATCTTGACCAATTGGTACAAATAGTTTTTGTGTTTGTTCAGGAATATCTGCTTTTGAAGTATATTCAGATACTATTAAGTTTTTTGTAAAGGTTTTTGTTTCATGCCCTTTACTGGTAAATGTTAAGTTCATAATACCATCTTTAACATGAATTTCATAACTAAATTCTTCACCAAAAGCAATACCATCTTTAGGTTCTTCTGGATACGTATCTGCCTCTTTACCAACTACAGAAAAGTCATTTCCCCAAACAGCTGAAGAAAAATCCCATCTTACAGCATTATCATCACCTGCCGTATTAATTTCATAATGCCAAAAAACAGACCCTTTGGTGTGACCAGGATATTTTTTATAAAATATTTTAAGCGGTTCGTTTTCAAATGCATCAGCACTATGAATTTGCCCTACAACAACAGCATGTGAAGCTGCTACGCGTGCATCACCAGTTGCAGATACATTCATCACTTTAAGCGTTGCTGATAATTTATCATTCGCTGTTTTTGGATACCATTTTTTTATTTGTGCCAATTCTGTTCTTGTATTGTTTGAGGTACCGTGTGTGTCTCCGCCATTAGGCGATTTAAAAACAACCCATGCCCCATTGGCATCATTTGTAGTATAAAAGAAATCTTTGTTTTCAAATTTATTTGCAATTCCGGCATTAGAACCATCACCTAAAATCAATTTCCAATCATCAAAAAACGGAATAACATCACTTGCAAATACGGTTTTCTCTACTTCTTTTTTATCATTTTGTTTCGGTTCTTTTTTACAGCTATTAAGTGTTAATAAAGCACCAAAAATTAGGAATACTAATGAGGAAGTTTTAATTTGTTTTTTCATTTTTATATTATTTAGTTTCATTTATATCTTTTTTTTCTATGTGTTTTGATAATTTATAAAAGTGATCTTTCATGCTTTTACTAGCAAGTTCTTTGTTTTGAGATGCTATTGAATTATAGATATCTTCGTGTTTTTTTATTTCAGAATTTACTAAATCTCCTTCACAAACCGTATCTCTTTCATAGGTTATGAGAATTGGCGGCGTTATAAGTAACATTAAAGAAACCATTGCTTTATTTTTACTTGCTTTAGCAATAGCTAAGTGAAATAATAAATCTTCTTCTAAATAATCATCTCCCAAAATAAGTTTATTTTTGAAAGCATTCAGTGCATCTTTTATACTTTCTAAATCTGCGTCTGTTCTTCTTTCAGCAGCTAACTTAACGGTCTTTAACTCTAGTGATATTCTTGTTTCTACAAGTTCCTTAAAAGAAGGAGCTTCTAAAGAGATTATTTCATCTACCATGCCATTAAAACCTGTTAATCCTATTGCCAAAATAGTACCACTTTGAGACATGGATTTTAAGATACCATAAAACTCTAGCCTTCTAATTGCTTCTCTAATATGATTTCTTTTTACATTAAATTTCTCTGACATAAGTCTTTCAGACGGCAATCTATCTCCACGCTCTAAATTTTTAGCGTTAATCAATTCACAAATCTTAGAGATGACCTCATTTTGTAAAATTCTATTCGAATTATCATCTATTAAACTTATTTTCACAGTAATTCTTTATTTTTAAGTTAGAGATACATCTTATTAATTATGCTTATTAACCCTCTTTAATTATTTAAAAGTAATCTAAAAGCGCTAAGATACCATTGTAAGAAATTACCAAAGAAAAGAACAAAGCTGCATACAAGCCAATGTATACGCCTAGATTTGTTTTATACTCTTTCATTACCTTTTTACTTCTTAACATCAATATAATACCTAGTACTACAATTGGTAACACAAAAACATTAAATACCTGAGATAAGATCTGAATTTCTATAGGATTTGCCCCAAAGGCTGGCCCAATTAGCGCAACCAAACAAGCAATGGCAGTAATAATTCTAAACTGACGAGAATTGGTATCTAACTCTCCAGATTGATAATCTGCAATTAATAAAGGAGCTATTAATAAACAAGGAAAAATAGACGACAAACCTGCACTTAAAGCACCAAAAAAGAAAATAGAAACTGCCCATTTACCAGCAACTGGCTCTAAGGTATTTGCCATGTCTAAAACCTGAGTAACTTCTTTACCTTCATAAAACAAAGCACCAGCTGCAACAGCCATAATAACACCACTGATTACAAAAATTAAAATTGCTGCCGTAATAGCATCTTTTTTCTGTTGATCTAAATTTTTAATGGTCCATCCTTTTCCTTTTACAAATAAGGGTCTCGATAAAAAAGTAGCGGAAGCCATTGTGGTTCCTACAAAAGCGGCAACTAACATTTTTCCGCCAACAACATCTGGTATGGTGGGTATTAATCCTTTAACAACATCTAAAGGTAAGGGCTGTACAAAACATAATGATAGCACAAATGAAAACCCCATTAAGGTTACAAATATGACAAGTATTTTTTCGAAGAAAGTATATTTACCTACCAACATTAATAAGTAAAAAGTTACAATGATAATAATGGCAGTTATTAAAACGGTTTCATACTTATAAGCACTTAAACCATCAAAATTTACTGCAAGAATTTCAAAAATGATATTGGCCGAAATTCCTAAAATACCCATTAGTGAGTTCCATTGCCCAAAAGTGATACCAATAATAATTAAGACGGCTAAAATTTTACCGTATTTTAAATGTTTTTTAAAACCATAAAGCGCAGTTTCTCCTGTTAGTAACGCATAATTTCCGTAGGCAAACATTAACACTCCAGAAAAAGTACAGCTTAATAAAAGTACCCATAATAATTGCATATTAAATTTACTTCCTGCAACAATCATAGAGGTTACACTACCTGTACCAATGGTATAACCAATGGCAAAGATTCCAGGACCAAATCCTAAAATAATCGCAATTATTTTTTTTAGTAATGACTTTTTATTTTCGGTTGTGGCCATGTTTATTGTTGTTTTAGTTTAGTTATTTATCCAATTAGTGTGATAAAATTTGTTTGAATCATCATCTTTTCTTTGATAGGTGTGTGCGCCAAAATAATCTCGTTGAGCTTGTATTAAATCTGCTGATGAATTTGCAACTGCAAAACTATTTAAAAAACTAATTGACTCACTAAAACTAGAAATTGCCAACTCATTTAAAATACATTCAGAAACCACTTTTTTAACGCTTGGTTTTAATGATTTTATTTTTTGAATTATTGTTTCATTGGTTAACAAATTATCTGTTGTTTTAAAGATGTCAACAAATTCTGCCATCAAATCAGATTTGATAATACAACCACCTGTCCAGATTCTAGCTAATTCACTTAAATTTAAGTCCCATTTGTAACTTTTAGAAGCTTCCAGAATTAATTTAAACCCTTGATAATGATTAATAATTCTTGCAAATTGATATGCTTTTAAAATATCTTCAGTGGTAAGGTTTAAATTATGAGTAGTTTTTTCTACAAAATGTAAACTTGCAGCAATGCGTTCATCTTTATAAAATGAAGTATAACGTGCAAACAATGCAGCAGCAATCATAGTACTTGGTACACCTAATTCTGCCGTTGCTATAGTGGTCCAGTTTCCTGTTCCTTTATTTCCTGCTTTGTCCATTATTTTATTCACCAACCAATCAGTTCCTTCTTTTTTTCTTAAAATATCAATCGTAATTTCTAAGAGATAACTATTTGTTGATTCTTTCCAAGATTCTAAAATGTCTGCAATTTGATCTGGGTTATACCCCAAAGCCTTTAACAATACAAACACCTCAGCTAATAATTGCATTTCTACATACTCAATTCCGTTATGAACCATTTTTACAAAATGCCCACTTCCTTCTGTTCCTATATGAGTGCAACAGGGTAAATTATTAACGTCTTTGGCTGCAATGGCTTCTAAAAAAGGCTGAACTTCTTTATATGATTCTTTATCACCTCCTGGCATAATAGAGGGGCCTTTTAAAGCTCCTTCTTCACCACCAGAAACTCCAGTTCCAACAAAACGAATGTTTTTAGATTTCAAATAATGAAAGCGTTCTTTTGTTTTATTGTAATTAGAATTACCTCCATCAATTAAAATATCACCAGCATCTAAAAATGGCAAAAGATCTTCAATTACAAAATCTATTGTTTTACCGGCATTTACCATCAGCATTATTTTTCTTGGTTTCTGAAGAGAATTCACAAAACTTGTTACATCATCAAAAGGTAGACTTGTTGACAGTTCTTTAAATTGATTCTTAAAGTTTTTTGCAACATCTTCTTCTACTCCTTTTACATGTCTGTTAAATAATGATATGTTAAATCCCTTATTTGCTAAATTTCTACTAAGGCTTTTACCCATAACTCCCAATCCAAACAAACCAAATTCTGACTTTTTTAAGATTTCCGTACTAATCATTTCTACAATATTATTAGGTGTTAAGTTTATATTTATTTCTATTGCTTTTTTTGGCGCCTCCAAAATATCAAATTGAGACTTTAACAAATCTGAGCTCATAAAATGATTCTCACGCTGATTAATTCTTTCTTTAATTTGTTCAAATGATCCATTAAGGAAAACCCATTTTGAGTGATCTACAATATTAGCAGTTAAAATGTCTCGATATTTTTCTTTTAATGCTGAGCAAACAATTACACAACCTTTCATTGATAATTGCTTTATTGCCAATTTATTTAACGTCTGCAACCAGCCCAATCTATCATGATCATTTAAGGGTTCTCCTTTTAACATTTTTAAAATATTACTTTCAGGATGAAAATCATCTCCATCAAAAAAAGGAATCTTTAACTTCTTAGACAATAAGTTTCCGATAGTGCTTTTGCCAACACCAGAAACTCCCATGATAAATATAATATTTGATTTTTCTTTCGTCATAATTCTGGTTAACCAGTTTGGGCACCCAAATATAGGTTTTTTTAATTAAATATTACGGTTCTATGTGTTTTATTTTAAAACACAAGGTAATAAACTGATTATTAGTAGATAAATAAAAATTTCATTTTGAAATAAATCTCATTAAAACTCTAAAAAAACATCTAAAAACAACAAATGATACTACTTTTACACACTCATCTCATGAAATTATCTAAAGAAAAGCAAACGACATTGCTTTATTTCAATTTCAAATTTAGTCGGTTTTATCCTAAACGAATCGCCTAAAAAAAGGCTTAGTAATTCCTCTTTTTATTACTTACAAATTGCTTATAAAAATAAACCTGTTTCACGAGATTAAAAAAACAAGAAAACTATTTTGGTTAAAAAAAATCCCCATTGAGATGACACATAATGGGGATTTACTGTTTTTACTTTTTAAACTTTAAAAAGTATGTATACTGGTTTACACCAAAATTATATTTACTGTTTTAAACCTATATTTTCAACATCATTATTATCCTTTAATAGTGGCGATTTATCACTTGGGACAAAAAGAACTTTGTCTTCCCATTTAGGATTTTTATAAATAATATTATCTTGTTGTGCGCCAACAGATACTTTTACAAAACCACTATCATGTATTAAACAATTTTTAATAAAATTAAACCTTCCTTCTAAATCTATAGGTGCTTTTATTTTATAACTACCCTCAATAACAGAATTGGTAATTTCTACTGCATGAATGCCATCCGTTTTTAAAACCTTCCCTTTTTCTTGATTAAATACATCACTAAAGACACAGTTTCTCACAATTAATTTACCTCCGGGAAGATCTACAGCTGGTGTTTTTCTAAAATAATTAACCGCCGCTTCTTCAATATTTTTAAAAATAGTATTTTCAAGTAGAATGATATTTGCATTATGCATACCCATTATATCTTTATCATAGGATAAATTTAAACCTCTAAAATTATTTTCGAATCTTGAATTTTTAAAACTTAAGGTATCTGCTTTTGTTCCATTATACGCTTTAAAAACAGACCCTCCATTGGTGTTTTTAAAGTTTAGGAAGGTAATATTATCAATAAATAAATTATAAAGTTCCTTTTCTTGTTTATCTGGCGATACAATAGCATATTTTAAATCAGAGTTTACACCGTCTAAAATTGCGTTGCTCAAATGCAAAGTAACTCCTTCATTTACTCTAAAAAGATAGCTCAAAGGTTTTTCTAATTCTTTTTTAGCTATTATAATGGTTGCCCCTCCTTTGTCTCCAATTAAAGTAATATTTTTAGTAAGTTTAATAGATTTTTCAAGAATATATTCTCCTGTTTTTAATTTTAATACAGATCCTGACGCAGCTTTACCAATTGCTTTTCTTAAGGTTTCTTCACCTGGTTCTACCGTAATTTCTTCCGCTTTTATCACTGGTGCAATAATTTCTGGTTTCCAACCAGGACCAGCTCTTAACTTTAATGCTTTTGGTAAATCTTTAGAACCTAAATTAAAAGCACCTGCATTAAAGCGCTGTTTTTCAGCATTTGTAATATCTGTATCTATACTTTTACTGTTTTTTGTAACGGTTAATAAGTCGGCATTATTTACTGTAGGAATAGGAAAAGTACCAATCTCATTCCAATCAATTTTTGTTAAAGAAAATCCATTAATGACTTCAGAATTTGGCGCATCTATATAATTACTATTAAAAGTAATTCCGTCTACATTATCCACAAAAATAATATTCTTACTAACTTTAGTATGGACTATTATATTGTTAGAAAAATTGGTATTTATAGGGGCTAAAGACTTTTCATCGTCTTTTCCTTCTCCAAAAGAAATTGGTCCTGAATTAATAATTGTATTGTTTTGTATGTCTACATTTTTAACTTGCTCATATCTATTTAAAGGTGAATTTGGCACACCATTCATCACTACAATTGGACCTCTATAACCATCTCCATTTAAGCCAATAAACAAGTTATTTCTAATGATATGATCTGAATTAATAACTCTTACTCCTCCAGTTTTAGCAACACCATTTCCTAAGAAAACATTACGTTCTACCAAAGCATTATTACCATGTCTTAATGTTAATGCTCCTTTACTCCCAACAAATAAATTGTCTCTAAAAACATTGTCGCAAGACTTGTTAGAAATTATTTCTATTTCGCCATCGCAATTCTGAAAAACATTTCTTTCTACGAGAGTTTTAGAAGATTTCTTAGAATTTGTACTTGTACCTATTCTAATTGTTTCACCACCATTTGTGCCTAATTCTGGTCTTGGACCAAATAAATTGTTATCAATACTATGATTATTTTCTATATGTTCCTCACCTTTTAGCCAAACTACCAATGTAGTTCCTGGACTTGTTTTTCCGGTAAAATTATTATGATCTACTCTGTTGTTTTTTCCCCAAATATCTACCCAATGATCTTTAATTCCTTCATGAACATTGTTATATGAAATGGTTGAATTTGTAAACCTGCAATTATTTGCAAAAATTTTTGAGTCTTTTCTAAATTGAACCACAGATTTATAAGAAGAATTTCCATTTTTAAACCATAAACCACTTACAATAATATAGTCTCCATAAATATTTAAAGTAGAATTACCAGAAATAATTACTTCTCCGGCGGTTTCAGCTTTTATAACAATGTGTTTGCCTTCTTCTCCTTTACCATAAGCGTTTATTTCAACGTCTTTCCAAACTCCATTTTTTAAGACAATAACATCTCCTGCTTTTGCCTTTTTAATAGTCTCATTATATTCGGAAATATTAGAAACCATAAATTCTTGTGCTGTTGTTTCTAAAGAAATCAAAGACAAAAAAAGAACATAAATAAGGGCTATTTTTTTCATAAAAATTAAGATAAAAGTTTACTATTTTTTTTTCAAAAAGCGGGTCAACTCCATTTTCTGTCACTTTAAAATGCTTGTTTTTTTACTACTTTGATATTAGAACTGCTGTTAATATGATTACAATGATGTACCTAAAAGCTTTAAAATAAAAAATTTGGTTAACCACACTGGTTAACCAAATATACATAAGTTATTTAGATAAAAAAACGATTCTTTAAAATTGACTAATTTTTAGCACTTCTTTTTGGTCAAAAAATGAAATTTAACACGTAAAGTTAAAAGTATCTACCAAAAATCAAATCGAAATTTAAAGATGTACATTATTCATAAAGGGTGTACTTTTTTCGAATTTTTTGGAACGCTATTAAATCTTTCTGCCAACTGAGCTTTATTTTTTCAAATGAGACACCCTCTTCTATCTGCTTTTGTAGTTCTTTTGTTCCAGCTAATTTTACAAAGAACTTATTAAAAAACTTTTCTTTATACTTTGTATGTGCATAAGATTCTATGAGCCATTCTAAATTTATACCGCTTAACTTTTTATTTCTTCGTAAATCTTTACCAAAACAAATTTCTCCATTGTGTTTTGGATGTTTAGCACCAAAATTTGGTTGTGGTGTAAAACTAAAATCATAATAATCTTTCGCCAAAAAAGGCGAACCAAAAATTTGAAATTGCATTTCTGTACCTCTACCTGCACTTACATTTGTTCCTTCATAAAAACATAAACTAGGATATAAATTAATAGATTGTGCGTTTGGTAGGTTTGGTGAAGGTAAAATTGGTAAATTGTACTCAGAATTATGTGTGTAATTCGTTAATGGAATCACCGTTAAATGACACTGAATGCCATTTTTTAACCATTTTTCACCATTAATCATTTTTCCATACTCACCAATTGTCATTCCATAAACTGTAGGAACTGGATGTAATCCTACAAAACTTTTTGCCTCTTCTTGCAACACAGGTCCATCTATATAATGTCCGTTAGGATTAGGACGATCTAACACTATTAACGGAATCTTTAATTCTGCACAAACTTCCATTATATAATGCAAGGTAGATATATAGGTATAAAAACGTACGCCCACATCTTGAATGTCAAACAACATTACATCTATACCTTTTAAATGCGCTAACGATGGTTTTCTGTTTTTACCATATAAAGAAATAATTGGCAAACCAGTTGCAGCATCAATACCATCTGCAACATATTCACCCGCATCTGCTTTTCCTCTAAAACCGTGTTCTGGAGTAAAAACTTTAGTAATATTTATTCCCAAAGAAACTAAAGAATCTACAAGATGAACATTGGTTTCACCTTTAAAAATAACACTTGTTTGATTGGCTGCAATACCAATGTTTTTTCCTTTAAGCAACGGTAAATATTTTTCCGTTTGGTTTGCTGCAACAATAATTTTAGTAGTTTCTTTTACAGGTACTAAATTAGTCTTTTCTATTTGCTTTTCTTTTTTAGGTTTAGCACTACAAGAAATTAAAACAAAAGTTAATATTAGTATAAAATTTTTCATGACTGTAATATATAAAGGTGATTTTACAATACAAATATGTTTAAGTAATTTTTATTTTAAAATATCAATTCCAGAACCCGCAATAAATTCATCATTCAAGGAAGTAGATAATTTTCTTTTGCAACTTTATTTCCCATAATAATTTCTGCGGATGCTTGTTTGGCTATAATTTAAAAAAGTGTTTAGACCATACTATTTTGTGTGCAATAAAGACCAATAAACATAAGACTTTTAGTCTTCAATTCATTTCTGTTTTTATAGATTTAATTCTTTTTTATATGCTTCTATAGATTTTCTTACACTTTTATGCGTTTGTAATAGTTTAGCAGCCAACTCACTTTCAATACTTAACTCATCTATTATCATTTTTATTCCTCTAGAAACTAGTTTTTTATTAGAAAGTTGCATGTCTACCATTTTATTTCCTTTTACCCTGCCTAACTTTATCATCACAGTTGTAGAAATCATGTTTAAAGCTAATTTTTGAGCAGTACCTGCTTTCATTCTTGTGCTTCCTGTTACAAACTCTGGTCCAACTACCAATTCTATAGGAAAATCTGCTTCTAATGCAAGTGGCGAACCTTGATTACATGTAATGCAACCCGTAATAATGTTTTGCTCTTTGGCTTTTTGCAAACCTCCAATTACGTAAGGTGTTGTGCCAGAAGCCGCAATTCCTATTAAAACATCTTTATCAGAAATAACATGTTCTTGTAGAGTTTTCCAAGCTAATTCTGTATCATCTTCGGCATTTTCAACTGCTTTTCTCAATGCACCATCTCCGCCAGCAATAATTCCGATTACCCAATTGTCAGAAACACCATAAGTTGGCGGACATTCAGATGCATCTAACACACCCAACCTTCCGCTTGTTCCTGCTCCAATATAAAATAGGCGTCCTCCGTTGCTCATTTTTTCATGAATTACATCTACAAGTTTATGTATAGATGGAATTGCTTTTTCAATTGCTAACGGAACCAATTTATCCTCAGTATTCATATTTGTCAGCAACTCCGTGGTACTCATTAATTCTAAATTATTGTAACCTGATGCTTGCTCTGTAGTTAATTTGTTATTCATTTCTATTTCTTATATGGATTAAACATACTACCGTAAGACAAGCATTCAACAAAATATTCATAAAACCTAAATCAAATGAAAACTTAACTTTAACAATGTAATATATATAATAAGTTAGTATGGCAATAAAACACAAATATATAATACCATTATATATTTAATTTATATTTTAAAGAAAATTCTATGGAGATACAACCCTAATAATTGACAGTATGTAAACCTTGCCACTTTAAAATTTGTTGTAATTACATCTCCTTTCTGAAAATAACATGATAATTATGAAAATCAGCATAGAAAAACCATGTAAAAAAATATTTTTGAGTCGTTTTTTTCTTTTGGATTTTTATGAGTGATGTCTAAAAAATCAAACGTAAAAGATGCAATTAACGCCGTTATTGACGTATCTACACTAGAAAATGAAGCTGCAGTAATTCCTAAAATAAAACTGATTGCCGCTACACTTGTAAAACTACTAAGAGAAAGCATTGGAAATAAATTATCTGTATAAATAAATTTACCGTTTTCTATTTCTACTTGAATTCCGAATTATTTAAGGTAAAGATTTAGAAAAAATAAACTAAACATCAGACTTAATTATGATATTTGCGTCAATAAAGATCTTAATACTGCAATTACAAATTTAGAACTAAAAGATCCTATATTAAAACCTTATGTAGACGCTGGCGTAGTGTTCATGTAATTTTTACCTAATAAATTAGGCAAAATTATTAAAATAAACATCAATGAAAATACTTTTTTACCAAAATACCAAACCAATACATTTTATATTACTTATTACTTTCCTATTTATAAATTGCAGTAAAAAGGTATACAATACAGAAGTAAAAAAAAGTAACGATACACAAAAAAGTATTGAGGTTGAAAAAAACAATAAAACACAAAAAAGTGTTCAAGTTGAAGAAAGTAATGAAATACAAAAAAATATTGAGCTAATAAAAAGAGAAATCCCTTTCCCTGAAAGAGAATTTAGAGCTGCTTGGATTGCAAGTGTTGCCAATATTAATTGGCCAAGTAAACGAGGTCTTACCACCAAACAACAAAAAGAAGAAGCTATTAAATTATTAGACCTTCTCCATAAAAATAATTTTAACGCTGTTGTATTACAAATAAGACCACAAGCGGATGCCTTGTACCAAAGTAATCTAGAACCTTGGTCTTATTTTTTAACAGGCACACAAGGCAAAGCACCTTCTCCATATTATGATCCGTTAGAATTTTGGATTAAAGAAGCACACAAAAGAGGACTTGAAATGCACGCGTGGTTAAATCCTTATAGAGCACATCACACAACGGGTGGCAAAATAACAGAAGCTTCTATTGTACTTAAAAACCCAGAATTAGCCGTAAAACTAGAAACTGGTTTTTATTGGCTAGATCCAGGGAATAAAAAAACACAAAACCACAGCTACAATGTTGTTATGGATATTGTAAAAAGATATAATGTTGATGGAATTCATTTTGATGATTATTTTTATCCTTACCCATCATACAATAACAATAAAGATTTCCCAGATGAAAAAAGCTGGCAAACATACTTAAACTCTGGTGGAAAATTAAAAAGAAATGATTGGAGACGAGAAAATGTAAATCAATTTGTTGAAAAAATATATACAAATATTAAAACAGTAAAACCCAATGTTAAATTCGGAATTAGTCCTTTTGGTTTTTGGCGCCCTAATTACCCAGCTTCAGTAACTGCTGGCTTTGACCAATATAACGAATTGTATGCGGATGCAAAACTCTGGTTAAATAAAGGATGGATAGATTATTTTACACCACAATTGTATTGGCCTATTAATAGAATGGATGTAAGTTTTCCTGTTTTATTAAATTGGTGGAAACAAGAAAACACAAAAGAAAGACATCTTTGGCCAGGAATGAGCATTGGAAGAAAAAAAGGAGATGAAGCCATAGATGAAGTGATAAATCAGATTATGATTACTCGAGGAATGACGCCAAAATCTCCCGGAACTATTCATTGGAGCATTGCTCCTTTGGTAAATTCACCCGAACTTACAAAAGCTATTTTTAATGGTCCTTATAAAAAACAAGCCCTAGTACCTAGTTATCCTTGGCTTAACAGTACAGCACCAGAATCTCCAACATTAAATTATACTACAGAAAAAGACAATTTATTGGTCACTTGGACTCATAAAAACATCGATAAAATTGCAAATTGGGTGGTGTATTACAAATACAACGCTACATGGAATTATAACATTCATGGTTCTTTTACAAACTCACAAAAAATCCCATTATTAAAAATTGATGCTAAGAACGTAAAAAGCAAATTAAGCGCAATTGCAATCACTGCTGTTGATAAATTTGGAAATGAAAGTGTTATTAAAGAAATTAAATTACCCTAAATAAAACGAAGCCTAAATGTTATTCTTAGCTTCAATCCATTTACTCATAAATTTAGTGGCTTGTAAGGTTTGGTGTTGCAGTAATCCTCCTAAAAAGTTACGCGTTCTATGATTTTCTAATTGCTCTTGTATTTCTAATATTTGGTTGATAAAAAGCGGTCCTAATTTCTCTTTATTATAAATATGGTTAATAATTTCAAAACCCGTTAATTGATAAATTTCCCACAAATTTTTACTTCTATACAATTCTGCAGACATCAATGCAAAGTCAGAAAAATTATCCTGAACAAAGCCACACCAAGGAAATTTACCACACATTCCTTCCGCTCCAATTTCTGTGGTAACACTGGGAGTTCCGCAAATCATCGCTTCGGTTAACTTCCCTTTTATGCCTGCCCCAAAACGCAACGGCGCCAAAACAACTCTCGCATTTTTAACCACTTCTTTGGCGTTTTCTGCAAAACCCTTAATAATAAAACCTTCTTTTTTATTATGCAATTGATTTATTTGTTGATTTGCATACGCGCCATAAATATGAATTTCAGCTTTTGGCAAATAACCTCTAAGTTCATCCCAAATTTCATGTTTTAAGGTTAAAACGGCATCAACATTTGGTTTGTGAAAGAAATTACCAATAAAAACAAAATGTTCTCTTTCCTCAAAAGACTTCCGTTTTTTTTGTTGATTTTCATCAATTTCATCAAAAAGAAAAGGTAAATAATACAGAATATTTTCATCAATTTTGAAAACATTTTTTAACAAATCCATTTCAAAAGAAGAGATAATTAACGATAGATCGCAACGTAAAATAGCTGCAATTTCTCTTTTTGCATCATCAGACTTTAACAAGGCTTCCGTAGAAAACGCTTCTCCTTTTTTTAATTGTTGATGTCTAGTTTTTCGTAAAAAATGTAAATCTTCAGTATCTAAAATCCGTATTGCCTTTGGGCAATTTTCTGCAACTCGCCAACCAAATTGCTCTTCCATCATAAACCTATCAAAAAGCACAATGGTTGGTTGCAATTCATTTATAAAAGTATCAAAAGAAGTATTATTTAATTCAATAGCAACCTCATCTACCCCTAAAGAATGTAGGCTTGCTGCTTTCTCATTTTTTTGAGCAGGAGAAGCAAAGGTTAACTGCCAGTTTTGTTGTAAAAACAGTTCTATAAGCTGCAACATTCTACTTCCGGCAGCAGATGAATTGGGTTCTACCCAAACATAACCTATTATTAAAAGGCTTTGTTTATTCAATTATTCAGCAATTAATTGCTTCTTATAATCTGCTTGCACTTTTTTACCCCAAGCAACTACAGCGTCTATTTGTTCTGCTGTTAATCTTGCTTCAGCATGGGTCCAAGTATAAGAATCTAATGGCATCTTTTTCTCTGCAACCTCTTCATGAAGTTCATCCATTTTATGTTCTTTCTTTTTCAAAGAATAATCACTCCAAGTAGAAAAATTAAAATGTTTTTTTCCATCTTTTACATGATCTGCTAACCAAAAATTTACGGGTGTAATATTATGATACCACGGATAATTTGTTTTGCTAGAATGACAATCATAACAGGTTGTTTCTAAAATCTTTTTTACATCCGCTGGCGGCTTTGTTTCTTCTATAAAAACGGCTATAGATTCTAAACTTCCTTCATTTTTTTCGGGTCTAAAAAATTGAGCAATCACAAAAATAATTAACAAAACGTATACTATCTTTTTTATAATTTTCATCGATAAAATATTTAAATCTATAAGATTGTAAAACTACTAAATTCTCTCTTTATTTTGTAAAAATATCCGTATTTTTGTCAACTATCATTAAAAAACAAACCGAAAGGTTATATAATACGCAAATCAAACCCACTCATGAAATACGATATTATTGTAATAGGATCTGGTCCTGGAGGATACATTTCTGCAGTTAGAGCTTCTCAATTAGGTAAAAAAGTAGCAATTATTGAAAAATATGCTACGTTAGGCGGAACTTGTTTAAACGTTGGTTGCATTCCTTCTAAAGCATTATTAGATTCTTCGCATCATTATTACGATGCACTTAATCATTTTGAAGAACATGGAATTTCTGTTGAAAATCCTACCTTCAACTTTAGTAAAATGATAGAAAGAAAAGCCAAAGTTGTAGAAACAACTACAGGTGGAATTAAATATTTAATGGACAAAAACAACATTGATGTTTTTGAAGGTTTAGGTTCTTTTGAAGATGCTACACATGTAAAAATTTCTAAAAATGATGGTTCTTCAGAAATTATTGAAGGAACAAATATAATTATAGCAACAGGTTCTAAACCTTCTACATTGCCTTTTATATCTTTAGACAAAGAGCGTGTAATTACCTCTACAGAAGCTTTAGAATTAAAAGAAGTACCTAAACATTTAATTGTTATTGGTGGTGGAGTTATTGGCCTAGAATTAGGATCTGTTTACAAACGTTTGGGTGCAAATGTTACGGTAGTAGAATATGCGCCAAAAATTACGCCAACAATGGATGCTGATGTTTCTAAAGAACTTTTAAAAGTGTTGAAGAAACAAGGAATTAAATTTGCCGTAAGTCATGGTGTTTCTTCTGTAGAAAGAAATGGTGATGAAATTACCGTAAAAGCAAACAATAAAAAAGGAGAAGAAGTAACTTTTACAGGAGATTATTGTTTAGTAGCTGTTGGTAGAAAAGCATATACCGCAGGTTTAGGTTTAGAAAAAGTAGGTGTTGAAGTAAATGAACGCGGACAAGTTTCTGTAAACGATCATTTACAAACAAATATCTCTAATATTTATGCCATTGGCGATGTAGTAAAAGGTGCCATGTTAGCGCACAAAGCCGAAGAAGAAGGTGTTGTTGTTGCAGAATATTTAGCGGGCGAAAAACCACATATTGATTATAACTTAATTCCTGGTATTGTATACACATGGCCAGAAGTTGCTGCTGTTGGTAAAACAGAAGACCAGTTAAAAGAAGCAAAAACAGATTATAAAGTAGGTAAATTCTCTATGAGAGCCCTAGGAAGATCTCGCGCAAGTGGAGATACCGATGGTTTTGTAAAAGTTTTAGCTGATAAAAACACAGATGAAATCTTAGGAGTTCACATGGTGGGCGCACGTGTTGCAGATTTAATTATGGAAGCGGCAGTTGCTATGGAATACCGAGCATCTGCAGAAGACTTAGCAAGAATTTGTCATGGTCACCCAACATATTCTGAAGCTGTAAAAGAAGCTGCAAAAGCTGCTTGGGACGGCAAACCTTTAAACGCTTAAACACAAAATATTTTAGATTACATTTTTAAAATTCACATGACCACATAGAAACAAAAAAAGCTGTTTTTATGTGGTATTTTTTATGAATGAACCTCTCTATTTCCATTTTCTTTCCTTACAAATATACAATTCTAAACAGCAGATTCTTAGTTGCATTATTTCTAAAAAAAGAGTATCTTTAAACAACTAACTGTATTTAATTACCCTACGCTTATAAGTACAGTAATCATGGTATGCATTTTCATCTTTATTCAATTTAGTAAATAAATAAAACCTATCAACAGCATGTAATCTCATAAAAACATACAGCATATGGAAACAATTAAAATTAATGCAGGCGCTACAATAAAACTTTTTGTAGAAATAAGTTCAGAAGCTATTGTTGGTTCCTTAATTAGGCTAGATCATAAAAAAATTAGAACTAGTGAATTGTATGAATTTAATGTAGATTTAGGCTTAATAGATGATATAGACAACACTATATTATCTTGTAGAACTGCTTTTGAAGTAGTAGAAGGAGACGCTACAGCAATCTACAAAAACACCATTGTAAACTACAAGCTCTCTTTTAATTCTGGCGAAAAATTCTTTAAGGGCGTAAAAGTTAAAGCCGGTTTGGGATTTTTTATGGCGTTCAATAAAGTTAAACTTCAAAAAATTTAACTTATGAAAAAGCCATTACTTCTCATTGTTTTTAGCATAATGTACAGCATTGCTTTCTCGCAACACGAAAACAAACAGGTTCCTTTAAGTGAGTTTAATTTAGCCAATAATACATCACCTGCTTTTGTATTGATTAATGAATCTCCATCGGAAGTTTACGTGCCCGAAAACCTAAAAGCTTTAACCATACATGCGCTAAATAATTTTGACGGAAGCCTTTCTGTAGAAATAAGTCCTTACTACTTTATAAATACTAAATCTATGGGACGCACATTCTTTACATATCTTGGTATTAAAAAAACAGGAGACACTTATAAACAAAATCCTTTTTCTGGCATAAATACAACAACCTTTTCATTTGCGTATTCCAATAAAGAATTTGAAAATTTTTCTACGGATAAAAGAAAGGTTTTTTCTTTCGGATTAAGAACTAAATTCCTTCGATTTTACAATACAAATGAAGTACAAACATATTATCATAAAATATCAAAAGTGTTAACGGCAATTCTTATGAATCTTCCGGATGATATTGAGGATAAAATTCTACAATTTTCTGATGATGAAGAAAAAAAGACAGCCATACTAAATGAATATTTAAACACAAAAAAAGCCATTGAACTTCTAAAAGAAAAAGACTTGTACACAAAACCTTTAAAACCTGTTTTTCAAATGGATGGAGCCATTGGTTATAGTGCATTATTTAAAGAAAATACAATCTCTTCTGCAACTTTAAATAGATTTGGAGCTTGGATAACTTCCGAACTTAGTTTAATTTTTAATAAAGATTCAAAAACTAGTAAGAGTAATAATTATTTGAACGCTTTTGTGATTGCTAGATATATAGAAGACGGTTTTAATATTCAGAATAAAAAGGTAACTTATAGAGATTTAGGCGGTAAACTTGAGCTTGAATTTGGCAAATTTTCTCTTGGTTATGAATACATTAAAAGAAATGGTGGCAATTACAACACACGTTCTGTTGGAAATGTAAAATACCTTGTAAATAAGAACATCAGTTTAAATGGTGGGTTTGGAAAAGATTTTAATTCTGATGAAAATTTAGTGGCTCTTTTTGGCATCAATTGGGGATTAAATTTTGATGACAACTAAGAATAACTTCACCAACAAACTTACTTCTTAAAAAGCTCTATCTTTTTCTTTTCTTCCTTTGTTTCTAAAGCTGTAAAATCTAATTTCCACCCAATAGTTTCTACTAAATTCTCCATTAAAAGAATGGCTTCTAAGGCTTCTTTATTAGCAAGTTGAATTAAATTACTTTCTGGTATTTTACTAAGAACATGCTCTTTAGCCTCTTTATTTAACGTTGTTAAATCTTCCGTATCAAACTTGTTTAAATAGCCATTTTTAAGATCGTAAAATTTAATATCACATTCTATAGAAATTACTTCTGGTTGCGGAAAATCTGACAAAACAATTTCTTTCTTTTTGGTGTTTGCATCTAATTTAATTTTTCTAAAATCGAAACCAACATGTGCTTTTGCATGAATTAGAATAATGGCTTTTTTCTTACTGCTAAATCCCCAAAAATTTTCTTTGGTATTTTCATGATGATAAATTTCAGAAAAATCTCCTTCAACAGTAATCAATTTTGATACTTTCTTTATTTTATCTAATAAGATTACAGATTGTTTTTCGGTCAAACTTTTTTTTCTTGATAAAGAAAACCGTTGCGATATTAAATAGGAAATTCCTAAACCAGCAACTAACCCTATAATAATTAATTCCATAATGTAAAGATACCATTGTTTTATTAATTTTTAAAGCAGATTAATACTTTGAAGCACAAAATTATAAACCAATAATTAGATTTATAGACAAAATGTAATTGACTTAAATACGGCAGATGCTTTTTTTATTAAACTCCTTTAGTCTATTTTTATCCCATGAAAAAAAACTATTTCCTATTCTTTTTTCTACTTATTTCTGGAATTAGTTTTTCACAAATACAAGACACTATTCCTCTAAAGAACGGAATAGACAAACCTAGCATGTTACCCATTCATCATTTTGGCTTGTTTTCAGCAAGAATAAATCAGAATTTTAAAGTCCGCCCAGAGGCTAAAAGTAGTTTTAATTTTTCTTTTGCTAGTGGCAATACATTTCATCCTTTTGTAGAAATGTATTTACCAGAAAATGAAGACGTAAGACAAGAACAACGCTCTAAAATTTGGTTTAATAGACAGTTTCAATTTAAAAACCAAGAAACCACACCAGCTGAGTATTCAAATATTGTAATAGATGCTGTTTTTAAGAATTTACGAATAGAATATACTACAAAAATTGCCCAAAAACACGAACTACAAATTAACCTCCGCTCCTATTTGGTTACCAAAGGAAAATATCCTTTTTCTTTATTTACAAGTGATGAGTCTATAGAATGGTTTCACAGCAATATTGCCGGTGGCGAAGATGCTTTTGGTAGAAGATACTATGGTTTAAACCAAGTAAATGTTAAATATCAAGATAGAAACGGACGCGTTTTAGTACTAAAAAACGGAGAATTTATTTTTGCCGGAATTGAACTAAACCATTATTATTACCCAACATTTATCAACCTAAATTCTAGAAACATTTTTATTAATTTTGGTTCTCATTTAGGGCTAAATACTTCTAAATACAATCCATCTTTAGACATTGGTGTATCTACAAATATTATAAAAAAATGGACTTTTAATAACACCAACGAAATAAGAACTTCTTTTGGCTCTGCGCTATTAAGAAAGAATTTTGTCAGTTTTAATGAAGCGGTAGATTTAGGAAACAACAAGTTTTTAGGTAGTGTAGAAACCATGCTTGAATTTACAAAATATACTAAAAAAGGCAATTACAATGCTATTTCTTTAAACTTTCAGATGCAAACTCGTTTTCATAAAAAGGACGAAGCTAATTACTATCAATTAGTTGGTAAATGGCAAGAAATTAAGTCGGGTTGGCAAAATGGTTTCGAGCAATTGTACCACACACAATCTACTTGGACTTGGTTGTATACTCACGGACGTAAAAACTACAGTTTTTCTATTTATATAAAAGAAGATTTGTTAGTTAATAATGCGCCAGATTTACAAACAGGCATTAGCTTAAAAATTCCGATTTTAAAAAAATAACTTTTGTATTTTTACGGCAATTATGCAAAGAACTATTCGTACTTTTTCTATCAAAAAAAATGCTCATTTTAAAGAAAACATGTTGTCTTGGGCACAACAATTTGAAACCGTAATTTGGTTAGATTCTAATAATTATAAAGACCAATACAATAGTTTTGACGGCATTTTAGCCGCAGATGAATTTACCGGAATTAAAACCGATTATAAAAATGCATTTGAGAAATTAAAAGAATACCAAACACTTACAAAAGACTTTATTTTTGGGTATATTTCTTATGATGTTAAAAACGATGTAGAACAGCTAACTTCTTTAAATTTTGATGGATTAGATTTTGCCGATTTGTATTTTTTTCAACCTAAAAAACTCATTTTTATTAAAAAAAATAAGGTCGAGTTTCATTATTTAAAAATGGTAGATGATGAAATAGAAAACGATTTTGAAGAGATTTGTGCTTGGTTTCCTAAAACCGAGCCTAAAGATGTTAACAACAACATTAAAATAAAACTACGCATACACAAAGATGATTATTATAAAAAAGTTACTGCCGTTTTAGATCACATAAAAAGAGGCGATCTTTATGAAGCCAATTTTTGTCAGGAATTTTATGCAGAAAACAGTACTATTAATCCTTTAGAAGTTTACCATCATCTTAATACAATTTCCGAACCACCCTTTGCTTCCTATTTAAAAATTGAACATCAATATCTATTATGTGCATCACCAGAAAGATATCTTAAAAAAGAAGGAACAAAAATTATTTCTCAACCCATTAAAGGAACTGCAAAACGGTTAAGAAGTAAAATTGATGATGCTCAAATTGCCTTTGACTTAGTGCGCGATGAAAAAGAACGCTCAGAAAATGTGATGATTGTAGATTTGGTAAGAAACGACTTATCTAAAACAGCCAAAATTGGCAGCGTAAAAGTAGAAGAATTGTGCAAAGTATATTCTTTTAAACAAGTGCATCAACTAATTTCTACGGTAGTTTCTGAAGTAGAAAAAACCACGCATCCTGTATCTATTATAGAAAGTACTTTTCCGATGGGAAGCATGACTGGCGCTCCAAAATTTTCTGCAATGAATATTATTGAAAACTTAGAAGAAACCAAACGCGGCTTGTATTCTGGAACCGTTGGTTATTTTACGCCAAATGGAGATTTTGATTTTAATGTGGTTATTAGAAGTATTTTATATAACGAAGAAAAAAAATACATCTCATACTCCGTTGGTGGCGCTATTACTGCAAAATCTACACCTCAAAAAGAATACGAAGAATGTTTATTAAAAGCAAAAGCAATGAAATACGTATTATTAAATCCTAAATAAATTATATTTTTAATGATGATATTTCGAAACATTAATAAATGCAATTTAAACATGAATGTATCTAAAAACAGCTTTAATTTATTCCTTCTTATATCTTTCTTTATTTCTACATTTAGTTTTGCTCAAAACAAGTATCATCAAAAAATAACCTACGGATATCCTTCTGAAGTAAAAATGGATTCTCTGTATATTCACACCAAAGTGGATTCCATAATCACCAACGCAATACAACAAGAAGCTTTTCCTGGCGCACGAATTTTAGTTGTTAAAAACCACAAAATTATATTTAACAAAGCCTACGGATTTCATACGTATGACAGCATTCAAGAAGTACATTTAAATGATATTTATGACCTAGCTTCGGTTACAAAAATTTTAGGCCCTTTACCCGCAATTATGAAATTGCATAGCGAAAAAAAGTTAGCTTTAGACAGCCCTTTTAGCAATTATTGGAAACCTTGGAAACATAGAAAAGATAAAAAAAACGTAACGCTTAGAGAAATTCTAGCTCATCAAGCAGGTTTGCATCCTTATATTGTTTTTTTAAATGAAATTTTGAAGAAAAATGGAAAAATAAAAAACCGTTTTATTAAAACCGAAGCAAGTAAAAAATATAAAAATGAAGCTTATGAAGGTCTTTTTATTAAAAATAGATTTAAGAATAAAATGTTCCGTCAAATTAACAGATCTAAAGTTTCTGAACTTAAAAAGTACAAATATTCTGGTCTCAGCTTCTTATTATATCCTGAGTTAATCACACAAATTACAGGTGAAAATTATACGGATTATCTTAACAAAAATTTCTATACACCACTCACAGCTAATACCTTAGGATATAGACCAAAAACAAAAAACCTTAAAAACCATATTGTTCCTACAGAAATAGACAGTCTTTTTAGAAAAGGACTTACAAAAAATTGGGTTCATGATGAAAATGCAGCATTATTAGGCGGAATTTCTGGAAATGCTGGCTTATTTGGCACCGCATTAGATGTTGCCAAAATAATGCAGATGTATGTAAATTATGGAATTTATGATGGCAAAAGATACATTTTGGAAAACACCTTAAGAGAGTTTACAAAAATACAATATCCAGAAAATGACAACAGAAGAGGACTTGGCTTTGACAAACCGTTGTTTAATAACGCCAATTTATCTATTAAAGAAGCATATCCTGCGCCAGAAGTTAGTGCAGAAAGTTTTGGTCATAGTGGTTTTACAGGAACCTTTGTTTGGGCAGATCCAAAAAATGATTTGGTCTTTATTTTCTTATCAAACAGAGTGTATCCTACTAGAAAACACAGAAATATTTATAATTTAAATATTAGACCAAAAGTTCAACAAGTTTTCTACCAAGCTATAAAACAATAAAATCATATTTATCTATATTTACGAAATGATAATTAACCAAGAAGAAATCTTTACAACAGTTGCAGAAAATTTAGAAGAAAAACCTACAGAACAAAGTATGTTTACTAAATTTTTAGAATTGTATCCTGAAGAATGGAAACAACTAAAAATAACCTTTTCTAAATTTAACAGAAGCAAACAATTTGGCAAAACAATTCCGTTACCAAAACCAGAACAATCATTACGTAAGGAAATTAGATCTTGGTTAAAAAAACAATAATTTATCCATGAAAGATGTACTAAAATAGACCATAATTTAATTAAAAAAGGATAAAACTTCACCTACTTCAGAGGCGTTTTTATCAACCAATAAATCACCAATTTATGACACATCAAGAATTCAATTTTAAATACCATAACACTGAATTTTACGGTCAAAGTTGGACTGCAAAAAACACAAAAGCTGTTGTTGTGTTGGTGCATGGAATGGGAGAACATTCTGGAAGATACACTCATGTAGCAAAAAAACTAACCGAAAATGATTTTTCTGTGGTAGCTTTTGATCATTTTGGACATGGAAAAACCACGGGTAAAAGAGGTCATAATCCTAGTTTTGAAGCCGTTTTAGAAAGTGTAACAAAAACTATTGATATTGCTAAAAAGCAGTTTCCGAATAAACCAATTTTCTTATACGGACATTCTATGGGCGGCAATGTTGTTATTAATTATGTTTTAAGAAAAGACAATGCTGTACAAGGAGTTGTTGCTACAAGTCCGTTTTTAAAATTAGCGTTTCAACCACCAGTTTGGAAACTGTGTATTGGAAAAATACTTCAAAAAATTGCACCTTCTATAACCATGGGCAATGAATTGGATTCAAATGATATTTCTAGAGATAAAATTGAAGTAAAAAAATACACAAACGATCCTTTAGTACACAACAAAATAAGTCCTAATTTTTCTCTTACATTTATAGAATCTGGAAAATGGGCCATTGAAAATGCACATACATTAAAAACACCAATGTATGTATTACACGGAACTGACGATAAAATTATTGATTATACAGGTTCTAAAAAATTTACATCCACCACAGAAAAAGCAACGTTAAAATTATATAAAGGCGGTTATCATGAACTGCATAATGATATTTGTAAAGATGAAATGTTACAAGATGTTGTTAATTGGTTACAATCTAAAGTGTAAATAAACCTCAAAAATTTTTAGCTCTTTTTTAATATTTATCAATCTAAAAAAAACCTAGAACTACTTTTAATTTTATTACTTTTGGAGTTCAAATGGTAGAAAAATTTAAGAATCATATTGATGAAAATTTTCCTTTTCTAAAGGATAAAAAAATATTAATTGCCATTTCTGGCGGTGTAGATTCTGTGGTTTTAGCCCATCTTTTTTCTGAATTAAACTACACTATTTCTTTAGCTCATTGCAATTTTAATTTGCGAGGAAAAGAAAGTGATTTAGATGAACATTCTGTAAAAGAATTGGCCAAAAACTTAAACATAACATGTTTTGTAACTTCGTTTGAAACAGCAAAATTTGCTCAAAAAAACAAACAATCTACACAAATTGCTGCAAGAAACCTCCGTTATAACTGGTTTCAAAAACTAATAAAAGAACATCAATATAACTATGTGTTAACCGCACATCATGCAGATGATAATTTAGAAACTTTTCTAATAAATTTAACACGCGGTACTGGCTTAAAAGGTTTTACAGGTATTCCTGCAATCAACGGAAATATTGTACGTCCGTTATTAAATTTTTCTAGACAAGAAATTGTGAATTTTGCTCAAAAAAATAAGATTCATTGGCGAGAAGATGCTAGCAACGCCTCTACAAAATACATTAGAAATAAAATTAGACATCAAGTAATACCTGTTTTAAAAGAAATAAACCCAAACTTATTAGCAACATTTTCAAATACTATTGAAAATTTACAAGAAAGTGAGCTTATTATTAATGATAAAATGAGTGAGGTTTCTAATGACGTTTTTCAAAAATTGGATTCTTCTTCCTCGATAAATATTTCTAGAATTAGTATTGAAAAAATAAATAAACTATCCAATCCAAAAGCATATTTATACCAACTTTTAAAAGAGTATAATTTTACAGAATGGATGGATGTTGCCAAGTTATTAACAGCACAATCTGGCAAACAAATTTTTTCTAAAACGCACCGTTTGGTAAAAGATAGAGATTTTTTGTTGCTTTCAAAATTAGATAGCAAAAGGGGCTCGGAAACCATATTTCTGGTTGAAGAAAATAAACTAGAAATTAAAAACCCCATTCATTTACTTTTTAAAGAAGTTGATAAAACATCCACCGAAAACAAAAAAACAATCTATATTTCTAAGGAACTGATATCCTTTCCTTTATTTATTAGAAAATGGCAAGAAGGAGATTATTTTTACCCTACAGGAATGACTGGAAAAAAGAAATTGAGTAAATATTTTAAAGACGAAAAATTATCGATTTTAGAAAAAGAACAAACCTGGTTACTTTGCAATAAAAACAATGAAATTATTTGGGTAATTGGCAAACGTTTAGACAGAAGATTTATCTCTAATACAGCACAAAAACCTTTTTTAAAAATCACTAATAACTAGCTACAAACTAGGTTAAAATACGAAATAGTAAAGCTTTATTGGTTTTAAATATAACGGTAGTTTAGTAACCAAAAATCTTTTAATAAAAGCTTCAAAAGCACTAAAATAATTTTAAGTAAAAAGACAACAACTATTCAATGTTAAGGCATTTTGTATTTTTACAATGCAGCAACCGAACAATAAAAACAGTATCTTTAAATTAACAAATTTTACTTTATGATGAAAAAAACATATATAACGGTAATGCTGTTTTTACTTTTTACAAATATAATTACCGCACAAAACAGTACTGAAAAACATCAAAAATCACCTTTAAGCATATATACTTTTTCTGGTTTTTTATCAGATGCTAATGGTTTCTTTTGCATCAACAAAAAACTTAATTTTGGCACTTATTCTTTTGTTTTTAAAAATAGATTGGTCTTAGAAAAGGAACATTTTTCTACCCTTTCTGATGCAGAAAATAACCAGCCAACAACCTTTACCTACAATGCTATTCAAAAATATTTAGACCAAAAATTGGTGAAAGATTTTATTCAAAAAAATGATCCTACTCAATGGAACTTACACTGCCCACAACCTAATTTATAAGGTTTACAACCTATTACATCAAAGCAAATTCAATGATTAACCACATAAATTAAACATTTAATTTAAAAGGCATTATATTTCTATCGATTTCGTAATTAAACCCCTCATTATTGCAAAAAACCTAGCTTTTGTAGTGCTACTTTTTTGTAATTTTACTGGGTAAAACTTATATAATATGTCTACTTTACCTAAATTGGCTCGTTTTAATGATAATGTACTGTCTAAATATCAAATTTATAACAGTATTTTTATCACCCTTCCTTTTGATAGCATAAATGATACAGGTGTATTATTACCATTGTTTCATAAAATATGCGAAAAAGGATATAAAGTTGGAGAGAACCCAACACAAATTGTTGAAACCTTTTTCAATAAATATCAAGAAAATCCTACCACAGAAGATAAATCTAATTTATTATTTCGTTTTATTCAATATATAGAACGTCAAGTAGTTTTATTTGATGCTGTTGAAGATGCTGCTTTTCCGGTGGTAAATAATATGGACGGAATTGGTACTTTAAGAAACTCTAAGGAAATTGCAATTTTAAATGATAAAAAGGAAGAATTAAAAGCCTATTTAGAAGATTTTAAAGTTCGGGTAGTATTAACTGCGCATCCTACTCAGTTTTATCCGGGTTCTGTTTTAGGAATTATTACAGATTTAGACCATGCAATTCAGAACGATGATTTATTACTTATTAAAAAATTATTGGCTCAATTAGGAAAAACGCCTTTCTATAAAAAAGAAAAACCGACTCCTTATGATGAAGCTATAAGTTTAATTTGGTATTTAGAAAATGTATTTTATCATTCTGTAACAGAAATATACAACTACATACAACACAATGTTTACGACGGAGAGCCTATAGATAATCAAATAATTGATTTAGGATTTTGGCCAGGAGGAGACAGAGATGGAAACCCGTTCGTAACTACAAAAATAACGTTAGATGTGGCAGAAAGACTACGTCAATCAATCTTAAGAAACTATTACAGAGATGTTAGGCGTTTAAAAAGAAGATATACGTTTGATGGTGTTCATGAAATTTTAACTAAAATAGAAAAAAGATTATACAAACATGTAATTAGAAGTTACACTAAAGTAAACTTTTCTCAAACAATATTATTAGAAGAACTAGAAAGAGCAAGACAAATCATTGTAACTAAACATCAATCTTTATTTGTTGAAGAATTGAATGATTTTATTAACAAAGTCCGCATTTTTGGTTTTCACTTTGCAACGTTAGATATAAGACAAGATAGTAGAGTACATCATGAAGCTTTTACACAAATTGTTTCTGATTTGCAAAAAATTGGAGACACTACTTTTCCTGAAAACTACTCGCATTTATCTGAAAAAGAACAAATTAAAATATTATCTATTGTAAAAGGAAGTATAAATCCGGCTATTTTAACTGATGAAATGTCTGTTAAAACAATAGAGTCTATTTACGCATTAAAAGAAATTCAGCAAAGAAACGGAGAACGCGGCGCAAACAGATACATCATTAGTAACAACCAAACGGCATTAAATGTGATGGAAACATTTGCCATGCTAAATTTATGTGGTTTTGAAAATGAATTACCAGTAGATGTTATTCCGCTTTTTGAAACTGTAGAAGATTTACAAAATGCAGAAGATGTAATGCGCACATTATACACCAATAGAACCTATAGATACCATCTAGAAAAAAGAAAAAACAAACAAACTATTATGTTAGGTTTTTCTGATGGAACTAAAGATGGTGGTTATTTAATGGCAAATTGGGGAATTTTTAAAGCAAAAGAAGCACTTACTAAAGTGTCTAGAGAATTTGATATTGATGTTGTTTTCTTTGACGGACGTGGAGGACCTCCTGCACGTGGTGGTGGAAAAACACACCAATTTTATGCTTCTTTAGGACCCACAATTGAAGACAAAGAAATTCAGTTAACCATACAAGGACAAACTATTAGTTCTAACTTTGGTACGTTACATTCCGCACAATACAATTTAGAACAATTGTTAAGTTCTGGAATTAAAAACGATATGTTTAACAAAGATCAATTAAATGATAAGCATAGAGAATTAATAGAAGATTTAGCTGCTATTAGTTATAAAACTTATGTAGATTTTAAAAATCATCCTCAATTTTTATCGTATTTAGAAAAAATGAGTACGTTAAATTATTACGCAAAAACCAATATTGGTAGTAGACCAAGTAAACGTTCTTCATCTGCAGAATTAGATTTTTCTGCATTAAGAGCTATACCTTTTGTAGGAAGTTGGAGTCAGTTAAAACAAAATGTTCCCGGATTTTTTGGTGTAGGTACTGCTTTAAAAAAATACGAAGATGCAGATAGGTTTGATGAAATTGTAGCTTTTTACAATGCTTCTGATTTCTTTAAAACCTTGTTAGAAAATAGTATGATGAGTTTAACAAAATCTTTCTTCGGATTAACAGCTTATATGGCAGATGATCCTGTATTTGGAGAATTTTGGAAACTTATTTACCAAGAATATAAAACCACAAAAAGACTATTATTAAAACTTACTGGTCATAAAGAATTAATGGAAAACTACCCTGTTGGTAAAGCTTCTATTGAAATGAGAGAACAAATTGTATTGCCATTATTAACCATACAACAATTTGCTTTAAAACAAATTCAGGAACTTCAAAAAACAGAAGGAAATGAAAAAGAAATTGAAGTTTTTGAAAAAATGGTCATGCGTTCTTTATTTGGTAATATTAATGCCAGTAGAAATTCTGCATAAATAAATAAAACCTTCCTTTACTTATTTTTTTATCTTTGTATTTATTAATTTTAACAAAAATTGGTAACAACTATAAATCATGATAAGAAAAGGAAGGTTTTTTACATTTAAAAACTCGTTTTTAATTCTATTTATTTTTCTTCTTAGCTGCAATACTTCTACAAAATCTACTACATTAAAAAAAGATTTTACTGGTGAAGAATTATTTTCGGGTATTTATTTTGGTGGTAATGAATTTGCTAAAAGTATCTCTATGCTTAGAGATGTACCTTTAAAAAAAGAGTATCAACAAAAAATAGAAAAACTTACCTTACAAATTAACAACTCTGATTCACTGTTTTTTAAGAACTTCAAAAAAAACATACTGAGTAAGAATCATCAATTAATTAGATTTTGGCTAGAAAAAGGAAATCTTGAAATAGATAAAAACAAGACTATTTTTTTACCAAACACAACACTTCTCCCAATTAATAATTCAGAAAATATTAACCTTTTACACCAAAACCGCATCACAAAACTCAATAAAAATTATAAAAAAGACCTTACTACTTTAAATTCCGAAATTCTAATTAATGAAATAGCAGTATATGACTCAAAAGTTCAATAAAAAGCACCTTTATACAATAAACTTCCTAGGGGCTTGTATGGTTTTTTCTTACTTTCTTTTTCACTTATTTTTTTCTTCAATATTAATAAATCCTGTAAAACTTAAACCGGGAATAAATAGAAAAATTTCACGAATAATGCCGCAGAATTGGCCTTTTTTTACTAGAGATTTTAATGAAGCAGAACTTCTGTTATATAAAAAAAACAATCATCAAAAATATCAAATAGTAAACCTAAATTATAACCATTATTCTAACAGTTTTGGCTTAAAAAAGAAATCGAAAAAGATAATACAAGAGCTTACTTTTTTGAAAAGAGAACTACATGATTCTTTATTTATTTCAACAGAAGGAAATCACCGAATAGGTCTTTTAGGCGCTATACCTGACAAAATTATCAACATAAAAAACCACATGTTAGCACCAATACTTTGTGGAGAATATGTGCTTTTTTTAGAAGAACCAATTCCTTGGGCCTGGATAGAATCTAAGAATATTTTAAAAATGCCAAGTAAAGCAATTCGTTTAAACATTCAATGTCCATGAATAAATTAAACAAAATACTAGAAAACCTAACTTTAAAAAACTTCCCTTATACAAATGTGATTGGTTTAGCTAGAAGTATTATTGCTTTTGGTACTTTAATGACCTTGCTTTTTAATTCTTATGCCATGTTGGTTTATGAAAACTCAAAGTATGGCGCAGTTAAAACTTTTGGTAATTTTCAGTTCAACTTTTTTACCCTTTTTGGTCAGGAGAATTTTGTAATTATGAAATGGCTTGCCATTGCCATTTTACTGGTAACAATATCTGGTTTTTTTATTAAAATTACAGCAATCCTACATTGGTGGATTTCTTTAAGTTTTTTGTATTTCTGTTCTTTAGGCGCGGTAGAAGGAGGCGATAAAATTGCTGCAAATATTACTTTTTTATTAATTCCAATTTTATTAACAGACAAACGTAAAAATCATTGGCATTATAGTACTCCATATAAATCAGCCAATACAATTTTTGCACTTTTTGCCGTGTGGGCAATTCGCATTCAGATTGCTATTGTTTATTTTCATACTAGTATTGCAAAAATGTTTGTACAAGAATGGTCAGACGGCACGTATTTATATTATCTATTTAACAGCACCATTTACGGAATGCCAAGATGGATTTCTCCTTTTATGAATGTTCTTTTAGAAAATTCTATAGCGCTTAGCCTGCTAACTTATGGAGCTTTACTTTTAGAAATCCTACTTGTTTTAGGCTTAACGGCCTCTATTAAATACAGAAAAATAGTACTTGTATTTGCCATACTATTTCATTTTAGTATCATCTTCTTTACCGGAATATTTACTTTTTTCTTTGCAATTTCTGGTGGATTAATTTTGTTCTTATACCCAACGTTTCAAACAATAAACTTTAATTTAAATCGATTTAAAAAAGTAAACCAATAACTGCTTTTTAAAACACGTAATCCATAATACGCGTATTGTTATGTACTAGTTTTAATCTATGTGTAAAATTTCAGATTTTTATACTTTTTTTTGGGAAAAATCAACCTAGTAATGCTGTACCATTTTACCAACTTTAGGCTTTGAAGTTGCAAATGCGAATAATGACGGATTTTTAAATATATTTGGACTAAGAAATTTGGAGGATGCAGAAGTAGAATCAAATAAATTTAATATCTCTAAAAAGGCTCTTTTAAACGGAAATAAAGATAAAACATTCTAGTTTACAAGTGATGAAAATTACTAGGACAAGAAAAACTTAAAGGCAACTATAAAGATTGTAATACATACTTTTTTGTATTTTATCATTTTTAAACACAATTGATACTTTAACTAATTTAAGAGCAACCAATGCTAAAATATAATTCCCTTATTTTTCTATCTTTTTTGATGATTTTTATTCGTTGCACAGATAAAATAAAAAAAGAAACGCATCAATTTACAAATGATTTAGTGCATGAAACAAGTCCGTATTTATTGCAACATGCGCATAATCCGGTAAACTGGAAAGCATGGAATAAAACCTCTTTAGAAGCGGCAAAAAAGGAAAATAAATTACTTGTTATAAGTGTGGGATATGCAGCCTGCCATTGGTGTCATGTAATGGAGCAAGAAAGTTTTGAAGACTCTATTGTTGCTACTATTATGAATAAAAATTTTATCAACATTAAAGTTGATAGAGAAGAAAGGCCAGACGTAGACAAAGTGTATATGAAAGCGGTGCAATTAATGACCGGAAGTGGTGGTTGGCCTTTAAACGTAATTGCTTTACCAGACGGAAGACCAATTTTTGGCGGCACTTATTTTCCGAAAGAGCAATGGCTAAATATTTTAAACCAAACTTCTGAAGGATTTAAAACAAAACCGGCAGATTTTTATGCTTTTGCAGATAAATTAGAAAAAGGAATTAAAGGATTAGATTTAATTCAATTTAATACAGATGAAGCCGTTTTTACCAAACCCTTTATAGCGAAAGAAGTAGAAAACTGGAAGCAATCTTTTGATAATAATTTTGGAGGAACAAACTATTCACCCAAATTTATGATGCCTAATAGTTATCAATTTTTATTGCGGATTGCTTATCAAAATAATGATAAAAATTTGATGAAACACATAGAAAACACGCTAGATAAAATGGCTTTTGGAGGTATTTTTGATCAAATAAATGGTGGTTTTTCTAGATATTCTGTTGATAAAAAATGGCATATTCCTCATTTTGAAAAAATGTTGTATGACAATGCTCAATTGGTAAGCTTGTACGCCAAAGCGTATCAAATAACTAAAAACGAAACCTATAAAGAAGTTGTTTTTGAAACCTTAGATTTTGTTAAAAATGAACTTACTTCGCCAGAAGGAATGTTTTATTCCTCATTAGATGCAGATAGTTATAATCATGAACATATCTTAGAAGAAGGTGCATATTATTCTTGGACAAAATTAGAATTGCAAACATTGTTACATAATGATTTTGAGTTGTTCTCAAAATATTACAATATTAATGATTTTGGCTTTTGGGAAGAAGACAAATACGTATTGATAAAATCTGTTGATGATGTTACTTTTTCTAAAGAAAACAACCTTACCATTTCTAAATTAAATAAGCTAAAGAACAATTGGAAAAAAACCTTAAACTCAGCACAAAAAAAACGTAAAAAACCAAGATTAGATGATAAAAGCTTAACTTCTTGGAACGGTTTAATGATCACAGGATATTTAGACGCTTATGCTGTTTTTGGTGAAAAGTCATATTTAGATGCTGCCCTTAAAAACGCCCGTTTTATTTTAAAAAATCAAATTACAGAAAACGGAAAATTATATCATAATTATAAAAAAGGAAAAAGTACTATAAACGGGTATTTAGAAGATTATGCCACAACCATAGAAGCTTTTATAAAACTACATGAAATTACTTCAGAAGAAATCTGGCTACAAAAAGCACTAGAATTAACCACCTATGCTATCAATCATTTTTATGATGAAACTTCTAAAATGTTTTATTTTACTTCTAAAAAAGATGCTCCTTTAGTTGCAAAAACAATAGAATATCAAGACAATGTAATTTCTTCTAGCAACTCTATATTGGCAAAAAGTTTAATATCTCTTTCGCATCATGTTAGTGAAAAGAAATATCTGGAAATGGCAACGGCTATGCTTAACAACATCAAACCAAAAATAGCAGATAATGCGGCTTCTTTTTCTAACTGGTTAGATGTGATGTTAAACTATACCAATCCGTATTACGAAGTTGTAATTGTAGGTAAGAATGCCAAACAAAAGCTACAAGAATTACACAAAAATTATTTGCCAAATATTCTAATTTCTCATAGCCTCAAAAGTTCTAAATTACCGCTTTTAGAAAATAGATTTGTAGCAGATGAAACCTACATTTACGTTTGTGTAAATAGCGCTTGTAAGTTACCCGTTAAAACTGTAAAAGAAACTTTAAAATTGATAAAAAAATAAGAATCTCATTTTTTTGTTTTTTGTAATTATTTTAGGGGCGCTATTATTAAATAAGCAGAATTTTACATAAGAAGCTATTTTTTTTTATCTTTAAGAAAAAAAAATGCTAGTAAAAGTTTATGGTTCAGCAGTTTTTGGTATTGAAGCTACCACAATAACGGTAGAAGTAAATATAGACAAAGGTATTGGATATCATTTAGTGGGGTTGCCAGACAATGCTGTACGAGAAAGTTCTTTCAGAATTTCTGCCGCTTTAAACAATAATAACTACAAACTTCCGGGTAAAAAAATCATTATCAATATGGCGCCTGCTGATATTCGTAAAGAAGGCGCTTCCTATGATTTAACCTTGGCAGTTGGTATTCTAGCTGCTTCAGATCAAATAAAATCGACAAATATTAATGAGTTTATCATCATGGGAGAACTTTCTTTAGATGGAAGTTTGCAACCGATTAGAGGTGTTTTGCCTATGGCGATAAAAGCCAGAGAGGAAGGTTATAAATATTTTATTCTACCAAAAGAAAACGCAAAAGAAGCCGCTATTGTAGACAATTTAGAGGTTTTAGGTGTAGAAAATATCATGGAAGTAATCAATCATTTTAATGGTGATGAAAAAATTGAACCCACCATAGTAGATACAAGAGCAGAATTTTATAAAAACATAGACTTTCCAGAACATGACTTTTCTGATGTAAAAGGACAAGAATCTATAAAACGTTGTATGGAAATTGCAGCAACAGGCGGACATAATATTATTCTTATTGGTCCGCCAGGCGCAGGAAAAACCATGTTGGCAAAAAGGTTGCCATCTATTTTACCACCAATGACATTGCATGAAGCATTAGAAACCACAAAAATTCATTCTGTAGTTGGTAAAACTAAAAATAATGGATTGCTGTATCAGCGCCCTTTTAGAAGTCCACATCATACAATTTCTAATGTTGCTTTGGTGGGTGGCGGCCAATATCCGCGTCCTGGAGAAATATCCTTATCTCACAATGGCGTTTTATTTTTAGACGAATTACCAGAATTTAAACGGGAAGTTTTAGAAGTAATGCGTCAACCTTTAGAAGATAGAGACGTTACTATCTCTAGAGCAAAATTTACCGTTACGTATCCGTGTAGTTTTATGTTGGTAGCAAGCATGAATCCTAGTCCATCTGGTTTTTTTAACGACCCAAGTAGCCCAATGACCTCTTCACCACAAGAAATGCAGCGTTATTTAAGCAAAATATCGGGTCCTTTATTAGATAGAATTGACATTCATATAGAAGTAACTCCTGTTCCGTTTGAAAAACTTTCTGAAGAACGAAAAGGAGAATCTAGCGTAGAAATTAGAAAACGCGTTACTGCCGGCAGAGAAATTCAATCTGAACGTTTTAAAGATTTCGAAAATGTACATTACAATGCCCAAATGAGTGTGAAACACATCAGAAAATATTGCAAATTATCTGATGAAAGCAAAACACTTTTAAAAACTGCCATGGAAAAACTTAATCTTTCAGCAAGAGCTTATGATAGGATTTTAAAAGTTTCTAGAACCATTGCAGATTTGGCAAATGTAGACCATATTTCTCCAGACCATATTGCAGAAGCAATCCAATACAGAAGTTTAGATAGAGATGGCTGGTTGGGATAAATTTCAACCTTTTATCCAAATATTACAAGCATATTTTACGCCATTTAATATTGAAGAACCTTGATGAAAAGATTGAGGTATTATTTTATTATCCTCATCTAAATTTTGAAATATTAATAATCTTCCTACTTTTGGGGTAACAATAAAATCTATTTCAGGAAAATATGTATTACCTCCAGAAAAACCATCGTTTAAATACAAAAGGCAAGTTAGTTTTCTTTTTAAATTATCATCCACATCATAATGTGCTTTAAATCCTTCAGACTTATAATATCGCACAGTTTGTAATCCTTCAATTTTACTAAGATTGCACCCTAAAAAAGTTGCAATCTTTTCCTTTAAATCAGAAATAATTATCGAGCTTTCATTTTTTTCCATAAAGGCTGAACTACTTGTTCTACTATTAGATTGTCTGTTATTAACACCAAATCCAACTTTACTTCGCCTAAATAAAACATCTTCTTCACAAAAAGTAATAATTTTTTCGCACTCTTCTTTCGATAAAAAATCGTCTAATACGGTTACGGAATTAATGTATTCTTTATCTTGTTTTTGCTCTTCATTGTACTTTTTTAAAATATTTTCTGTTGGCTTATACGTTTCTTCTTCTTTAAGAATAATAATAGACCCTTTTAACAAATTTTGAAATTCCTCTGTAGAAATAGTAAAGTCTTTTTTGTCTTGTTCAAAAATTAAGACTTTATCTTCTTCAATTTTAATTACAACATAAATAAAAAATTCATTCTCTTTTGTGTGTAAAAGAAAGCAAGGTGTAATTATATAATCGAGATTGTCTATTTCAGAATTAATTTGAAAAACAATTAAATCTGAAAAAAACTCACTTAAAAGTCCGTGTAATTTAGATAAATCTAAAGTCCCTTCTATTTTTTTAATAGATTCTCTTACACTTGATCTAGATATTTTAAATCCACTTGCATCTATAAATCTTTTTACAGTTAAATAGTAAGGGTGATTTATTAAAGAGTTTAGGGTAGATTTAGTAGACATTGAGCAAAATTTTATTGCAAATTTAACTATTTTATACTACTTCCAACACTTTTTAAGTGATGATTTATATGGGGCTCTAAAAAACGAACAACTCTACTTGTAGTTAGATGATCAAATAAAGGGCGTCTGAAATAGATATTTTTATCAAATTTCCTATTTTTTTACGTTCAAGTTCTGTTTAGCTTCTTCAAATTGTGTAATAATAGTTGTTTTGAAAAAGCTTAGTAATCTGGAATATAACTTGCTAACGTTTTGGTGTTTTTAGTATTGATAATGATTTTCCAAATACTAACCTTGTATATCTTAGCCGTAAAACAAACAATAGCGCCCTAAATAGCAGATGTGCTAGAAATAGTAGAAATCAATTGAATACCTATTATTGTACCTTTTAAAGCAAACAAAATTACCCGCCAATAGTGCTCATGCTTTCAGAAACACCGCCTTTTTTACGGTTAGCTTCTGCAATAAAACCATTTTCTGGTTTTTGTTTTACCAAGGATAAAAAGAGTTCTTTTAAATCATCATTAGATGCTCCTTTTCTAATAAAATCTCTTAAATTAAAAACGCCATCATCAAACAAACAATTTTTAAATGTACCTGTAGAAGTAATTCTAATTCTATTACAATCATTACAAATTGTTCTGGTAAAAGCAGGAATAATACCAACTGTTCCTACATGATTTTCAATGCTATAATTTCTAGAGGTTGATGATTTTTCTGACTGAATTTCAGAAACATCAAATTCTGTTTTCATCTCATTTAAAATCTTCTTAAAGGTCCAATTTTCTTGCATTTCTCGTTGTCCTTTCCCATTAAAAGGCATTTCTTCAATAAAACGAACGGCAACGTTTTTATCTTTTGTTAATCTAACAAAATCTACAATTTCATCCGTATTAAAACCAGATTGCACCACCACGTTCAGTTTTAAATTTAAACTACTTTTTTCAAGCAATTCAAAAGTTTTATAAACTTCAGGAAAAACATCTCTTCTAGTTATTTTTGCAAATTTCTCTCGCTGTAAACTATCAATACTTAAGTTGATGTTTTTTACTTTTTCTAACATTTCAATAGTAGCAATATGTTTTGAAATCATAGCGCCATTGGTGGTAATGTTTATAGCTTCTAGCAAATCATTATAAGACAGCATTTCTAAAAAACCAACAAAATCTTTTCTCACAAAAGGTTCTCCACCTGTTAATCTTACTTTGTTAACACCCAGTTCTGTTAACACCCTAATTAACCGATACATTTCTTTAAATGTAAGTAATTCTTGTCTAGGTACAATATCTATTCCGTGAGCAGGCATACAATATTGACAACGTAAATTACAGCGATCTGTAACTGCCAATCGCACATATTCCATTTGTCTTCCAAAATTGTCTAGTAACTTGCTCATTTAGTTTGGTAATTTATTACTTAGTAAACCATATATAAATGCACCTAAAAGTGCACCTAATAAAAGAATAATAGCGGGTATTAATTTAAAGCCAAGAATTACAAAAATAGGCGCTGCACAAGCACCAGAAATTCCCCAACCTAAACCAAAAAATGTTCCTCCTAAGATAGTACTAATAAACCCTTTTTTCTTTAGTTCTGGCACAATTTTATGTCCATGAATATCTTTGATAATTCCCTTTTTAAACAATTGCATAAATACCATAGAAATAACAACAGCACTGCCTATAATTCCAAACATGTGAAAAGATTGAAATTTAAACATTTCATAAAAACGATACCAAGAAATGGCTTGTGTTTTGCTTAAAACAATAGCAAAAAAGATTCCTAAAATTAAAAAATAAACTTTTTTCATCTACTAAATATTTTTAAACTTTCAAATAAGTATTTAACGGTGTTCTGCTAACTAACATGAATGTTCTATTCTTTTTTAACACTAATTATTGATTAAAATAATATTGGAATTATATACCAAGTAGCAATAATACCACCAATAAAAAAACCAATAACCGCTAGTAATGACGGCAATTGTAAACTACTTAAACCGGTAATTGCATGTCCTGAAGTACAACCTCCTGCATAACGCGTTCCGAAACCAATAAGTACTCCGGAAACCAACAAAATAAAAAATCCTTTGAGAGAAAAGAAAACCTCTTCTCCAAAAATTTCATCAGGAAAATACTGATTTCCAATACTTGAAAACCCTAAATCTGCTAATTCTTGAACCGTTTTTGGGTTTAAATCTATAGACTGATTAGGAATTAAATATGTTGCCGAAATAAACCCTCCAATTATTAATCCTATGACAAAAAGCAACGCAAAATCGCGATCTTTCCAATCTTTCTTAAAGTAATCTGAAACCCTACCCGCACCTGCCAAGGTACACAACGTATCAAAATTTTTAGAAGCGCCAAAATTCTTACCAAAATAAAAATATAATAACAGTGAAATTGCTATTAACGGACCCCCAATATACCATGCCCAAGGTTGTAATATAAAATCCATATTTATAATTGAGCTTTTAAATAATTCATAATTAATTTTGTTGCGCCAAGATTGTCTTCGATATATTTTTTATTGATAACACCTGTTAATTTTCTAAAGTTTTCATCTTTCTTTAGAAGGATAAAATTATTAGTAAATTCTTGTTGATTTTTTATCGAAAGACATCCTCCTATTTTAACCAAATCTACCGCCTCTTTAAATTTGTCGTATTTATTACCTATAATTACCGGAATTCCGAAAGTTGCCGGCTCTAAAATATTATGCAAGCCCGTTTTTAAGCCTCCGCCAACGTAGGCAACATCTGCAGCAGCATAAATTTTAGTTAAAATACCAATAGTGTCTATTATAAAAACCTGATAATCAGCTAAATTTTTATCCGATTTTTCAGAAAACAACACCGTTTTTTTATGGATTGATTTCTGTAATTCTAAAATTGATTCTTGCTTTATATTATGAGGAGCAATTACAATTTTTTCATTTTCTGAAGCCTCATTATTTATGTAATTTATCAAAAATTCTTCGTCCTCTTTCCAAGTACTTCCAGCAACAATGGTGTATTTATTGTTTTTAAATTGATTGATAAAATCTAGCGAGTTGTCTTGTTCTAAAATCCTTGAAACTCTATCAAATCTGGTATCTCCAGCAATGGTTACATTTTTAAAATTGATAGATTTTAATAATTTTTCTGAGTTTGTATCTTGTACAAAAAAGTGTTGAAAAGCTTCTAAGGATTTTCTCATAAAACCTCCATAATTTTTAAAAAAAAGCTGCTTTTCTCTTAAAATTCCAGAAACTAAAATTGTAGGAATTTCTTTTCTTTTTAATTCATTTAAAAAGTTTGGCCAAAATTCATACTTTATAAAAATTGCAATGGTAGGGTTTACTTCTTTTATAAATTTTCTGGCATTAGATTTAGCATCTAAAGGCAAATAACAAACTACATCTGCTAAGTTGTAATTTTTTCTAATTTCATATCCCGAAGGAGAGAAAAAAGTAACTATAATCTTATACTCAGTGTGGTTTTTTTTAAGTTCTTCAATTAAGGGTCTTGCCTGCTCAAATTCACCCAAAGAAGCCGCATGAAACCAAATAACTTTAGAGTTTTTTAGTGCGCTAATTTTAGAAAATGTTTCTTTTCTACCATCAACAAAAAGTTTTATTTTTTTATTGAACACACCTATTATAGGCAACAAATGAGAAGAAATTAAAACCGCAAGATTGTACAAAAATTTCATAGCTGCAAAAGTACGAAATACTAGTAAGTAAGTTTATATTAAATTCATATCAAAAAAAAAAGCTACCCGAAAAAGAGCAGCTTAATTATTTAATATGAAAATTAGATGTTTGTTACTATAACAATTTCCCCCAAAACCGAAATAAGAACAATCTAAATTCGCACTCAAAGATACTTTAAATGGTGGTTACAATGATTAAATATGTTCTAAACGACGCTATTTTGTTCTAAAAATCAAAGAGTTATTGATTTACTATATTAAATTAATTTTTTTTACGATATCTTCTTTGTATTTTTTTCCAATAGGAATATCTTCATTTAAAACTTTTACAGATGTTTGGGTAATTTGAGATAAATACGCTGTATTGATGATAAAACCTCTATGAACTCTAATAAAACTATCATTTAATTTTTCTAAAATATCATTTAAGCTTGTTCTTACCACCATTTTCTGCTGAGATTTTAAAATAATCTCTATATACACATGCGAACTTTTTAAATATAAAATATCATTAAAATGTATTTTTGTATAAAAACCTTTGTCTTTTACAAAAAGAGATTCTTTAATAATGATGTTGTTACTGTCTAACTCGCCAATCTTTTTAGAAAAATTATGCAGTGCAATTTCTATAGATGTATATAATTCATCTTTAGAAAAAGGTTTTACCAAATATGCAGAGGGCATTACTTCTTTGGCTTTGTTTAAGGTAAACGCATCTGAATTAGATGTTAAAAAGATGAATGGAAAGTTATAAGATTCTCTAATTTTTCTAGCAATGTCAATCCCTGTTTTTTTTCCAGACAATTGTATATCTAAAATAGCAATGTCTGGTTTTTCTTCTTCTATTGTAGCAACAGCTTCTGTATAATTTATTGCCGGTTCTAATGCTTCATAACCTAAATCTTCTAAAGCATCACAAATATTATCTGCAATAATAATTTCATCTTCAACAACTAAAATTTTTACTTTACTCATGGCGTTCAATTTCATACTAAAGTAAGAATTCGTAGAATGAATTGATATTAAACTTAGTTAAAATGTTCTAAAGAGCTCTTATATTGTTCTGAAATTAATTTACCAATTGTCTCGCATTGCTATCTTTAAAGTAAATTTCGAATTTTGCACCTTTAGAATTTGTTTGTTTTAAAGTTCCGTGCAATTGTTTTACCAACCTATTTACCAATCTTAAGCCTAAACTTTTTGCTTTTTTAGCATCAAAATTATTTGCTAAACCTGGTCCATTATCTTCAATAACCAATTTATAATCTTCATTTTTTTCTTTATGAATTGATATTGAAAGGTTATTTTCTTTATCATTTCTGAAAGCGTATTTATAAGAATTGGTAATAATTTCATTGATAATTAACCCTAAAGGAATTGCAGTATCTACATCAAACATCATATCTTCTGAGTCTATTGATGTTTTTACATTGTTTGATGAAGAATACAATGAAGACAACTCTCCAATCAATAATTTTATATACTCATCAAAATCTATTAAGCCAGTTTCATTTTGATATAATTTTTGATGGATTAACGCCATAGATTTTACTCTATTTTTTCCTTCGTTTGCCAATTCTAATGCTCTTTCGTCTTCAATTCCTTTGGTTTGTAATTCTAATAAACTTGCAACAATTTGAAAATTATTTTTTACTCTATGATGCACTTCTTTCACCAACAATTCCTTCTCTTTTAAGTTTTTTTTGATGACTATATTTTTCTCAGACAATTCTCTAGATTGTTTTTTAATTTTCCTTAAAACGAATAGTGTAATTAAAAATAAAACAAAAGCTAACAAAGCAATAACACCGTATAAAGTAGTTTTCTCTTTCTCGTGAGTAATTTCCTTTTCTTTTTCTTTTACAGCTATTTCGGTTTTATAATTTGCCAAAGATTCTGATAATTCTGTAGAATAAATTTTTCTAGTAAGTTGTATGGCTTTGTCTTTATAAGTAATAGCTTCATTATAAAAACCATGACTTGCTAATGCTTGTGAACTAGCATTTACAACATGATAAAAATCATTAGAGTTTAAATCTTTTCCTAGTATTTCAAATTTACTTACTAAATCTTTTACATTTTTAACTTCGAATTTATTTAAAATTTCCTTTTTTAAGGGAGATTTCTTATCTAAATTAGAAATCAATTGTGCATACAAAGAATATGAAAACACCTTGGTGGAAGCATTATTATACAACGTATTAATTAATGCAACTACCCGTTCATTATTATTTCCTTTATAAATATAGGCATCAATTAAGTGCTGAATAGTACTAAAATAATAAGAAGAATTTTGAGGCAATTCTTTTTCTAACAGCAAGCTTTCTTCACTAACATCTATGTATTCTTGCAGTTTTCGTTCTTCAACTAAAAAATCTGATAAATGGTATAAAAAGATAATTTGTAGCTCTTTATCATTTAGTTTTTTTGCTGTTTCTAAACTTTTTAAAACAAGTGCTTTACCGTTTTTTATATCTTGTTGAATTTGAAACAAAACACAAGCATGTGTTGTAAGCTTTACCTTTGCTTTTATAACATTAATATCTTTAGCATCAAACTTATTTACATAACTTTCTAAGCTATTTTGTATGTTTGAAGCTTCATCTAAACCTACTTCATCTCTTAATTTAGAAACTTGCAGCCACTTAATATTAACATAATCTACATCTATTTTTTTTTCTTTAGGTTCTTTAATTATGGTATTTATAAAATTAGAAACTTTCTTGTATTCTACAGATTGTCTATCACCAATTTTTGCAATAAATTGGTAATAATCTGCATAAGAAACGGCTTCTTTTTTTGCAATTTTACCTAATATTTTTTTGTATGCATCTTCTTTAATATCTTTTAGATAGTACTTTGCAGAATCTAATTTATTTTCGATAATAAATTCTTCTATTTTATGAATTTCAATAGCTGCAGTTGAAGCTGTTTTTTGAGCATAAGAAGTAAAAACAAGAAAGAAAATAAAAATATGTAGGGTAAATTTCATTTGATTATAGGTTTAAAATTCTAAATTTAATAAAATAGTATTTATATGAAGCTATATCTGAAGTAAAAATAAAAAACGCTCAAACATTTTCATGTTGAGCGTTTTTAAATCATTTTAAAATTTAATTTCTTAAACTTCAAATGGAGTAATAGATACATAAGATCTATTATCTTTTTTCTTGCGGAATTCTACAACCCCGTCAACCTTTGCATGTAAAGTATGATCTTTACCCATGTAAACGTTTTCTCCTGGATTGTGAGTTGTACCTCTTTGACGAACAATAATGTTACCTGCAATTGCAGCTTGTCCTCCAAATATTTTTACACCTAGACGTTTCGATTCTGATTCTCTACCATTCTTCGAACTACCTACACCTTTTTTATGTGCCATTTTATTGAGTTTTTTTTAGGTTAAAGTTAAATTTTTCTTGGATTATTTTTCAATACCTCCGTCTAATCTATCTTGTAATTCTTTTAATTCGTCCCATTTACCTTCTGCAGCTAAACCAGCTTGTTTAGGCCATGTTACAGTAACAATATGAGATAATCTTGAGCTTGCTTCTGTTAAGATTTCACTTAATTTAGCAGCATCAGTATTAGCAACTTTTGCAAAAGTATCTAAACCTGCGTTTACTAAAGCTTCAGCAGCTTTAGGTCCAGCACCTTCAATTTTCTTTAAATCATCTGCTTTTGCAGATTTTTTTGGAGCAGCTTTTGCTTTTGGAGCTTTTGCTTCTTCCTTTTTAGGAGCAGCTTTTTTAGCACCAGAAACAGCAATAGATTCTATTTGAATCTCGCTTAAATATTGTCTGTGTCCATTTTTCTTTTGGTAACCTTTTCTTCTTTTCTTTTTGAAGACAATTACTTTATCACCTTTTAAGTGACCTAAAATTTTGGCCGTTACTGCGGCTCCTTCTATAGCTGGGGCGCCAATAGTTACATTTCCTGCGTTGTCAAGTAAAAGAACGTTATCAAAAGTAACTTCTGATCCTACTTCTCCTTGTAAACGATGAACGTATACTTTTTGGTCTTTTGCAACTTTAAACTGCTGCCCTGCCATCTCTACGATTGCGTACATACTATTTGTTTTGCGTATTATTACTTATTAGTTTGCATTCACTTAGTGAAAATGCGGGTGCAAATATACGTTTTTATTTATTATGTACCAATACTGTTTTATAAAATAATTACATCAAAATCAAGAGAATAACTTTTTAGAACCAAAACTATTTTGCCTTATTTACTAAATAAACGCCTAAAAGAATAATAACACCTCCTAAAAGTTGAAGTAAACTTAACTTTTCTCCATCTATAACTCCCCAAAAAATAGCTACAACAGGAATTAAATAGGTTACAGAAGATGAAAAAACAGGGCCCGAAATATGTACTAATTTATTATAAATAGTTTTTGCGACTCCTGTACCAACAACAGATAAAATAGCTAAATATCCCAAAGATTGCATTAAAATTTTGTTTTTAAAATCAAATGTTGCAAAGAAATCTGTACAACTTAAAACAATTGTTGCCGGTACTATTAATAATAAAAAATTTCCTGTTGTAATTGCCAAAGCATCTAAATCATACAAATATTTTTTTACCATATTGGCATTTAACGCATAACCAACAGAGGCAATTATAATTAACAAAGCAAACCAATAATTTTGATTCGGATTTAAATCGGCGCCTTTTAATATTAAAATTAAAGCACCTATTAAACCAATTAAAACACCATATAATTGAGCTTTCTTAAAAGCAAAACCAAATACAATTGCGCCAAAAATTAAAGTATTAAACGGTGTAAAAGAATTTAAAATAGATACAATAGAACTATCTATGCTAGTAATTGCAAAGGCAAACAAAAAACCAGGTATAAATGTACCAGCCAGCGCTGTATAAGAAATGTATTTCCAATGTTTTTTCTGAATCTTTTTTATGGATGGAAAAGCCACAGAAAGTAAAAAAATTGCTGTAAAAATCATTCTAAGTGCACCTACTTGTACTGCAGAAACTCCTAGCAAGGCCTTTTTCATCAAAATAAAAGAGCTACCCCAAACTATTGATAAAATAATAAGATAAAACCACTTTTGCTGCTGATTATTCATTTGGATAAAAATATTGCGTAAAAATCCGACAAATCTTTAAAAGTCAGCTCTTTTATTAATAAATTTGTAACATCATCTTATCAACTAATTTTATGCCTTTATTACAGGTATTTTAATTTGATTTTAGATTGAAACACTTAAATAAAAACCATAAATCTATTATAATGAAAACTAAAAAATTATTATTTTCTTTTGTTCTTGTTTGTTTTGTATTCGTTGGATGTAAAAATGAAGTAAAAAAAGAGAATCAAGTTGCTAAAAAACAAAATGTAACATTAGCTATTTCTGGTATGACCTGCGAGATTGGATGCGCAAAAACCATTCAATCTAAATTATCTAAAAAAGAAGGTGTTTTAGATGCTAAAGTAGTTTTTACAGATAGTATTGCAAACATAGAATTTGATGCTAACAAAACATCAACAAAAGACCTCATAGCCTTTGTAGATGGTATTGCTGGTGGAGACTTATATTCGGCATCAGAAAGTTCTAAAAAAGAACATGTTTGTACAGACACTTGTAAAGAAAACTGTAAAGTAAAAGGAGAAAAAAAAGCATGTTGTTCTGGCGAAACTAAAAACGGCAAAATGACTTGTGCAGAAGATTGCAAAATGGCGTGTTGCGCAGATAAAATTTAAAGAGCACCTATACGTTAAACATTCTATTTATTTACAACATCTCTTAAACAAAAAAAACTGCCTTTAAGGCAGTTTTTTTTATATACAAAAGTTTAAAAAAACTATTCAGTTGCTGCTGCTTCTTCAGTTTCTTCTACTTCTTCATCATCTAAATCTTCTGCAGATGCATTACGTGATGTTCTTACCTGAACTACAACAGTATTGTCTGGGTGCATAAAAGTATAGTCTTTATTAACTAATGACGTTATTACTAATTTATGTCCGATTTTTAATTTAGAAATATCTGCAGTAATAAAATCTGGTAAATTAGTAGGTAAAGCTTTTACTCTTAATTTACGGTTTGTAAAACGTAAAGATCCACCATTTAAAACTCCAGGAGAAGTTCCTGTTAATTTTACAGGTATCTTCATTGTAATTTCTTTATCATCAAATAATTGATAAAAATCTACATGTAAAATTTTGTCTGTTACAGGATGAAACTGAATGTCTTGTAAAATTGCTGCTATTTTTTGTCCATCTACATCAATACTTGCTGTATAAACGTTAGGAGTAAATACCAGTTTTTTAAACGCTTTTTCTTCTGCTGAAAAGTGTATAGGTGTTTTTCCTCCGTATATAACGCAAGGAACCATACCAGCATTACGTAAGGCTTTAGTAGCTACTTTACCCACGCTTTCTCTTTTTGATCCTTTAATCGAAATTGATTTCATTACTTTTTGTTTAAATTAATTATTCCATTTTTCTTTTTTGAAAGATGGAAATGTGTTTTACATTAAAAATTTTCCACTAATTGACGTATTGTCTTGCACTTTATGCATAACATCCGCAAATAATGGCGCGCAAGATACTACTTTTATTTTAGATGTCTCCTTTTTTAACGGAATTGTGTCTGAAACAATTAACTCTGTTAAACCGGAGTTTTCTATTTTATCATAAGCACCTCCAGAAAGTATTGGGTGTGTACATATTGCACGCACACTTTTAGCACCTCTTTCCATCATTAAATCTGCTGCATGTGCAAGCGTTCCTCCGGTATCAATCATGTCATCAACCAAAATTACATTCTTACCTTTTACTTCACCAATTAATTCCATGCTAGAAATTACATTGGCTTTTTTACGTTGTTTGTAACAAATTACAACATCAGAATGTAAGTGTTTAGAATATGCATAAGCTCTTTTAGAACCTCCCATATCTGGAGAAGCAATTGTTAAGTTATCTAATTTTAAGCTTTCTATATAAGGCATAAAAATAGTTGATGCATATAAATGATCTACTGGTTTTTCGAAAAAACCTTGAATTTGATCTGCATGTAAATCCATGGTCATAATTCTAGTTGCTCCGGCAGATTCTAAAAGTTTTGCAACTAATTTTGCTCCAATAGCAACTCTAGGCTGATCTTTTCTATCTTGTCTTGCCCAACCAAAGTATGGCATTACCGCTGTAATATGTCTTGCTGATGCTCTTTTTGCTGCATCACACATTAACAACATTTCCATTAAATTATCTGCATTGGGAAATGTAGAACCTATAATAAAAACTCTTCTTCCTCTTACAGATTCTTCAAATGCTGGCTGAAATTCTCCGTCACTAAAGTAAGTGGTTTTCACTTTTCCTAACGTGGTATTATATTCTTTCGCAATTTTCTCTGCTAAAACTGAGCTTTGTCTGCAGGTAAAAAGTTTTGGGGCTAACTGATTTGTAGGCATTTAGTTGATTTTTTGTTGTGTTGTTGTAAGAGTACAAAAGTAGAAATTATTTATTGAGTTTCGTATTTATTTTTTCAGTTTAAAATAAAATATTTTTATACCTTTGCAATCCTCTTTTATCAATGTAAAAAATTTAAGAGGATGCTATCAAAAAAAAAGGCAATGTGTTTTTTAATACAAAACCTTTAAGAATGCTCAAGTGGCGGAATTGGTAGACCTGTCTGCCGACAAAGGCAGGCGCGCTAAAGGGATGGATATGTTTACAGTATATGCTATTTCAAGTTTAAGTAGAAATTATATTTATGTGGGTATGACATCTAATTTAGATGAAAGATTAAAAAGACATAATGGTTTAAGAGAAAAGACGACAAAACCTTATGCTCCTTTTAAACTTATTTTTTCTGAAGTTGTACCAACAAGAATTGAAGCTAGAAAAAGAGAAAAGTATTGGAAATCTGGTATAGGAAAAGAAAAATTACGTTCTTTGCGAGACTCCTCGTAAATTGCTCAAGTGGCGGAATTGGTAGACGCGCTGGATTCAAAATCCAGTTCTTTCGGGAGTGTGGGTTCGATTCCCACCTTGAGTACTTTAACCTTTGTTAATCAATTGATTTTCAAAGGTTTTTACTTTTTTAAAACCTCATCTTGCCAACCATTTGCCGGATCATTCGCAATTGTTGTGTTTAGGCAAAAATTGTTGTTAATCTAAATAGGAAAAATTCTACATTTTTAACACC
>NZ_JBPOGL010000032.1:0-49152 GCF_051251875.1 Polaribacter sp.
CCTAAAAAACCTTCTATAAAAATACCCAATATGTTACCGAGTATTGCGATTGATTAGCTCGAACTCACGTTATTTAATCCTTTTCTTAAACTATACTACTTTTAGCTTTTTTACTTAAACATCTTCTTTATAAAAAGTAAAGTACTAAACTTCCCAAAAACACCTAGCGCATTACTTAGCATCCGAGCCGGACGCAAACTTTCTTCAAAATCATTTTTAACAATTTTAAGTTCTTCATAAGCTATTTGTCTTTCCAATGATAATTGCTTTAAATGTCTATTTATTTCTTTAAAACTTTGATATGTTTTCATAACGTATTATTTTAATTTGAATTGATTAATCAAAAAATATTTCAGACAATTTTGCAATTATTTTCCTATCAAGAATTTTTCTAAAAAAATAGAATACTAAAGAAAAAAGTAGAATCATTAATCCTACATATAAATACCCTAGTGATACATTCTGTAAGTATTTACCTAATGTAATTGCCAAAGAAATTGCAAGAAAAATAAACCCTAAAACGGCCAGGCTACCAATAATTAAAAACTTTACAATCATACTAAGCGTGATAGCAGAAACTTGAAAAACTTTTAATCTTGCATGCTCAAAACTTTTAGAAACAAACTCCTTACCGGCATCTGTTCCTTTATCTGCAGATTCTCTTAAATTATCGAATATGCTCATAAATTAGGCAGATTTTTGTAACTTTTTATTTTTCTCCTTTAGTTCTTTTAATTTTTTTTCTAAGGTTGAAATTACATCTTCTGCCTTATGACTAACATCAGAAACTACACTTTCTAATTGAGCATCTAATGTTTCTTTTTTATCAGAAACTGCAGAAGAGACTTTCTCTTTTAACTCACTTGCTGTTTCTACTACCTTATCTTTAGCAGCCAAAGCTTCATCTGAAATTCTTTGTCTTGATTTAACCCCTTTATCTGGTGCAAATAAAATTCCTAAAGTTGCTCCTATTACTGTTCCTGCTAATAATCCTACTATTGTATTGCTACTTTTACTCATCTTTTATATTTTTTTAAAATGTTAAACTAATTTTATTATTTCACTTACTCAAAGGTAATTTATTAATAACTATTAGATTAACTCTATAAATTCAAATATGAACTCAAATAAAAAACCACCTACAGTGCAGGTGGTTTTAAAATAAAATATAAATAATTTAGATTGCGCTTCTTTAAAGATAAAGCAGAAAAATAAATAAATTCTTTACGTTAAAAGGCATACCGTTGCGGACCACCTCTTCTAATTTCCTCACTGGCAAATTCTTCAAACTGCTTAAAGTTAACTCTAAACGCATTCGATAATTTAAAAGCAGTTTTATAATAGGCATCGTCATTATTCCATGTTGCTCTCGGACTTAAAACAGACGATGGCACTCCTGGACAACTTCTTGGTTGCGCTACTCCAAATACAGAATGAATATGATAATCTTCATATCTATAATCCTTCAAATCCCCTTCTAAAACAGCTGTTATCATAGCTCTTGTATATTTTAAAGCCATCCGTTTACCAACACCATATTGTCCGCCAGACCAACCTGTATTTACCAACCAAACATTTACACCAGCTTCTTTCATTTTTGCGCTTAACATTTCTGCATATTTAGTAGGATGTAAAGGCATAAAAGGAGCGCCAAAACAGGCTGAAAAACTTGGTATTGGTTCTGTAACTCCTGCTTCTGTACCTGCCACTTTTGCTGTATAACCAGAAATAAAATGATACGCCGCCTGACTTGGCGTTAATTTAGAAATTGGAGGCAAAACGCCAAATGCATCTGCAGTTAAAAAGAATATATTTTTAGGATTTTTCCCTATTGATGGTTGTTTGATATTATCTATATGATAAATAGGGTAACTAACTCTTGTATTTTGAGTGATAGAAGTATTGGCAAAGTCCACAACTCCATTTTCATCCATGATAACATTTTCTAGAATTGCTCCTTTTTTAATAGCTCCAAATATTTCTGGTTCTTGTTCTTGACATAAATTAATCACTTTTGCGTAACAACCTCCTTCAAAATTAAAAATGGTATTTTCTGCTGTCCAACCATGTTCATCATCACCAATTAAACTTCTATTTGGGTCTGTAGATAAAGTTGTTTTACCAGTACCTGATAAACCAAAAAAGATAGCAGTATCATTCTCTTTACCAACATTTGCAGAACAATGCATTGGTAAAGTATTTTTGTACACAGGAAGGATAAAGTTTAAAGCAGAAAAAATTCCTTTTTTAATTTCTCCTGTATATCCTGTTCCACCAATTAGAGCTATTTTTTTAGTGAAATTTAAGATTGCAAAATTGTGTTGTCTTGTTCCGTCAATAGCTGCATCTGCCATAAAACCTGGTGCGTTAATAACAGTCCATTCGGCAGAAAAAGTTTCTAATTCTTTTTCAGTAGGACGTAAAAACATGTTATAAGCAAACATATTACTCCAAGGATATTCCGTTACAACGCGTATATTAAGTTTGTAATTCTCATCTGCACAAGCATAACTGTCTCTTACAAAAATTTCTTTGTTAGATAAATAATCAGTTACTTTATTGTACAGTTTATCAAACTTATCTGCATCAAAAGGAATGTTAATATCGCTCCACCAAACTTTATCTTTTGTAACTTCATCTTTAACAATAAAACGATCTTGTGGCGAACGTCCGGTAAACTCTCCTGTATTTACAGAAATTGCTCCTAAAGATGATTCTGTTCCTTGTTCTTTTTGTAAAGTTTCTGCGTGCAATTCATTTGAAGTTAATTGGTAGCGAATTGTTGCATTTTTAATTCCTAACGCATCTAGCGAAATCGATTTCGTTTTTTGTTGTAGCATTTGTATAAATTTAGTTGTGTGTTATTTAATACATCGCAAAATTACACAATAATTTGATATAGCCATGTTTTTTAATAAAATATTACAGAATTTTTACCCTTTTTGCATTTTCCTTAAGAATACTACAATCATAAAAAACCACCCAAAGATTAAAAAAAGCCCTCCCAATGGTGTTACAAACCAAATAGATTTTGCGGTAATAGTGGTTAAGTGAATCAGGTAAATAGAGCCCGAAAAGAGTAAAATCCCTAAAAAAAACACATAACTAATTGCATTTTTCTGTTTTACTGAAAAACCCTCAAAACTATTCACAAAGAGCAATACAATTACATGATACATTTGATAACGAACCGCAGTTTCAAAACTTAATAATTGCGAAGTTGATAAAATTTCCTTTAAAGCATGTGTGCCAAAAGCTCCTAAAATAATAGCAAGTGCTCCTAAAAAACAAGTAATAAGTAAATTTTTAAACATTTATAGGTGTTTTTGTTAAATTTTAAACAAATAATGTATCTTCGTAAGACCACAAAAATACATCTTTCTTCTATGAAAAACATACTAATTATTGGTGCAGGTAAATCAAGTTCATCGCTTATAAAATATTTATTAGATAAATCTGGTTCAGAAAACCTACAACTTACTATTGGAGATATTTCTACTAAAAACGCGTTAAAACTTATTAATAATCATAAGAATGCTAAAGCTATTATTTTTGATGTTTTCGATAAAAATCAGCGTAAAAAACAAGTACAAAAAGCAGCGATTGTAATTTCTATGTTGCCCGCAAGTTTGCATATAGAAATTGCAAAAGATTGCATCACTTTTAATAAAAATTTAGTTACTGCTTCCTATATTTCTGATGAAATGAATGCACTTGATGAAGCCGCAAAAAAAAAGGGATTGGTTTTTATGAATGAAATTGGTGTAGATCCCGGTATAGACCACATGAGTGCCATGAAAGTCATAGATACTATTAGAGCAAAAGGTGCAAAAATGCTGCTTTTCGAATCCTTTACCGGTGGTTTGGTAGCGCCAGAAAGTGATAACAATTTATGGAATTATAAATTTACATGGAACCCTAGAAATGTGGTTTTAGCTGGTCAAGGTGGCGCAGCAATGTTTATACAAGAAGGTACTTATAAATACATTCCTTACCATAAGTTATTTAGAAGAACAGAGTTCTTAAAAATAAACGAAAATGGTATTTTTGAAGCCTACGCAAATAGAGATTCTTTAAAATATAGAAGTATTTATGGCTTAGATTCCATACCAACTATGTACCGCGGAACCATCAGAAAAATAGGCTTTTCTAGAGCTTGGAATATTTTTGTTCAATTAGGCATGACAGATGATTCTTATACCATTGAAGATTCTGAAAACTTGAGTTACAGAGATTATATAAATCTTTTTCTAGCCTATTCACCTTCAGATTCTGTAGAATTAAAACTACGTTCTTACTTAAAAATTGATCAAGATGATGTAATGTGGGCCAAATTAGAAGAATTAGACCTCTTTAATCCTAAGAAAAAAGTAGGACTCAAAAATGCAACTCCTGCCCAAATTTTACAAAAAATATTAGAAGATTCTTGGACTTTACAAGAAAATGATAAGGACATGATTGTAATGCAACATCTTTTTGGTTATGAAATTGATGCTAAAAAATACCAAATAGAAAGTAGTTTGGTTGTCTTAGGAGAAAACCAAACATACACAGCCATGGCAAAAACTGTCGGTTTACCGGTGGCTATTGCCGCTCTAAAAATTTTAAAAGGAGAAATTAAAACCCCAGGAGTTCAAAGACCTATTACAAAGGAAATATACGAACCCATTTTACAAGAATTAGAAAACTACGGAATTAAATTTACTGAAAAAGAAGTACCTTATTTAGGGTACAATCCCAATCATGTAATTGGGTAAATACCATCATGTTGAAATGAAAAACAACTTGTATTTTATCCAAAAAAAAGTTTTTTGGGCGTTTTAACGGGCTTTTCTCTATATCTTTTTACTAAAAAAGTAAAAAGGATTAAGCTTGTCTTGAGCGTAGTGGAAAAATTGCAATCCCTAACGCTAATTACAGGTCTTTAAAGACTTTGAAAAATATAAAAAATTCATCCAACAAAATTATCAAAACCTTATAAGTACTTGAGTGTAAAAACACTACAAACTAAAAAAAAGATACTTTAATTTACGCTTTAACTTTCAGTATCATCCTCCATTATTACACAAAAAGAAAATTCTTATTGCCAATAAAATTTATCAAAACGTGATAAATATCATCTTACAACTTAAAATCGTATCGTAAATTTACGATAGAGAATATGAAAAGAAACTTAGCACCCATATCATACAAAGAAAACACAGAAGCCTTAGCAAAATTTGCAAAATCGTTGGCACATCCTACTCGCATTGCCATTTTAAAACATCTAGAAAATCAATCTTGTTGTTTTACTGGCGATTTGGTTGGTGTTTTTCCCTTGGCTCAATCTACCATTTCTCAGCATTTAAAAGAATTAAAAAATGCTGGTTTAATTCAAGGCGAATTAAAACCACCAAAAATAAAGTATTGCATCAATCAAGAAAACTGGAACATGGCAAAATCATTATTTCAACAATTTTTCGATTGATATTTTTTTAATAATACAATCGTCTATTTACGATAAACAAATTAAAATAACATGAGTAAAATAATAAAAATTTTAGGAACAGGTTGCCCAAAATGTCAATCTATGACCGCTATTGTTAAAGAAGTAGTTTCTGAGAACAACATTGATGCTACCATTGAAAAAGTAGAAGATATCATGGAAATTATGAAATTTAATGTGATGACAACTCCAGTTTTGGTAATTAATAATACTATTACCATTAAAGGTAGACTTCCTTCTAAAGATGAAGTTTTGGCTCTTTTAAAATAAATAAATCTCAACTTATGAAGTATCATATTAAGGCCTCTTCCCTTTCAAATAAAGATGCAGTTATTCATATAAAAGAATCAAACATCCATTTTGGAACAACGGCACAAACTGCTGAAACCTTGCCTAATCCTGCAGAACTTTTTTTAAGTTCATTTGCAGCTTGTATGTTAAAAAATGTAGAACGTTTTTCGAAAATGATGAAATTCTCATATTCAAAAACAACGTTGGAAGTAAACGCTACACGACTCGAAAACCCGCCTAGAATGGATAACATTGTTTACAATTTAACCATTTACAGCAACGATAAAAAACTAAATACAGATTTACTAAAAAAAATATTGAAAAGTTTGGTACTATTTACAATACCGTAAAACTAGCCTGTTCCATTTCTGGTTGTATAAAAACTATAGAAAATGTTTAATTGGTTACAAAACTTTGCAGATTGGCTTATTTATTCCGTTTTTAAAATTGCTGCAGAAACGCATTTAGGAAAAGCATTAAATTTCTTTATCTATGACACCTTAAAAATTCTAATGCTACTTTTTGTCATCGTTTTTATAATGGGAATTGTAAACGCTTATTTTCCTGTAGACAAACTTAAAAACTATTTAAACAAAAAGAAACTTTACGGATTAGAGCACTTTTTTGCTGCAATTTTTGGCGCAATCACTCCTTTTTGCTCCTGCTCTTCGGTTCCATTATTTATTGGTTTTGTACAAGGTGGAATTCCGTTAGGTGTTACGTTCTCTTTCTTAATTACATCACCACTAGTAAATGAAGTTGCCATTGCCATGTTTATTGGTATGTTTGGTCTAAAAGCAACCTTAATGTATGTAGGTTCTGGCATTATTTTAGGTACCATTGGGGGTTGGTTTTTAGGCAAACTTCATCTTGAACCGTTGCTATCTGATTGGGTAAAAAAAATTATGGAGCATAAAATGCAACAAGCAAATTACCAAGAAGAAACACAAACATTTTACCAACGTTTACCAGAAATAACTCGTGGTGCTTGGTACATTGTAAAAAGTGTTCTTATCTATGTAATTATAGGAATTGCCATTGGTGCAGCAATGCATGGCTATGTTCCTGAAAACTTTTTTAGTTCCTTTTTAGGTGGCGGACAATGGTGGACAGTTCCTTTTGCTGTACTAATAGCGGTACCCATGTATGCAAATGCAGCCGGAATTGTTCCTGTAATTCAAGTTTTTGTTGCCAAAGGTGTTCCTTTAGGTACCGCTATTGCTTTTATGATGGGAACCGTAGGGTTATCTATCCCAGAAGCTACGCTCCTTAAAAAAGTAATGACCTTAAAACTAATTGCTATCTTTTTTGGCGTGGTTACACTTTGTATTATTATTTCTGGATACTTATTTAATATCATTTTATAAAAAATGGAACATACACACAACCATACGCCTAAATCTTTAGATTCTAAAGATATAAACCGTTCTTTTCTAATTGGTATCACCTTAAATGTAGCGTATGTTATTATAGAATTGAGCTATGGTTGGAAAATTGGTTCTACCGCTTTACTTTCTGATGCGGTACACAATATTGGAGATATTTCTGGATTGTTATTGGCTTTTTTAGCCTTTCGATTACTTCGTTTTAAACCCAATACAGTATTTACCTACGGATTAAAAAAAGGATCTGTTGTGGCTTCCTTTATCAACTCCATATTATTGGCTTTTGCCATTGGCGCTATTGCTTGGGAAGGAGTTAGACATATTCTTAACCCGAACAATATCAACGGAAATGTAGTAATGATTGTTGCGGCAATAGGAATTGTGATTAACTTTTCTTCTGCACTTTTATTTCGTAAAAAAAAGAAAGATGATTTAAATATAAAAGCAGCGTATTGGCATTTAATGGCAGACGCTTTGGTTTCTTTAGGTGTTGTATTATCTGGATTAATTATTAAATATACTGGTTGGAATTTTGTTGATGGAATTACCGCAATTTTAGTTGCTTTGGTTATTCTTATAAGTACTTGGCGTCTTTTTAAAGATAGTATTGTTGCCATGATGGATGGCGTACCAACAGAAATAAACACTACAGAAATTACCAAACATATAATGGAAGTTGCTGGCGTGGCAGGAGTACATCATATTCATATCTGGAGTGTGAGTACTAATGAAAATGCATTAACTTCTCATGTTATTATTGAAAATTTAAATGAAATTCCAAGAATTAAAATAGCCATAAAAAAAGAACTAAAAGCACATCATATTACACATAGTACTTTAGAATTTGAAACCTTTGAAGAAAAATGCTCCGAAAAAAATAAACTATAAATTAATAAAAAATGAAAACAATTAACTTTATTGCAATTATTACCATCAGTTTACTAGTGACAGCTTGCTCTACTAAAAGCAAAGCTAAAACAGAAAGTATACACTCATCTATTTCTAAAATTGAAGTACTAGACTTCCACTCTACTCATAGATGCATGACTTGTAAAGCCATTGAAGCCAATACTAAATATACTTTAGAGACATATTTCTCAGAAGAATTAAAAACAAACAAAATTACCTTTAAAGTAATTGATGTAGATAAAAAAGAGAACGAAAAACTTGCTGAAAAATTTGAAGCCGCTGGTACAGCTCTAATTTTAAATGTAATTAAAAATGGAAAGGAAACTAAAATAGATCTCACAGCTTTTGCTTTTATGAATGGTACAGACCAAGAAACCTTTTCTAATGAATTAAAAACTAAAATAAACACCCAATTAAAAACATTATAAATGGATTTTTTACAATCTCTTATAGAGCATTATAATTTTCCAATTTTATCAGCCTTCATACTCGGACTAATGACCGCTATTAGTCCGTGTCCTTTGGCTACAAATATTACGGCAACTGCATTTATTTCTAAAAATATTTCTAGAAAACGGACCGTTTTTTTAAGTGGCTTGTTGTATTCTTTAGGAAGAGGATTTAGCTACGCCTCTATAGGCTTAATTTTATATTTTGGCGCCAGTAAGTTTCATATTGCACGTTTTTTTAATCAAAATGGAGAAAAATATTTAGGCCCTTTATTAATTATTATTGGATTGATAATGCTAAATATTATCAAACTAAATTTTTTAGGAAAATCTAATTTTCAAGAAAAATTATCCGATAAATTTAAGAACAAAGGATTATTGGGCTCTTTTTTTATTGGTGTTATTTTTGCATTGGCATTTTGCCCTTATAGTGGCGCTTTATTTTTTGGAATGCTCATTCCCATGACCATTGCATCTGCAAACGGATTGTATTTACCCTTTGTTTTTGCATTAGGAACTGGCTTGCCAGTCATTCTTTTCACCTACTTATTAGCCTTTACAGCAGGAAAAGTAGGACTGTTTTATAATAAAATTACTAAAATTGAAAAAGGAATGCGTATGGTTACTGCTGTTGTATTTATCTTAACAGGTTTGTACTATGTGGCTATTTTTGTGGGAATAGTACAATAACTAATCCTTTTTAAAAACCTTTATACCAGCTTTTATTTCTACATCTAAATGATTTTTTCTTGGTGTTAACGGACAAGAATATTTATCATTATAAGCGCAATATGGGTTATACGTATTGTTGAAATTTAAAAGAATAGTTCCATCTTCATTTTCATCAGAAATCATAAGATCCATATAACGGCCACCTCCATAAGATTCATTTCCGCTAGTATCATCCGTAAACGGTAAAAATAAATAATCTTTGTATTTCTCACCACGCAAATCATCCTGACTTTGATATATAGTTAGCGAACAATCTTTGCCTTCTAGGGTAAAAGTTGCAATACCATATTCTTTATACAGCGGTTTTCTATCTGTGGTTGTTGGCATTTTAAAAATAGGTGCATTTTCTGTTTTTACTAAAACTGCGGTAACTATAAAAGTAGCATCAACAGGAAAAAAATCTAACCCTTTAAACGTTTTCAAATCTTTCTTTTTTAAGGGCGATTTAGACGCGTCTTTATAACTAGCGTTAAGCTGTTGTTGGTATTCTGTATCTCCCAATATGGGGCGTTTTCCTTGTGAATTACATGAAAGTATTAAAAACAAAGAAAGTATAGGTAAAATTATTTTCATAATTAATTTAAGTTAAAATTGGACGTTCTTTCAAGAATCAAAAACTTGTCATCCATTACATTTCCGGCAAAAATAAGGTTTCCAAAAGTAGCAGCCACTGAAGAAGCTGACATTTTAAAACCATCATCCATAAAAATTTTCTCAATAGTGTAATGGCCTTTTTCTTTATAGTTTATTTTAATAATCTCTGAAGGAGCCGTCTCTTTATCTCCTTTTGCATAAGAAGCAAAATGTAATAAATTAGGGTGAGAACCAACCCATAAATTACCATCTGTGTCAATTTCAATATTATCTACACCTGTTTTACAATCAATATTCTCCAAAAAAGAAAGGCTATTGTCTTTGTTTTTATAATACACTTTTATCAAGAATTTTCTTGGTGAAGCCACAAAAATTAAATTTCTTTTTTTATCAAAATTGATACCATTTGCATGGGCAATGCCATCTGTGACTTGGGCATATTTTTTTCCATCAAAAAAGACAACATTAGAAAGCGACAGTCCAAAATAATCTTCGCTTAAACGTAATATTCCAGATTTATACCCGTGATCATTTGTAAAATATAAGCTGTTTTCATCTAATAAAACAAGATCATTAGGGCTAAAAATCATTTCATTCCTTAAGGTCTTTTTATGCGTTAATTCTTGATGTATCAATTGAAAAACCTCAATAGATTCTCCTTCTATTGTATGATTTATTGCAGCTAATATATAGCCATTTTCTTTTTTAAAAATAGAAATTCCATGAGGAGCAAAAGGTTTCTTAAAATTATTAGTTAGAAGAACTGGTTTGTATGCTTTATCCTTTAAATCTATAAAATACAAACCACCAACCGCTTGTTTTGTGTTCGGAAACTTATTTCTTTGGGTAGATGAAACAATGGCAAAACTATCTATTTGACTAATGGTTATGTCTTCTGCACCAGGCAATTTTATTTCTTTTAAAATCTTTCCTTCAAAACTATTTTCTATCTTCCTAAAAAAACCCGTACTTATAAAAATGTTAGCAATATAAAGTAGCAATAGAATTACTACAGCATACAAAACTCTTTTTTTTAAATTCATTTTTATAATTATTTACACATCAAAAATACAATATTCAACTATTTTATGTAGGTTTGTAGAATTAAAAACAAAAAAATGAGAACTGTCTTTATTTATAAAACCTATTTATCGTGTAAAAAACACGCAAGTTGGTATGTTTATAAGTTTTGATATAATTTAAATAAAATTGAAAAATTCATAAAAAAGTCCGGCTGAAAAGTTGGACTTTTTGCATTTATAAAAATAACATGAAAAAATTACTACACAATTACATTAATACTTTTAAGGGTCTTTCTGAAGAAGTTTGGTGGTTATCTCTTATTACATTAATTAACAGATCTGGAACCATGGTAATTCCTTTTTTGTCTATCTATCTTTCAGAAAGTTTGCATTTTAGCTTACCAGATGTAGGATGGATAATGACTTTCTTTGGTTTGGGTTCTGTTGTTGGTACTTGGTTAGGAGGAAAATTAACCGATAAAATTGGCTATTATAAAGTTATGTTGGTTAGTCTTTTTGCTACTGGAGTATTGTTTGTTTTGCTTCAATTTGCTCAAACTTTTGAGGCATTTTGTTTTGGAATATTTTTAGTAATGTTAGTTGCAGATGCCTTTAGGCCTGCAATGTTTGTGGCTTTAAGTGCTTATAGCAAACCAGAAAACAAAACACGTTCTGTTACTTTAATACGTTTGGCAATTAATTTAGGCTTTTCTGCAGGTCCGGCAATTGGTGGTTTAATTATTACATTAGTAGGTTACCTAGGTTTATTTTGGGTAGATGGTGTTACTTGTGTCTTAGCGGCTGTTTTGTTGCTTAAAGTATTGCATCCAAAGAAAGCAAAAATACAGGACAAAGTAAAAGTAGAAAACCCTGTTTCTGCTTATAAAGACAAAGCTTTTTGGGTCTTTTTTGTAGCCATGTTTATCTTTGGATTTGTGTTTTTACAATACTTTTCTACCATGCCTTTGTATTATAAAAATGTGAGTCACTTAACTGTTTTAGAAGTAGGTTTGTTAATGGGGTTTAACGGATTTTTTATTTTTCTATTCGAAATGCCCTTGATAAAATGGTTAGAAAATCCGAAAAATTCTAAAATAAAATTAGTAGCAATAGGACTTTTTTTAGTGGCCATTAGTTTTATAATTTTAAACCTAACTTCTTGGGTAGGTATTTTAATTATTGGAATGTTATTTATGACCGTAGGAGAAATGATTGCCTTTCCTTTTTCGAATGCATTTGCTGTAGAAAGAGCGAAAAAAGGAAACCAAGGAGAGTATATGGCGTTGTATAGTATTGCTTTTTCTTTATCGCATATCTTTAGTCATAATTCTGGAATGCAAATGGTAGCAAAATTTGGTTTTGAATTTACCATAAATATGATCACAATTTTTGCTCTTTTTGGAGTTTTTGTTTTATTTATATTGATGCGTATTCTAAAGAAAGAACAACTAAAAGTAGAAAAAAAACATCTTTTTTAAGGTGATGAACTGCTAAAAGTAGAAAAAAAAAAGCAATCTATTGAATTTTAATATATTCAACAGATTGCTTTATACTTTGTAATAACGTTACTTTTTTATTTCAACATTAACAAGTTGTTCAACTCCTGGTTTGTGAGTTCTCTCCATCTTCCTCTCGGTAGATTTTTCTTTGTTAATTCTGCAAAAATAACTCTATCAAGTTTATTTACTTTATAACCAAGGTGTTCAAATATTTTACGCACAATTCTGTTTCTACCAGAATGAATTTCGATACCAACTTCAGATTTTGGTTGCCCATCTACATAAGAAACAGCATCAATAAATACTTTTCTACCTTCTATAATTACTTCTCCGCGTAGTTTTTCTAAATCTCTTAAATCTAGTTTTCTATCTAAAGAAGCATGATATAATTTAATCACATTGTGTTTTGGATGCGTTAATTTCTTTGCCAAATCTCCATCATTGGTAAACAATAGCAAACCTGTTGTGTTCCTATCCAACCTACCCACTGGGTAAATTCTTTCTTTAGAAGCGTTAGAAATTAATTCCATAACCGTTTTTCTACCACGGTCATCTTCCATTGTAGTAATATAATTTTTAGGTTTATTTAATAAAATATACCTTTTTTGTTCTGGTGAAATAGACGTTCCATCAAAACGAACAACATCTGTAGGTTGTACTTTATAACCCATTTCTGTTACCAACTTACCATTAACCTCTACACTACCATGTTCTATATAGGTATCTGCTTCTCTACGAGAACACACACCAGAATTGGCAATATATTTGTTTAAACGAATACCTGTAGATTCATCAGCTTTTGGAGTTGCTTTGATTTTAGTAAACGATTTTTGAACGCTCTTTTTAGCTACGGGTTTCCTTTTTCTACTTAGAGGAGTACTTTTTTTACCTTCTTGTCGTCCTCTCGACGAGTTTTTATTTGAATTCATTATTAAAATTTTTGCAAAGATACTTATAAAAGATGGAAAAGTAATGTATAATAAAGTAGTTGAAATAGGAAGATTATTTTCTTAACAATGTTAATTTAAACTATCTATAACTTTTTCTACAATTAAAGAAGTATCAATTAAAACCAAAGAGAAAACACCTATTAATAACAGTAATTTTAAAAGATTATGTAACCGTCTATATTCATTTATTTTTGTTGATTTCCAAAGGTAAAAACCTACAAAAATTAGTGTAACCAAAGCAAAGTAAAAATAATATCTCATATAACTTAATGCAGGATAACTAAACAAAATAATGACAGGAAACAAGGTTAAAATCAATATAAAAATTGATAATTTTTTTGTTTTTTTTTCGCCATAAGCCACCGGAAAAGTGGTGTAATTATTTGCTATTGCTCCTTTTATATTTTCTAAATCTTTAATTAATTCTCGCACCATAATTACTAAAAACAAAAATACAGCATGTACAAAAATAATTTTTGAGAAATTTTGAAAATATACAAAAACGGCAAAAAACGGTAAAATGGTAAGTATAGTTGCTGATATTAAACCTGTAAATGCATACTTTTTTAATTTATGAGAATAAAACCAAATAGCAAAAATATACACGGCAAAAAATAAAGCGGCTCTCCAAGAAATTAGCAATCCAAAAATAAAACCCAAGAAATTTAAGAAAAAATAAAGCGATAATTTTGTTTCTTGTTTCACATAATTATCTAAACCGGTTTTTACAGGTCTGTTAATGGCATCAACCTTTACATCATAAAAATTATTAATAATATAACCCGATGCAACAACACAGACAGAAGCTAAAACTATGTAAAATAAAGGCCAATCGAAAAGTACAGTTCTAACGGATTTATCTGGAGAAAAAATAAAAATAGACGCTAAATATTGCGCCGCAATTAACACCAGAATATTATAACCTCTAATTACAGATAATAAACTAAGTACTTTAAAAAGTATTCTTTTTACTCTAAATGAAATCATAAAGATTTTTTTAGAATCTATATACTAATTCTAATTTATAGTCTTTTAAACTTAGCTGTGCTTTTTGGTAATCTTCAGTAAAACCTAAAATGTAACCTCCACCACCAGAGCCACATAACTTTAAATAATAGTCGTTTGTTTTAATGCCTTTTTCCCAAACTTTATGAAAAGCAATAGGAATCATCGGTTTAAAGTTTTTTAGCACAACTTTAGACAAGCTTTTTACATTGCCAAATAAAGATTTTACATTTCCTTGTAAAAAATCATCAATACAGGCATCTGTATGAATTGCAAATTCTTCGCTTATCATTTTTCTAAAACCATCGTTTTTCATCTTATTCATAAAGATGTTTACCATAGGTTCAGTTTCACCAATTTGTTCAGAATCTAATAAGAAAACTGCTCCTTTACCTTGTTTTTGCGAAGGAATTCCGGCAGGTTCTATATTTGTTTTAGAATTGATTAAAATTGGCAAACTTAAATAAGAGTTCAAAGGATCTAAACCAGAACTTTTTCCGTGAAAAAAAGATTCCATCAAAGAAAATATTTCTTTTAGTTTTAATAACTTTTCTCTGGTTAAATTCTCTAAAACAGTAATTTTATCTGTGGCATATTTATCATAAATTGATGCCACTAAAGCGCCAGAACTACCAACACCATACCCTTGTGGTATAGAAGAATCAAAATACATTCCATTATGAATGTCTGTTTTAAATTGCGTCAAATTAAAAACAACAATACTTGTTTCTAATTGAGATAAATATTGATAAAGTCTTTCTAAATTTTCATTAGATTTTTTAGCTTCACCCGTTAATTTTTTTGCAGTTTTTAAAGCACCTCTATAGGTGTTATACGGTATTGCCAAGCCTTTAGAGTCTTTTATAATTCCGTATTCTCCAAAAAGCAGAATTTTAGCATAAAATAATGGTCCTTTCATTTTCTTTTAAATAGTACCGCAAAAATACAAAAACTTTTAATACGATGTATTATTCTTTATTATTGTAAAAAGTTTTCCAAGTTCCAACTTTTTTACCTTTGCTATATTTTCCTTTTTCTTGTATTTTACCAGACTTGTAAAAGGCTTTCCAGTTTCCTTCTCTCAATCCATTTTCATAATTACCAGACCTTTTAAGTTCACCTGAATCATGAAATTCTGAAAATTTACCTTCTGGTTTTCCTTCTAAATAGTAAACTTCTTGAAAAATTGCTCCGTTTTCATAAAAATAATTTACAAATCCTACAAACTTTTCTTTATTTGGTTCAAGCACTGTACTTAAACCTTCCATTTGTTTTTTACCTGAAATATAATAATCTACAATCCAATAACCATTGTCTTTTTTTTGTGGCGATGGTCTATAATAAGCAGCTTTTTTTTTGGTAGTGATTTTCCAATTAGAATCAAACCAAACAGTTTCTTGGGCCGTTAATGAGGAAGTTAAAAACCCAACAACTAATACGAGTAGTACGGTTGAAGTTTTCATAAGATAAGTGTTTTTGGTTGCTGAAAATTTCACAGCTTCGTTGCTCCAAAACTGACAGTATCACAAATATAGTGATTTTTTTGACAGTATTTAGCCAATTGATTCTCAATAAATTGGCACACATTTTCCTTCTCTTCTTCCGGAAATAAAACATGCACATTTGCACCAGCATCTAAAGTAAAACAAATGTTACTATTATTTTCTAAGCGATATTCCCAAATTTTATTGATGATTTCTAAGGTGTTTGGTTTCATCAAAATAAAATAAGGATTGCTAGTTAACATCATTGCATGCAAGGTTAAGGCTTCGCTTTCTACCAAATTAACAAATGCTTTTAGATTTCCATTTTGAAGAATTTTTGAAAGCTTAGTCACATTTTCATTGGCTTGTTTAAAACGGGTTTCTGCATACGGATGGTTGTGCATTAAGTTATGCCCAACAGTACTAGAAACTTGTTTTTCACCTTTATCAACCAACAAAATTACATCTTGATATTTGTTAAAAACTGAATGTATTTTATAAGGAAATGGTACGCCAAATAAATCTGAACTTCCTTCAATTTCTGAATGTTTTCCCCAAACAACCAAAGGTCCTTCTATACTTCTGCTTGCGCTTCCTGAGCCTAAACGTGCCAAAAAGGAGGCTTTTTTATTGATAAATTCTTGTGATAATTCTGAATTTAATTTGAACTCTAAACTCATTAAACACATAGCAATAGCGCTTAATCCGCTTGCAGAAGAAGCAATTCCACTAGAATGTGGAAAAGAGTTTTCTGAATGAATTGTCATTTTATAACCAAAAACAAAAGGACAATATTCTTGTATTCTTGTAAAAAATTCTGCAATTTTTGGTTTAAATTCTTCTTTTCGTTTTCCTTCAAAAAACAAATCGAAATCTACTAATTTACCAGTTTCTGAAACACGGTCAGCATTCGATTTTCTCTGAAAATCGATAGTTGTAATGGTATGACAATTATTTAACGTAAAGCTTATAGAAGCGTTTTTTGGAATTTGAGGATTGCTCTTTCCCCAATATTTAACCAACGCAATATTACTTGGAGTTTGCCATGTAAAACTTGCTTTTTCTATTGATTTAATACTTGATTTCGAAATAAATTGTGCTGTATCCAAATTCTAAAATTTGCTTCAAAGATAAAACTATTTCAAAGAATTTTCAGTTAACTTTCTAAGTACATTTTCTTTGTACGTTCTACTTATAGGAATTGCATTTTTTTCAATTTCTACAAACTCATTTGTATAAGAATCTGTTTTATTTAAATTTACAATATAAGATCTATGAATTCTTAAAAATTGTTGAAAAGGCAATTTCATTTCTAAGTTACTAATCGTTTCTCTTGTTACTAAAATCTTATCTTTTGTATGAATTTTGATATAATCAGATAAACTCTCAACATATAAAATTTCATCAAAAATTATCTTTACCATTTTACGTTCTGAGCGCACAAAAATATAATCGTTTTTTACCGTAACTTCCTCAACATCAACTTGTTTAAAAACAACAGTTTGTGTTTCAAAAAATTTATTGACTGCTTGTAAAAAACGATCAAAAGCTATTGGTTTTAGCAAATAATCTACAGCTTGTAAATTAAATCCATCAAGAGCATATTCTCTGTAAGCAGTTGTAAAAATAATTTTAGATTTCTTGTTGATTGTTTTAGCTAATGACAAACCAGAAATGTCTGGCATATTAATATCTAAAAAGAATAAATCTATATTCTGAGAATTTGTTATTTCGAAAGCTTCCATTGCATTTTTGCAACTTTTTACCAAATTTAAATTCGGAATTTTAGCCACAAAAGTTTCTAAAATATTTCTAGCAACTGGCTCATCATCAACAATAACACAATTAATTGTATTCATTTTTATACCGTATTTGATTAAATAACATGTGATTTCTCATCATTCGTACCTCATTCTATCGAAATGACAAACTGGGTGAAAAAAAAGCGAGTAATAATAAATTAAAATACCCAAAAACCAAAAGAATTGTCACTTCGAACAGCGTGAGAAGTCGCATAACAGTGATAACAAAACGTTGAGCAGCCTTATGCGATTTCTCACGAAAAGGTCGAAATGACAAAATTACACCTTCTCTTTTCACTTTTATTTTACTCTAAAACATTGAATTACGTTAATTAAATTCAATTTTTAAAGATACTTTAAATACATCCTTTTTATCAATTATTTCTAGTTGATGTTTCTCAGGATATAACATTTCTAAACGTTTTTTAATATTCTGAAGTCCGATTCCTGTACTCGCTTCTTCTTTTCTTTTTGATGAGTTTTCAATCTCAAAAAACAAACAATTATTTGCTGTTTTTAAATGAATATCAACCTTTATAGATCCGTCAATAATTACACCATGTTTAAAACTATTTTCTACAAAAGGAATTAATAACATTGGCGGAATTTGAATAGCATCATTCAAATTATCTTTACTGAAATTCACTTTTAAAGTATCATGAAAACGCATTTTCTCTAAAGAAATATAATCTTCTAAGTGATTTACTTCTTCTATTAAAAGGACTTTAGGTTTTTCTACTTGATATAAAATATAATCTAACAAATTAGATAATTTTAAAATCATTTCTGGCGTTTCATCCGCTTTAGCGATTGCAAAACCATAAATAGTATTTAAAGAATTAAATAAAAAATGTGGATGAATTTGCATCTTCAAAAACTTCAATTCTTGCTCTTTTAGCTGAAGTTGTGTTTTTAAAAATTTATTTTTTAAATCTTCATTTTTAATTTGAGACAAGTAATTATAAACCACCAAACCCATAACAATTACAAACAAAATTACCATATAAACCCCTAAGACAATAAAAGGCAAACTTTTAGTTAACGGAATAACTGATTGATTTTCTGCGTTTTCTAACAAAACAAAACCATATAATATTGATAGAATTAAAAAACAAGTAGCAATTATAAATGTATAAATACTGTACAAAATAAAGTAGGCGTATTTCTTTTTTTGAAGATAATTAGGAATTAAATAATACAAAAACAAGTAACAAACAATAATTGAAGTTGGCATTAAAAAAGCCGAAAACTCATTTACATATTCTATATTATTACTACCATAACCTAAAAAATATGTATAAAAAAAATACACACCAACCCAAAAAAAAGTATGGAATACTGTTTTTAAAATAATCTTAATAAAAGGATGTGCATTTTTCATTAGCGTACAATATCTTATTTTTTATCAAAACTGGTTTATATTTGCGGTGAAATTCTAAAAAAAGTAGTCATTCTACCAAAATAAGTCGTTTTTGCAGAAAACAGTAATTATTTTGTAGTTTAGGGTTCTATTTTCTAACAACATCGTTTTTTTTAAAATTATGAGTAACTTTAAAATACTTTTGATGTATATAAACATTAAAAAATAACTCATTATGAAATTATTACCTTTAAATCTATTCAATGATGGTGGTCCATTATTTATGTACACAACCTTAATTGCGCTTCTTATTTGTATCACCTTAATTGTAAAAGCACTTTTAAAAGGAGATGAAAATGGAAAAGTTATAAAACTGATAAAATCTGTAAGTTTATTTGCACTAGTTTGGGGTTTTTTAGGAATGATGATTGGTTTAATTAGTGCTTTTGATGCCATTTCTTTGAACGATGGAATTTCTCATGGAGTTTTAGCTGGTGGTTTAAAAATTGCTTTATTAGCTCCTACTTTTGGCATGTTCACTTTTATAATTGCTAGATTAGGAATTATCGGACTTATTTTAAAAGAAAAATAAATACTGTTTTTAACAGATTTAAAATACCCATTTCATTAATTAAGAAATGGGTATTTTTGCATCCATGAATAAAGGAAATGTATTTTTACTTTTAAATGGAGAATCTCCAGAAAAACTTCCAGATTTTTCTAACTACGAAGTTATTTGTGCTACAGATGGCGCTTATCAATTTTTAGAAAAAAATAAAGTGAAACCCAATTTTATTAGTGGTGATTTTGATTCCATAGAAAACCTTCCAAAAGGTATTGAAGTAATTCATACACCAAATCAAGATTTTACAGATTTTGATAAAATTTTACAAATTCTTTTTGAAAAAGGATTTAAAAACATTGATGTTTATGGAGCAAGTGGCAAAGAACAAGATCATTTTTTAGGAAACTTGCACACAACAATTCAATGGAAAAACAAATTAAACCTAACTTTTTTTGACAATCATAGTCGTTATTTTCTTATTGATACATCCATAAAAATAGCAAATTGTAAAAACAACATTATTTCCTTAATTCCTTTTCCTACAGCAACAAACATTAGTACAAAAGGCTTACAATATCCTTTACATAAAGAAGATTTAACTTTTGGTAAAAGAATTGGCACAAGAAATATGGCTATCGAAAATCACATAGAAATTAGTTTTGAATCGGGTGAATTATTTATTTTCATCAACCATTAAAAAAAATAAAAATGTCTAAAAAAATAAAATTATTGTGGGATTTTAGAGGTCCAGATGCTAAAGAAACAGCAAAACACCATACCATTCATTTAAAAGAATTTGCAACTTTAGAAAACTTATCTTTTCTTAAAATTGATATTGAAGAAAAAAATTCAATGCTGTGTAGTGCATTTATTGTGGTTGATGAAAAAGATATGAAAACGTATAGAGATGCATTAAAACCGCATAGAGGAACCCTTTATACTATTTAGTTAACAAATGTTGCCCTATAGAGATAATGTTGTTTTTTAATCCATTTAATTCTTTTAAAACAGCTACTTCTGTTTTAAACTTTTTGGCAATAGAATACAAGGTATCTCCCTTTTGAACTTGGTAATATTTTGCAATAGTGTACGGCGGTTTTACTATTTTCTCTGTATCTTTTTGTGGCACATTATTATCTGTACTCCATGTATCAAATTCATGTAATTCATAGTTTTCTATAATGCCAATTAGTTTATCTGGGTATTTTCTATCTGTAGCATAACCGGCTTTCCTTAAACCTTTTGCCCATTTTTTAAAGTTTCTAGATCCATAATAAAACAAAAAAGCATAGCGTTTTCTTTCGGTTAAAAAGGCCGAATGATCTTTAAAAGACGTCTCTGCGTATTGGTATTTTCTAAAACACTCTCCTTTCTCATCATCATCATGATACACCCGTTCTCCTTGCCAATCTGTATGGCATTTAATACCAAAATGATTGTTAGATTTTAAGGCCAATTCACTTCTTCCACTTCCAGATTCTAAGACACCTTGGGCCAAGGTTATGCTTGCTGGTATTTTATGAAGATGCATTTCTCTAACTGCAATTGGTGCGTATTTTTTTATGTAATTTAAAGTGTATCTATTTAATTTTTTACCACTTTTCTCTAGCCTTTTTATATGCTTATCTTCTTCTACAGAAGGTAATTTTATGGGATTTGGCTCTACCAAAACAACACCAGCATCTTTAGATCTTATGGTTTTCTTTTTAGAACCACAACTAGCTAAAATTACTAAACAAAGACAATAAAGTGCAATTTTTAATTTCATAAAACATTAATTAACTCCAGATTTTTCTTTTCTAATTTTTGGTTAATTCCATGAATCCCTTGAATTCCTCCTGTATGAATTGCCAAAATTTTTGTTCCTTCAGGAAAGCTGTCTTTTTTTATTAAATCTAGTATTCCAAACATCATTTTTCCGGTATAAACGGGGTCTAATAATACGCCCGTTTTTTCTGTAAAATCATTAATAAAACTAATTAACTCTTCATTATATTTTGCATAACCACCAAAATTATAATTTTTATCTAACCTCCAATTGCCAGATTTGGTTGTAAATTGTTTTATTTCTTGTGCTAAAAAATTTCCTTTTAAAGCAGGAAAACCAATCACTTTCTGTTTCTTCTTTTTAAGGGAATTTATCAATCCGGCAAGAGTACCTCCTGTACCTACAGACGCACAAACATAATCGAAATTAGCATCTTCTGCAGATAAAATCTCTTCACAACCTTTTATAGCGAATTCATTTGTTCCGCCTTCTGGAATTACATAAAAATCTCCCCATTTATTTTTCATTTTTTCAATAAAACCAAACGAAGTTTTTTGTCTGTATAATTCTCTTGTAACAAAATTAAATTTCATACCATTTTCATGAGCAGCTCTTAAAGTGGCATTTTGTTCTAATATTTCTTTCAGATTATTTCCCAATTCATCTCCTCTAATTACCCCAAATGTTTTAAAACCTGCTAAATTTCCTGCAACAGCCGTTGCTACTATATGATTAGAAAAAGCGCCACCAAAAGTAAGTAGTGATTTCTTTTTAAGTTTTTTAGCCTCTTCTAAGTTATACTTTAATTTTCTGAACTTATTCCCAGAAATAAAAGGATGAATTACATCTTCTCTTTTTATAAAGAGTTCTATCTTTTTTTCTTCCAAAATTGGAAGTAAAATTTGTTGATTTTTGGATTGTATTGGGGAGTTAAAGTCCATATTTTTTTATTCCTGATTGGCAGGAATTTAATTTATAAGATTATTTAAAAAGAGATACAAATTTAGTGAAATTTAACGACCTCTTATAATTGTGTGGATTTCTTCTTTAATAAGGTCAATAAGCCTTAGAGGCAGATTAAGAAAAACTAGAAACCTGAGCTTCTACTTTTTCCCATTGTTCCATTAAAGTGTCTACTTTTGCTTTTTTAGCCTTGTATTTCTCAAAGAATTTAGGTCTTGCCGAAACTTCTTCATAATTTTTAGCCAACTCTAAATCTGTTGCTGTAATTTCTTTTTCTAAATCTGAAATTTCAGTTTCAATTTTAGAAAGTTTATTACTTAGTTTCTTTAATTCTTTTTCCTGCTCCTTAGACATTTGATATGCTTCCTTTTTATCCGAAGTTTTATCAACCTTTACTACAGTTCTTTTTTCTGCTTCTCTAAGGTTTTCTATTTTATGTTGTTCTAAGAAATAATCAATATCTCCCAAATATTCTTTAATTACTTTGTCTTTAAAACCATACACTGTAGATGTTAACCCTTGTAAGAAATCCCTATCATGAGACACTAAAATTAACGTTCCATTAAAACTTTTTAAAGCTTCTTTTAGTACGTTTTTAGAGGCAATATCTAAGTGGTTTGTTGGCTCATCCATAATTAATACGTTAAATGGACTTAACAATAATTTACACAATGCCAATCTATTTCTTTCTCCACCAGAAAGTACTTTTGCCTTTTTATCTACAGCATCTCCACCAAATAAAAACGAACCTAACATGTCTCTAACGCGCATTCTATTACCATCTGTTGCAGCGTCTTCCATAATTTCTAAAACGGTTTTTTCTGGCGGTAAATGTTCTGATTGATTTTGAGCAAAATACCCAACTTCTACATTATGTCCCAGCTTTAAATGCCCTTTAAACGGAATTTCGCCTACCATCATTTTTGCCAAAGTAGATTTTCCTTGTCCGTTTTGACCTACAAATGCTATTTTACTATTTCTTTCAATTAGTAAATCTACATTTTCTAAAACATGTTTATCGCCATAACTTTTAGATAAATTTTCTGCTTCAACAATAATTTTACCAGGCTCTTTAGAAATGGCAAAACGCACATTCATTGCTTGATTATCATCTTGGTCAACCTCAATCAATTCAACTTTATCTAGTTGTTTCATTAAAGATTGCGCCATAGAAGCTTTACTTGCTTTGGCTTTAAATTTGTTTATTAAGTGTTGTTTTTGCTTTATTTCTTTTTCTTGATTTTTTTGCGCTTGTAATTGCTTTTCTTTAATTTCTCCTCTCAATAACAAGAATTCTGAATACGGTTTTTTATAATCGTAAATCTGTCCTAAAGAAATCTCAATAGTTCTATTGGTAACATTATCTAAAAACATTTTATCATGCGAAACCAACACAATTGCACCAGAATACCCTTTTAAAAAGTTTTCTAACCATATAATAGATTCTATATCTAAGTGGTTTGTTGGCTCATCTAATAGCAAAATATCATTATTCTGTAACAGTAATTTTGCCAATTCTATACGCATTCTCCAACCTCCGGAAAAAGTATCTGTAAGTTTATTAAAATCTTCTCTTTGAAAACCTAAACCTTGTAAAATTTTCTCTGTATCTCCTTGATAATTATAACCTCCTAACAGCTCATAACGTTCTGTATTGTCTGTTAAATCATGAATAAGTTGACTGTATTCTTCGCTTTCATAATCTGTTCTAGTAGCCAATTGCTCATTTACCTCATCAAGCAATAACTCAATTTCCTTAATTTCTACAAAAGCTTGGTACGCTTCTTCTAAAATAGTTCTTCCTTCAACAAAATCTATATCTTGTCTTAAAAAACCCATTCTAATATCTTTATCAAAAGCCATAGTACCGCCACTAGTCTCCATGTCTTTAGAAAGCACTTTTAAAAGGGTAGATTTTCCTGCTCCATTTTTTCCAATCAGACCAATTCTATCTCCTTTGTTTAACTTAAAAGTAATTCCTGAAAATAAATCAGACCCCATAAAAGAGACCGATAAATTGTGTACGTTTAACATAAATTTTGTGTAATTTTGATAAATGCAAAACTAACTAAAAAAATACAGTTACAGATGTTTAAAAAGGGAACAAAATTGTTCAGTGTAGTAAAAGGTAAATGTCCGAGATGTCAAGAGGGTGATTTCTTTAAATATAAGTTCACATTTAACCCTTCTAAAGTTACAAAACTACACGATAATTGCCCGTATTGTAATCTAAAATACATGATAGAACCATCGTTCTTTTATGGTGCAATGTACGTAAACTACGGAATTACAGTTGGTCTTTCTATTGTAACCTTCTTAATTTCAACATTAATCTTTAATCTGAGTATGCTACAATCTTTTGCAGCAATCATTATAGCTTTACTAGTTTTAGCTCCTATAAATTTACGATTGTCTAGAATACTTTGGATAAATATGTTTATTTCTTTTGATGAAAAACAAAATTCTGTAGTAAAGAAACATTAACAAATAAATGCACTTTTTAATCTAATTTGATTATTAGTGAAGCTTTTTTATTGCAAGTTTCAAAATTTTAGAGTTTCTACTATTTTTTTTTACGTTTTACAAAACGAATAATATCTATTTCTTTGTCTAATTCTTGTTGATGTTCTAAATGATGATAAAGGTTTTTAGCCACCGTTGGCGCAATCATTACACCACGTGTTCCCAAACCATTTAAAACTACTAACTGAGGATACTCTGGATGCACGCCTACCAAAGGTCTTCTGCCTGCAACCGTAGGTCTTATGCCTGCTGTTTGCTCTATGATAGTATACGGCACGTTAATTACTTTCTTTAATTTTTCTACCAACTCTTCTTTTCCTTCTTCAGACGGATTTGATGTTTTGTCGGTCCAATTAAAAGTTGCACCAACTTTGTAATGATGATTTCCCAAAGGCAATACAAAAAGTGTAGATTTTAATAAGAAATCAATACTTAAATCTGGCGCATGGATTATTAATAATTCGCCTTTTGCCTCATTTAAGGGTAAATAATTAAAATATGGATTTAAGGTAATTCCAAATCCTTCTGCAAAAACAATCTTTCCAGCTTCAATATCTTTGTATTGAATTGTGTTTTCGTTAAATAGTATATGTTGATGTTGAAATTGCGTAAAGTGAATTAATTTTTCATTTTCTAAGTAATCTCTATACGATTCTACCAGTTTTTTTGTGTCAATTCTACCTGTTTTATGAACGTTACCAAAGGCAAAATCTGCTAGTACACCTGGGTAGTTTTTAGTATCTAAAGTAGGATCTAAATAATCTATCAATTTTGGTTTGTCTAAAGCCTCAAACCAATTGTTTTGGTCTTCCGTAGATTTGAACGCTTTTTTAGTAACAAACTTTTCATCAAATTTTGTATTGAATTTTTTTTCTAACTTTTCATAAAAAGGTAGTGCTATAGACAATTGTTCTTTAGCATTCCAAACAGGTGTAAATCTTTTTAAAATTACAGGATTGTACACGCCACCTGCTACTAAAGAAGACGTTTGGGAATCGTCTTCAAAAACAATAAATGTTTTTTTGGCTGCAATTAATTCTTCGGCAAATGCCAAACCAGCCAATCCTAAACCAACAATAATATAATCTACTTTCATGGGTTAAAAGTACATATTTGCTTTTATTTCTGAGTTCCTATACGATGTTTTTTTTTGACCTGCAAGTTTTTTAGAACCTTGCAAGAAGAGCAAGAAATTGGCAAACTGTTTAGCCGTCATTAAAGTGAGATCCTTTTTTCTGCCAGTTCGTGTGAATTTGCTTTTTTGCAAATTTGTATCGAGAACAAACTAAAAAAAGCGAGAAGTGAAAGCAGAAAATAGCTTCAAATAAAAAAACGCTTGCTTGCGCAAACGTTTTTAATTATGTTTTATAAAGTGGCGTTAATAGTTCCACATATCCATTTCCTGATTTCTAATGGTTTCTTTAATTTTATCTGCTTCTAACAATTGAAACAAAGAGTTCCCTCTCACGTAGTCTTCTATGGCTCTATTACCATAAACGTTTTCTTCTCTAACAATAACACCGCTAAATCTTCTTGCATTTAATAAATGATCGAAAGAAATAGGTTGTGCAGAGTTTTTAGGGTTAAAAACTTTTACTTCGTGTAAAACATCTCTAGCTGCTGGATAAAAAATCCAGAAAAGTTCATATAACTTTTCATCTTCTACACCTTGAACTCCAATTGTTTGAACATCTTTTCCCATTGGGGCTAAAGCTAATAATCTGTATTTTAATTCACCTTGTCGCTTATCAAAATACCACATTCCTTTAATCATATATCCGCCAATATCTGCAGATTGTAAGGTGTAGGTATCTGTATAACCATTCTGTGTTCTAACATTAACCAAACGAGAATTAATCTCATCTTGAGTTATTTTAGAAGTAAAGAAAGAGTCTGAATATGCGTCTTTAATTTTTCCTTGGCGTATGCCTTTTACAACTGTGTCAAACAAAGATCTTCTATTTGAAGATATGTTTGTAGTATCTATTGGAAAATAAAAAGGCAAATTTATTTTCTGATTTAAATCTACAAATTCCCAAACAATTTTAGACCACAGAACATCTCTGTCATCTACATAGCCGTAAGGAAGTGGTTTATCACTACCTTCTGCTAACTGTTCTGCATTTTTTTTCCCTATTTCATCAACAGACATTGCATTTAACAGATTTGTTTGTGCATTAATTGCTCCCGTTGTTAAGAAAACGAAAAATAGTATGAAACAATGTTTAAACATATTTTATAATTTTTATTGCTAATTAGTTAACTCAATATTAACTGGTAAAACCTTTTTAAGGTTATACCCATTGGCAGTTGCTTTAATATCATAAATATTAATTATATCGCCTCTTCTAGCTTTAGACAATACTTTTTTTGCTGCTGCACTTAGCGTAGTTCCGTTTACAATAATGGTTAATTCTCCTGGAACCTTTATTTTAAAACTTTGTACACTTATTTTTAAATCGAATTCAAAATCTGGTAAACCTGCACTTATAGGCGAGTTTGCTAAACCAGATTTAGGCATTCTTACTGTTCCGTATTGATTACGAACTGAACCCATTGCTGCCGGAATGTCTTTAATTCTAAAAGTACTTTTAGAATTCACGGTTTTACCACTACTTAAAGTAGCACTTACATTAATAACAGCTGTATTTCCTGCGCCTGGTTTAATAATATATTTTCCTCTACCGCCAGATAAACTACCACCTGTTGCTGATACTCTTAAATTGTTATCGCTTACACCTGGTAAAGAAACCGAAATAGGGTTGCTTAAACCTCTATAAACAACATTCATTTTATCTGCAGAAACTACTGCAGTACTTGGTTCTGGTATTACAGAATAAGAACTTTCAAAAGGAACCTCAACAATTTCTCCGTTTTGCGTAAAAGCTATTTTCCCTTTTATATCATGGTTTCCAATATTTCCAGATGGCATGTCTATAATTACTTGCCCAGATTGAATATTTTTATAATCTTTTCCGTTTAAGGTAACATTATCTGGTACCATTGTAGCATCATAACGACCCAATACAATTTTACCTGTAACTTTTTCACCAGCAAAATATGCGTTTTTATCTAAAGCAACAATTCCTTTATAATTGGTTAAAGACAATGCTTCTTCTAATTTACCACCTAATAAATCTGCTACAATATCTGATTCCGTGTTTTTAACATCGGCTTGCATTTGTGTTAAATTGGTAATTGAAGCAATTAAAGGAAATCCTTCATATCTTGCCTTTAACCATTTATTGGTTTTATTAGTACCTTGAATTTCTACATCTTTGGTAGAAAATCTACCTTCTAAAACAGGAACAAATTTACTATTTGGTCCTAAGGTTGTAATTACGCTATTTCTATAAGTATCTACTTTATCTATAAACTCTTGTCCTTCTGGAGTAAATTTATTTCCTTTAAAGAATAATTCATCTAAAACAGCTGTTTTATCCATAGACTCATAAGCCTGTTTATCTTCGATACCTGCTGTTAATGTTCCTTTTAATTCTTCTATATATGCATATAATTCTGCTGATGTTTTTTTAATTTTATCAGCTTGTACCTTTAAAGGCGCAAATTTTGCTGCTTGTTCTGATGCTTTTGTAGCTAAATTTTCATAAGCACTGTTATTTTTTAATGTAGTTGATGCATTATTTTCTACTAGCTTTTCATTCATAAAACCAAAAGCAGACAATACTTCTTTACTCATATTTAAAGCTAACATAGCAATAAATACAAGATACATTAAGTTAATCATCTTCTGCCTTGCGGACATTTTTCCTCCTGCCATTATAATTAGTTTTTTAAGTTATTTTTCATTTTTATTGAACTAATTATTATTTAGACATTGCAGATAACATACCGCCATATACGCCATTTAAAGAAGATAAGTTTTTTGCTAAAGATTGCATTTGCTCTTTTAATATTTCTGTATTTTCTACCATAGCACCATTTAAAGCTGCTTGCTTTGTGCTATTTTCTACTTGAACTTTATACAAATTGTTTAAAGATTCCATTTGAATAGCAGCCATAGACATTTGCTCATTGTATTTGTTGGTAGAAGAAATAGATTCTGATGCTGCGGATAAACCTTCTGCAGCTCCTTGAAAATTTTTCATACTATTTCCTAAACTTGTCATTAAACGAGAATCTATATTTGCTTCTTGTAATAAAGTGTCTAATTTTTGAGAAAGTAAACCTTGTGCTCCTATTTCTTGCTTTTCAGAAACAAGACCATCTTCACCTAATTCAGGATATACTTTAGACCAATCTAATTCATCATCTACTGGCTCAAAAGCAGACCACACAAATACCAAAGCCTCTACAACTAACCCTATAGTTAACATTAAACTTCCTGTTAAAGGACCAAAAGATATATGTTCTATTTTAAAAAGTGCACCAATAATTACAATTGCTGCTCCTAGTCCGTAGACCATATTTGTTATTTTCTTTGCTGATTTTGATTGCGCCATAATTTTATTTTTTTTCTAGGGGATTATTTTTCTTTATTAATTTTTATTTATTTGTTGTACCTATAAAGTTTTGAACCGTTCTAAAACCGATATAACTTCTTGCTGTGTCTGCATATTCATAATCTCTAGAACCTACTTCTAAAAAGTATGCAACGTCTTTCCAAGAACCACCACGAACAATTTTACGTTTATTTTTTCTGTCTTCTACATTCGGATTCATAGTTGATGCCATATAATATGAAGATAAATTATAGGCAGTGTTTGTCCATTCAGAAACATTACCAGCCATATTATACAAACCATAATCATTTGCATTAAAAGATTTTGCTTCCATGGTATATAACGCGCCATCTACAGCATAATTACCTCTTACAGGTTTAAAGTTTGCTAAAAAACAACCTCTATCACTAGTTGTACTACCTGTTCCCCAAGGATAAGTTGCAAAATCTAATCCGCCACGAGCAGCGTATTCCCATTCTGCTTCCGTAGGTAATCTAAAATCTGGTACAGATGTAGAAGTTTTTTTCCCTCTTAAATAATCATTTTTCTTTTTTGTTCTCCAATTACAAAACGCATTGGCCTGCCCCCAAGTTACTCCCACAACCGGATAATCTGAGTAAGATTGATGATGAAAATAATCTTGATGCATGGGATCATTGTATGAATAATTAAAATCTCTTACCCAAACCGTAGTATCAGGATAAATATTTAACAATTCTGTTTTTACAAAATCTTTTCTATTTCCTCCTTTTCTTGCTGCTTCATCTCTATCAAACCAAGTATATCTATAATTTAAAAACTTGGTATTAAAAGTTCTAATTCCGTCTATAGCTTCATCTCTAGAAATCATAAGAGAATCCATTACTTCTACATAATCTACATCTGGATATTCATCTTTTTTCCAAACAATATCATTTTCCCAGTTTAAGGGTCTTATAGAATCTATACCGTCTCCAAGGCTGTAATAATTATCGTACATATATTTTTGATATGCACTAGCGTCTGTAGTATCCGTGGCTGCAAAAGCAAAATCTTGAATTCCACCAGAAATTGGTGTACCGTCTGGGTTTGTTTCACCAAGGGCTGCAAACTCTGCTTGATACCCTAATCTTGTTCTAACCACAGAATCTCTTACCCAAAATACAAATTCTTTATACTCGCTGTTTGTAATTTCAGTTTCATCCATATAATATGGCCTTACCGTAACAGTTTTTGTTGGTGCGTTCATAGTACCAATAATGTCTTGGTCTTGTTTTCCCATGGTAAAAGATCCTCCGGGAATTACGGCCATTCCATAAGGTTTTTCTGAAAACCATTTTTTCTTAGCTTTTACACCTACTAATTCTCCTCTATCATTAGAGCCACAACTGTAAAAAATGGCAATTAAAAGTGCATATATTGCTGCTTTTCTCATATTATAAAATATCTTTACTAAAAAGTTCGTAAACCTATTATTTTTTTTGCTAATAAACAATGTTCACATTGTAATTTAACGTATTGTTTTTTATTAATATTGTAATTAGGCTAATTTTCTCATAGCTTTATACCATTTTTCTGGTATCTTTTGCATGGTTGCATCTGTGTAATCTTTATATGTACATGGTATTAACGCATGTCTTTTGTATTTATTATCTGATAAAATATTTATCTCTATCCACCATCTTCCTGTTTTGTTACTTTTATAAAATGTTAATGGATCATCATCATCTAATAAAACGGTAAATTTTTGATAGTTTTCTTTGCTACTAAACGGGTAATCTTTTACCCTAAAATTCACACCTTCAATAAAATACCATATCATTTGTGCAATTAAATGTGCTGTTTGATGTTGGTTATCATATTTAGAATTATACTCATAAATACCAAATGATGATACTTTATCGCTAATACCCGCATATCTTGCAATTGCACAAATTTCTTCGCCATAAAAACCATTTGGAGAGGCATTATTATTAGCAGGAGCTTCACTTTGTCTTATAGATCCTAAATCTATAGAAACAATATCTGCATTTCTAAAAGCGGGTTCAATATTTTCTAATTCTTTTGCTTTTCCTAATCTATAGGTATCAAAAAATAAATTATCGAGTAATTGAATTTCTTCTTGTGAATTAAAATAAGTTTGATATCCTACATTACTATAATTAAACAAGTTATTTGGCTCTTGCATAATTATTTTACTCAAATAGGATTGCGATGTTAACGCATCATCTAAATTACCTAAATCGAAACGACTATCTACAGCTGTAATATTTACGGTTTGTTCTAAAGCATCATAAGCTCTATAATTTACGTAGGTAATATCTTGACCGCCACCAATTATAACTGGTATAATATTTTTCTTTAATAAATCTTCTATAATTTTAGAAACTGCAAAATAGGTATCAGATACTGCGTTTCCTTTTAAAACATTTCCTAAGTCTGCTATATTTGTTTGCCACTTTCCTGGAAATAATTCATATAATTTTTTGCGAATAAAATGTAAATTTTCTCCACAACCAAAATTATCTTGAGAATTTCTATCTTCTTGAACTCCTAAAATTGCAATTTGTACGTTTTCTAAGTCCGGAAAACCAGCCTGTTGCGTATGTATTCTAATGCTATTTCCTAAGCATAAAGAGGACTGCAATTCTAAATACGCTACAACAGATTCTTTTACAGGAGTTAGAAAGTCTTGATTCATCAATGTTTTTTAAAAACGTATGCAATGTAAGAAATGATTATTTCTTTTTTGCTATTTTTTTGGCTGGAGTTTTTCTTTTTGTTACTTTTTTCTTAGGAGTTTTAGCTTCAATCATTTTTACAGCTTCATCCTTAGTTAGTTTTTCTATGGCTGTAGTTTTAGGTAATTCTATTTTAATTTTTCCTTTTATCACATTAAAACGCCCCCAACGTGCTTTTTCTACACGAATGGCAACATCTTCCCAATTATGAATTACTTTGTCTATCTCTTTTTGTTTCTTAATTTCAATTAATTCTACAATATCATCATCGGTAAGGTTATCAAAATCGTATTTTTTATTTACGTTGATAAAAATTGAGTTCCATTTTAAGAACGGCCCAAAACGACCAACACCTTTTTGTACAGGTAAATCTTCATAAAAATAAATTGGCGCATCTGCTTTTTGTTTTGCAACAATTAACTCTTCTGCCCTTGGCAAATCTACTTCCATTGGGTTTTCTCCTTTGTCAAGAGAAACAAACATGGTTCCGAATTTAATATAAGGCCCAAAACGACCATTAGAAACAATTACTTCTTCACCTTCATAAGAACCTAATGTTTTAGGAAGCAAGAACAATTCTAATGCTTCTTCCATGGTTATTGTTCCTAAATTCTGATCTTTATTTAAGCTTGCAAATACTTTTTCTTCATCTTCTGGCGCGCCTATTTGTGCAATGGGACCAAATTTACCCAAACGAACTAAAACTGTTTTTCCTGTTTCTGGATGTTTTCCTAAAATACGCTCTCCACTTTCTCTTTCTGCATTTTCTTTTACATCTTCTACATTTTCATGAAACTTGGTATAGAAACCTTTAATCATCTCTATCCAATCTTCATTACCTTCAGAAATATCATCAAAAGAACTTTCTACTTTGGCTGTAAAACCGAAATCTAAAATGTTAGAAAAATTAGCAACTAAAAAGTCGTTTACAATATTTCCGATATCTGTAGGAATTAATTTATTTTTTTTTGAACCCGTTTTTTCAGTTAACGCTTCACTTTTTACAGTTCCTGCAACTAAAATCATTTGTTCATAATTTCTCTCTACTCCTTCATCTTCACCTTTTTCTACGTAACCTCTTCTTTGTACAGTAGAAATTGTTGGTGCATACGTAGACGGTCTACCAATACCTAACTCTTCTAATTGTTTTACCAAAGAAGCTTCTGTAAAACGGTAAGGTGGACTTGTAAAACGTTGTGTAGCATTTATAAAAGTATAATTTAACGCTTCTCCTACTTTTAACGTTGGTAGCATTCCTGCTTGTTCTTCCTCATCATCGTCTTTTCCTTCTAAATATACTTTTAAGAAACCATCAAATTTTATCATTTCACCATTTGCAGTGAATATTTTTGAGTTCTCAGAGTTTTCTATCTTAAAATTTGTTCTTTCTAATTGAGCATCACTCATTTGAGAAGCCAACGTTCTTTTCCAAATTAAATCATACAATCTTGTTTGATCATATTCTGTATCTATAGCATGCATTTTCATGTTTGTAGGACGAATGGCCTCATGCGCTTCTTGAGCACCTTTTGCTTTCGTTTTAAAAACACGTTGTTTGCTATATTCTTTACCGTAATAATTGGTAATTTCTTCTTCGGCAGCATTTCTTGCATCAACAGATAAATTTAAACTATCTGTTCTCATATACGTAATTAAACCGGCTTCATACAAACGTTGTGCAACTTGCATGGTTTTACCTACAGGAAAACCTAATTTTCTAGAAGCTTCTTGTTGTAAGGTTGAAGTTGTAAATGGTGCTGCGGGCGATTTCTTTGCTGGTTTTTTAGTTAAATCTGCTATTGAAAAATCTGCATTTGCACAAGATTTTAAGAAATTCTCTGCTCCTTTTTTAGATTCAAAATTCTTTGGAATTGCCGCTTTAAATGTCTTTCCTTCAATATTAGAAAATTCTGCAACTACTTTATAATGTGTTTCTGCTTGAAACTCTTGTATACTTCTTTCTTTTTCTACAATTAAACGTACTGCAACAGATTGTACTCTACCTGCAGACAAACCTCCTTTAACTTTACGCCATAATACAGGTGATAATTCATACCCAACAAGTCTGTCTAAAACTCTACGAGCTTGTTGTGCGTTTACCATATTATAGTCTATATCTCTTGGATTTTCGACCGCTTTTAAAATGGCATTTTTTGTTATTTCATGAAAAACAATACGTTTTGTATTTTCATCTTTTAAGTTTAATTGCTCTTTTAAATGCCATGCAATTGCCTCACCCTCTCGATCCTCATCACTTGCTAACCAAACAGTGTCTGCTTTTTTTACTAAAGCTTTTAACTTTTTTACAACTGGTTTTTTATCATCAGAAATAATATATTTTGGACTAAAATCTCCTTCTACGTCTATTCCTAATTCTTTGGATGGTAAGTCTGCAATATGACCATAACTAGATTCTACTTGAAAATCTTTTCCAAGAAATTTTTCGATGGTTTTTGCTTTTGCTGGTGACTCTACAATTACTAAATTCTTTGCCATTTATCTTCCTTTTTTCCCTAAAATGCATTAAAAACGCACTATTTTGAAACGCAAAAGTAGAACGTTTTTTTTAAAAAAAAATTTTAAACGCATTTTTAATTTTAATTTATCTAAAATATGATGGGGAAATAGTACTTTTATTTTAGAACAATCTTCTTAGAAATCTTTTCTTTATTTGTAGATAAATTCACCACATAAACACCTGCAGAAAGATGTGACAGGTTTATTTTTTTATCATTAGTTATAAAAGTATTTTCTTCAAAAACTTTTTTACCTAAGACATCAAACAACTGAATGTGAGTATTTTCTGAATCTATATTTTTTATATATAATTTATTATTAGAAGCATACATTTTTATTTTAGAAGAAGTTAAACCTTCTAAATCTAATGCTGTTGATGAAGTGTGAACATAAAACCTACCTGTTCCATTTACATCTTCAGACATTGTTACTTGATAACTTTTATTTTCTGAATCTAAAAGTGTAAAAACATTTTCTTTTCTATCTTCTAAATACACTTTTACATCTGCTGGTAAACTTTCTTGGCTACTATTAAATGTAATTTGTTCATTAACGGATGCTTTTAAACCAATAGGTACAATCATGGTTTCAAACTGACCTTGTGGTAATGATTGAATGGTATAATTTTTATCTTGGTTGTTTTGTATTAAATGTGAAAAAACATCGATTCCTGAAGAATCAAAGTTTTCTATATCATAACCAACATCAAAACCCAGTGTTGCATTTGCATAATATAAAATATCTGTATTTACTTTAACCCCATTGCTTTCTACAAACAGTTGAATAAAAGGAGTTGTAGTTGCTTCTTTATTAAAAAATTTACCTTCCGCGGGTAAAACATCTCTTTTATTTTCTAAAAAATTAAGTACGTTTACACCTGTTTTTACTTTTACAAAAAAACCTTGACCAGGCGTAAAAAAACGCTGGGATGAAGTTACTAAGTTTGTAGTTGCTACATATTTAAGTTGGCTATTATCCCACAGGTATACAGCTTGTTTTAAATCATCTAAATCAGCTAAACTATCATCTAAAAAACTACTTCCTCCATTTTTATTTGCAGGATAATAGGTTGTATAAGGATTTCCTATTAAATTCCATTGATTTTCTACCACCGTACTTGCCACATTTGTAGTATACAAACCTCCAGTAAATGTAAGGTCTCCATCTGTACTTCTAGACATTGAGTAACCTTTGGCAAGTATAAAATTTTCACCAGCACTTACTGTTGTATTGTAATACTCCCATTTTTTTACAGCATTGGCATCATTATAACGCGCAATTGCATAATTAGCCGGAGTTACGCTTGTATTTGTTCTTATTTCATTATTTATATTCTCTGCAAAATCCTTTATAGACTGATTTGTTACTGGCGCACTAACCGAACTCCATTTATTTGCCAACAAACCACCACGTTTATAAGTTGCGTTCCCTATAAAATTTCCTTTCACTAACAACACTCCACTTTGCGCTGCTTCTGATTCTACAATTAATTCTCCTGCATTTTCTCCATTTTCTAATAAAACTAAAGAATTTCCTGCACTAATTTTCAGCAATGCATTAGTTCTTAATTCTAAACTTCTGATAGAATCTACAGCAACATTAAACACAGGATCATTCACTTTATCAACAATAATTACATTGTCTGTTTTATTGGGCAAGATAGCTCCGTCCCAATTGTTTGCTTCATTCCAAAGCGTATTTACATTACCGTTCCAATAAATACCAGAAAGTGTAAACCCTGAATGAAAACCATTAGAAAGAATTGAATTTCCTTCGGTTTGTACACCAACAACAACTTCACCACCTGTAAAATTAAGTGTGGTTGCGCCAGTAATTTGTGTACCTCCAAAACTTCCTATTACGCTTTTCTCTATAGATTGAGCGTAACTAGTACATACTATTGTTAAAAATAAAAACTTTAAAAATCTCATATCTATAAATTTTTATTTGTTTCCTTGTTGCATCTTCATTAAACTTTCTACCGTTTTTTTAAGAGTTTCTATTTCTTTTTTTAACGTTAACAATTCTTCTTGTTGACTATCTGCAGATTTAGCAAGATTTCCTGCTAAATTTCCTGTCAATTTATCTGCTGTTTTAGCATGTAAAGCATAAGGAACACTTATTAATTGTGTAGTTCCAAAATCTTGATACGTTGTACCTCCTGTAACATCTGCTTCCACCTTTAAGAAATACTCATCTTCAGCCCAATTTACATCAGCAAATACACCACTAACAACGGTACCATTTCCTATTTTAAAATCAGTGAGTCCTTTACTTGTGGTAGTAACGTTATGAGTTTCTTCATAAGCTACGGTTCCTGCTGCTGTACCTTTTAAAACGCTAATTTTAAAATTTACACTTTGGTTCATAATAGGTTCTCCGTTTGTATCTACTAAAGAAGTTTGATAATTAAATTTTTGTGGAGTTTTGTCTAATACTGAGGCTTGAGCAGCAGTTTCTAAATTGGCAACACGTGTTTCTAAATCGCCAAGAGTAGATGAAGTAAAAACGGTACCATTCCAAACATACAAAATCATTTCATCTGTATCATATACCATTAAACCAATATCTGCGGCTACTAATACACCTTCTAACGCCGTTCTATTAGCAGTAGTTAAACGATTTAATAACAACCCTTTATCTGCAGCTGTTAATTCTAGAGCAGCATTTTCATTTGGTATACTTGATCCTGCACTTATTTCTAAACCAACGTATAAATTATCTTTAACATAAGCATTTCCTCGTACATCTAATTTTTGTAATGGGCTATCAGTTCCCAAACCAATATTTCCGTCTGCCGCTATATACAAAGCATCGCCGGGCGCACCTGCTTTAATCCTAAATGGCAATGTACTACCATTAGTTGCGTCTCTTATAAAGAAATTAGTTTCATTACCTGCCACATCCCAAGTTTGAGATGCAAAGCCAGCAGCACCATTTTGTTCTAAACGCATGGTTGGAGTATTACCATGGGCAATGTGAAATTGTGTAACCGGTGAAGCAGTTCCTAAACCTAGGTAACCATTATCTTTCATATAAAAAGAATTAGAGGGTGCTCCTGCTAAAATTTTAAAGACAGACCTATTCGCCGTAGCATCATCAATACCAAAGTAATTTGCGCCTCCATTAGCATTATCATTAATTGTAATGCGCCAATCATTGCTTGGAAACGATCCAGAAGCAGATGTATCATCAAAATGAATTCTTAAATTATTTTCTTTAAGTCTAAAGGTATCAAACCCAAAACTTTCTCCATTAACAGCATCAAAACCAACTGCAATGCTCCCTGTCACTATTAAATCATCTGCAATAACCTGGTCATTAGGACTTAGAACCTCTTTTTTTTGTACAGGAATATCTCGATCTTGTTGTGCTAAAACAGATGTACTTAAAAGCATAAAAAATGCACAAAAACAAAGTAGTTTCTTTATCATAATAATAAATATTTTAGTTAAATTTCTCATAAATATACTTAAAATTAATCTAATCATGTATATTTAAGTATCAAAAGAAAAAAACAACTATGCCCTTTAACCGATTGTTAATGAAATTATTACTAACTTTTTTACTACTACCAACAGTCACTTTCTGCCAAGATACCTCTAACATTACTACCATTGTAAATAAAATATATGAACTAGAAAAAGAAAGAGATCCTAAATGCTATGCAACCGCAAATAGACTTGAAGACTTTATGTTTGGCACGCCTTTGCATGATGATGCTAGGAATTTAAAAATTAAAATTCAGAAAGAAATTATTTATTACCTCAGAAAAAAAGGCTCGCAAAAAGCAAAAAAAAATGAAAGTCAAAAAATAAAAATTAATCATTTAAAACCCATCATTAAAAATTTATCAACGTATTCTAAAAATAATTTAGGAGGTTATATTTATCAACTAAAAAATAGCAACATTATTATATCTAAACTCGATTATGACCAATATTCATCGGTTTCCTATAGTTATCGTTCTTTACTTTCCGTAGAACAAGACCTATTTTTGTTTTCTGCTGACGCTTTATTACCGTTTGATACAAACACCATGGAATTGGTAAATGAATACGTAAATTTACTAACATTAATTACCTTAAAAATTGCAGATACTTCATCAAGAGAAAAAAACCTAGCCTTTATTTCTAAAAATCTACTTTCTGAAAGCTGGATTCATGTTTTAAAAAATTCAAAAACATTACAAAACATACCTTCTGAAAAATATCCAGTAAATTCTAAAAAAAAGTTATCAAACAACAACTTGGTGGTCAAGGAAATTATCAAACAAAAAATAAAATCATACGAGAATTATAATCAACTTAAAGCAAGCGTATTTCTTAGAAATATACAAGTCTATTTTGCCAAGCAAAAATGGCCTATAGACCATGAAACCTCAAATAAATTGAGGCAATATTATATGGAATCTTTAATACAGTGTACAATATCCTTAATAGAAGACGCTTCTAAAAGCACTAGTGATTTAATTAGAGTTGAGAATGTTCAAAAATCTTTGCAAAAATTTATGCCTTTTGACGTGAATTCTTTTGAAGACATTACTTTTTTTCCAAATAGTGAAAACGACAAAATAACAATAGAATCGTATGATTTAGACGCATTTAGAGATAGTGGTTTTCATTGGAACATTTTAGATTACTCTTTAAACGATCTAAAAGACAAACCCATTAAAAACATAGACCCGAATGCAGCGGAATTAATTGTAGAAGGTGTAGCGCAAATGGGTGTTCTTGTACTAAGATTAGCCGGAGAATACTCTCACAATCAACAAAAACCTCATTTAGATATTGCTGATATTTTAGAAGGTTTTTCAATAGTTCAAAAAGCCATTGATAGCTATGATTTTTCAAAGAAAAAATTGAATATCAACAAAATTTATTCTTCAAAAAACGACCAGAACAAGTCTTCCGTTTTTAAGATTGTAAACAACAAAACACATGTTAATTTTACGCATAAATCTGCAGATTGGTTAAATAGACATATTAGAAGTTATACCGTTTCTAATGATGAAAACACCATAAAATTAGCCATTCCGCCTGCATTTGGCGGTTCTGGTGTTGCTTGTGAAGACATTAATAATGATGGATTTATTGACATATTACTTTTAGGAGGTTATGGAAATAAACTATTTTTAAATACTACATCCGGACAATTTAAAGATATTACAGAAACAAGTAACATAAACAATTGGAATAAGGAATTAAACTCTTTTGGAGAACCAAGACAACCAATTATTGCCGACTTTAACAATGATGGTTTGCAAGACATTTTTATCACCTATATAAATATGCCGCATAAACTATATAAAAATAATGGTACCCTAAATTTTACAGATGTTACCAGTAATGCAAATCTTGGAGGAGAAAATGCTGTAGCAGGACCTGCAACCACTTTCGATTATAACAACGACGGACTTTTAGATATTTTTATAGGATATTTTGGAAATTATGTAGCTGGTAAACTACCAACTTTAAGCAGAAATAATCAAAATGGAATGCCCAATAAACTATTTAAAAATCTAGGTAATTTTAAATTTATTGAAGTAAATTTTACAGATGAACAAAGCACCAATAATGGCTGGACACAAGCTTTAGGTCATGCAGATATTAATCAAGATGGTTTGCAAGACCTTATTATTGGTAACGACTTTGGTGTAAACAAGTATTATTACAACACGCCCTCTGGTACATTTAAAGAAGTGAGTGCACAATTAAAAACCGACAAACCTTCTTATACTATGAATGTAGGAATCACAGATATTAATGGTGATTTATTCCCAGATTTTTACATCTCTAATATTGTTGTGATGCAAAAAGATGAAAAATATGTGAGTCCGAATGCAAACACCACAATGAAATTTGATAAAGATAAAATGACCAGAATTAGAACCGTTGAAGCCAATGATCTTTTTATATCTGAAGTTGAGAATGACACTTTAAAATCTTTTCAATTATCTACAAATGTTGGTCGTGGTTATTCTGCCACAGGATGGTCTTGGGATGCTGATTTTTTTGATTTTGACAATGATGGTGATGAAGATTTATACTGCTTAAACGGAATGAATGATTTTAGCGTATACTCAATAGAAAACCCTTTTTATTTTAATGACCAAAAAAAATCTAGTACAGTAACGTACGCCCAAAGTAATAGAGAAAAAAACGTGTTTTTTGTGAATAAAAATGGTGTTTTAACAAATGAAGCCGCAGCATTAGGCGTTGATTTAAATAGCAATTCTAGAAGCGCAAGTTATTTAGATTATGACAATGATGGCGATTTAGACATAATTGTAAACAACTATCATGACAACGCCGCATTTTTAGAGAATAAAACATCCACAAACAATAACTGGATAAAAATAAAACTAATAGGAAATCCGGAAGCTAAAATAAATAGAGACGCAATAGGTTCTTCATTAATTCTGAACAGCAAAAACCATAAAAATATATGGCGAGAAATTCATAGCACAACAGGCTATCTTTCTGTTCATCCTAAGATACAACACTTTGGCCTTGGCAGCGATACCAAAACAACTATTACCGTAAAATGGAGCAACGGAAAAACGTTTACTATTAAAGATATAAACACCAAACAATCTTATCAAATAACCTATCCGGATGTATTATTAAAGTTGTAAAATAACGGAAACTGGTAAAAGTATCTGAATTAAAAAATCACTTTAAATCAGCAACAGATTTTTTCAAAAACCCATGAATCTCTGTAAAATTAACATGATTTAATTTTTAATTCATTGAACACCTATACTGCTAACTTTACAGATTTTTATAGAACAGAAACAACTATTTGTTTTTTGGTTGAAATAAAAATGCAACGCTACTAAAATAATTTACTGCCTTCTCCTACTTTACAAACAATGAAAAAAATTATATGCAACCACTTTTTTGTTTTGTTTAACAATACTTTTCTGCCAATTTGTCACAACAATTCAAATTTGGTTGTATCTTTGCTCACCTTTAAATGATAAATTGAGAGATGGAATACGTAGAAAAAATCATAGATGAGAAAATACAAGGAAAAGCACTTGTAACCGAACAAAAAAAAGAAAATTCTAAAAAATTATTCATAGAAAGCTATGGCTGTCAAATGAATATGAATGATAGTGAAATTGTAGCTGCAATTTTAGATAAAGAAGGCTATAACACTACTCAAATTTTAGAAGAAGCAGATTTAGTTTTGGTAAATACTTGTTCTATTAGAGAAAAAGCAGAAACTACCGTTCGTAAAAGATTACAAAAATACAATGCTGTAAAACAAGTAAACAAAAACATGAAAGTTGGCGTTTTAGGTTGTATGGCAGAACGTTTAAAGGAAAAATTTTTAGAAGAAGAAAAAATTGTTGACTTAGTTGTAGGGCCAGATGCGTATAAAGATTTACCCAATTTATTATCCGAAGTTAACGAAGGAAGAGACGCTGTAAATGTAATTTTATCAAAAGAAGAAACCTACGGAGATATTTCACCTGTCCGTTTAAACACTAATGGAGTTACAGCATTTGTATCCATTACTAGAGGTTGCGACAACATGTGTACTTTTTGCGTAGTTCCTTTTACTCGCGGACGCGAAAGAAGTAGAGATCCTAAAAGTATTTTAGAGGAAATACAATCTATGGTAGATCAAAATTATAAAGAAATTACACTTCTTGGTCAAAATGTAGATAGCTTTTTATGGTTTGGTGGCGGATTAAAAAAAGACTTTAACAAAGCTTCTGAAATGGCACAAGCAACTGCTGTAAATTTTGCTCAATTGTTAGACATGTGTGCTACTAAATTTCCTAAAACACGTTTTCGTTTTGCAACTTCTAATCCGCAGGATATCAGTTTAGATGTAATTTACGCAATGGCAAAACACAAAAATATTTGTAAATATCTTCATTTACCTGTACAAAGTGGAAGCAATAACATGTTAAAAGCCATGAACAGACAACATACACGAGAAGAATATATAGAGTTAATAGATCATATTTTTAGAATTGTACCAGAAATGTCATTATCACAAGACATGATTGTAGGATTTTGCGGAGAAACAGAACAAGATCATCAAGACACTTTAGAATTGATGAAATACGTAAAATATGATTTCGGATTTATGTTTACCTATTCTGAAAGACCAGGAACCTTGGCTGCAAAAAAAATGGTAGATGATGTGCCTTTTGCAGTTAAAAAACGCAGGTTACAAGAAATAATAGATTTACAACAAGAACACGCTTTATACAGAACACAACAACATTTAGGTAAAACAGAAGAGTTTTTAATTGAAGGCACTTCTAAGAAAAACCCAAATGAATGGAAAGGTAGAAATACACAAAACACCGTTGCCGTTTTTGATAAAGGCAATTATAAACTGGGAGATTTTGTAATGGTAAAAGTAGAAGATTGTACGTCTGCAACTTTAAAAGGAACTGTTGTTGGCTATTCTGATAATAATTAAAAAAGCCCATCCTTAATCCTTCCCAAAGGGAAGGAAACTGTTCTGAAAAAAAATATTAAAAATGGCTAAATTTAATTTTAACAACAAAGTTTTTTACTTGCTAGAAAACTCTGAAAGTGGAAAAGTGAATTCTGAGACTGTTTTTAACTATCAGCAAAAAGGAAATATAGTAACTGCAGATTATGCTGGAGGAACTATTAAATATGGAAAAATTATTGCGACACTTCATGATGATTTTTTAAATATGATTTATCAATGTGTAACATCAGAAAACGAATTAAAAGCTGGAAAAGCAGTTGCTAAAATAAGTTTAACAAAAGAAAAGAAAATTCTTTTGAAATTGAATTGGCAATGGGTAAGTGGAAATATGGAAAAAGGTGTTTCTGAATATATTGAAAGTAAAAAAAAATAAAATACAATTATAAACACAAGAGTGTTTTCCTCTTTGGGGAAATTAAAAGTGGCTATTATGGAAAACTTACAAGCATTAAAACAACGTTTTGGCATTATCGGAAACGATATTCACTTAAATCGTGCTTTAGAAAAAGCAGTAAGAGTTGCTCCTACAGATATTTCTGTTTTAGTAACAGGAGAAAGTGGTGTTGGTAAAGAAAATATTCCGAAAATTATACATTCATTATCTCACAGAAAACACGCAAAATATATTGCTGTAAACTGTGGTGCAATTCCGGAAGGAACAATAGACAGTGAATTATTTGGTCATGAAAAAGGATCTTTTACAGGAGCAACACAAGATAGAAAAGGTTATTTTGAAGTTGCAGATGGCGGAACCATTTTTTTAGATGAAGTAGGTGAACTACCCTTAACAACACAAGTACGTTTATTACGTGTTTTAGAAAATGGCGAGTTTATAAAAGTAGGTTCATCTAAAAGCCAAAAAACAGATGTAAGAATTGTGGCTGCAACCAACGTAAACATGCAAGTAGCCATTGAAAAAGAACGTTTTCGAGAAGACCTTTATTATAGATTAAGTACTGTTGAAATTCATTTGCCAGCCTTAAGAGATAGAAATGAAGACATACATTTACTGTTTAGAAAATTTGCAGCAGATTTTGCTCAAAAATACAGAATGCCTTCTATAAGATTAGAAGAAGACGCTATAAACGTATTGCTAAACTATCGCTTTCCTGGTAATATTAGACAGTTAAAAAATTTAGCTGAACAAATTTCTGTGATTGAAGAAAGCAGGATTATTACAGGCGCAAAACTTCAACAATATTTACCCAACAATAAAGGAAACTTGCCGGCGGTAATTGGCGGTAAAAAAGAAAATGATTTTTCTACTGAACGAGATATTATGTACAAAATCTTGTTTGACATGCGTAATGACATCAATGATTTAAAGAAATTGACACTAGACTTAATGAAAAGTGGCAATATAGAAGATGTACAAGAAGAAAATCATCAATTAATTGAAAAAATTTACGGAAACAACGAGGCTCAAAAATCAAATGTTGAAGTCTTGAAAATTTCCCAGAATTCATCAACAGAAAAAGAGTACGATTTTATAGAAACTATTGAAGAAGATGAATCTTTATCTTTACAAGACAAAGAAATAGAAATGATTCAAAAATCATTAGAAAAAAACAATAATAAACGTAAGTTAGCCGCTAAAGAATTGGGCATTTCTGAACGTACTTTGTATAGAAAAATAAAACAATACGATTTATAAAAAAATGTATAATTCTTTAAAAATTGTATTTTTAATTGAAAAAAAAACTGTCCACTCGAGTGCAGTCGAGAGGTTTTAATAAGTAACTATTTTAGGTTTCGACTGCGCTCGACCAGACAACATCAATGAAAAAACTATCCTACATACTATTATTTTCAATAAGCACCGTATTTCTTGTGGCATGTGGTGCATACTCTTTTACCGGAGGAAGTACTGGTGATGCAAAAACATTACAAATAGATTTCTTTCCAAACCAAGCTTCTTTAATAGAGCCTTCTTTAAGTCAGCGTTTTACGCAAGATTTACAAGATTTATTTACCCGTCAAACTAATTTAACATTAGTAAATGGCAATGGCGATTTATATTTTGCCGGAGAAATCACAGGATACAGAGTTACACCAATGAGTGCTACTTCAGACCAAACATCAGCACAAAACAGGCTTACAATTACCGTGAATGTAAGGTTTGAAAATAAACTCATAGAAAAAGATAATTTTGAAAAACAATTTTCTTTCTATTCAGATTTTGATGCTTCTGCACAACTAACAGGAAGTGTTTTAGAAGCTGCTTTAGATGAAATTTTAGAACGCGTTACACAAGATATTTTTAATGCATCTGTTGCAAAATGGTAAAAATAATTAAGATTTAAAGTTTTAAATTAAAAGTAGAGTAAATAAAATACAAATTGAAAACAGCCACTTTTATAGACATCATAACAAATAAAACTCAAATTCAGGAAGTAGAAACTGCTGAGTTAAAAACTGTTGTAGACCAATTTCCATATTTTCAAGCCGCAAGAGCATTGTATTTAAAAGGTCTAAAAAATCAAGATAGCTTTAAATATAACAACGTATTAAAACTAACGGCTTCTTACACCACAGACAGAACTGTTTTATTTAATTACATAACTACCAACAATTTTAATAAGAAGAAAGAAGACATTCATCAACAGATTTCAGAAAAAATTTCTAATGAACATTTAACAGTAAAACCTACTAACACTTCTGAAATTTCAATAGAAAAAGTTGAAGAACTAGCCAAAAAACTTAGTGAAGCACAAGAAACTAGCGAAGTAGAAACCGAAATTGAAGACGTAAAAGAATCCTTAAACATAGGAAAGCCAATTACTTTTTCATCCACAGAAAATCATTCATTTAATGAGTGGTTGCAAATATCTACAAAAACTCCCATTAATAGAGAAATAGAAAAACCGGTTAAAACAACAAGCAAAAAAGACGACTTAATTAATAGGTTTATAAAAAATAATCCTAAAATAAAACCTTTGGTAAAAGACAAAACCATTGCTGTTTCAGTATCAAAAAACACCCAAGATGCCGCCTTAATGACAGAGACTTTGGCCAAAGTGTATCTAGAACAAAAAAAGTATGAAAATGCAATACAAGCTTATAGAATTTTAAGTTTGAAATATCCAGAAAAAAGTGGTTTCTTTGCAGACCAAATTAAAAGAGTACAAATTTTACAAAAAAATAAATCATGAGTTACACAGCATTTTTAATTCTAATTTTGATTGTAGCCATTGCATTAATCTTAATAGTGATGGTACAAAATCCTAAAGGTGGAGGTTTATCTTCTTCTTTTGGAGGTGGAGGTGCACAATCTTTAGGTGGTGTACAAAACACAAACAACTTTTTAGACAGAACAACTTGGACTTTAGCAATTGCTATGTTTGCGTTAATCTTATTAGCTAACTTTGCTATTCCAAGAGATGGAGACAACAATTTTAAGTTAGACAATACTTTAGATGGCGTAGAAACAACTACACCTGTTGAAAACACAACACCTACAACTAATGATAGTTTAAAATAATTATCTGTTAGAAATAACTTAAAATGCCAACGAAAATGACACGTTGGCATTTTTTTATGTCTAAAATTTATGATTAAATTCAATCCTAGAAAAATTGTCAGTTTTAATGCATTGGCACAATTTCTGACTATTAGACAACAAGTAAATTATAATTTAATTAATCAAAAATATATAAAAAATGGGATTAAACATTAAACCTTTAGCAGACAGAGTTCTTGTAGAACCTGCTCCAGCAGAAACAAAAACAGCATCTGGATTAATTATACCAGACAACGCTAAAGAAAAACCACAAAAAGGAACTGTTGTTGCCGTTGGTAATGGTAAAGTTGATGAGCCTTTAACCGTTAAAGTTGGTGATACCGTTTTATATGGTAAATATGGTGGTACAGACTTAAAATTAGATGGCGTAGATTATTTAATGATGCGTGAATCTGATATTTTGGCGATTATCTAATTCGCTTTAAGCCTTATGCAAAAAGCTTTAAGCTATGAGAGACTTTAAAAAATATGATATTTGGAAACTAAGTCATCTATTTACATTAAAAATATATGACGCTACAAAATCTTATCCTAAAGATGAAGTGTACGGGCTTGTTTCCCAAATAAGAAGAGCAGCATCTTCAATACCAACCAACATTAGTGAAGGTTGTGGTAGAGATAGTGATGCTGAATTCAATCGTTTTTTAACAATAGCTTTAGGTTCTGCATCTGAGGTAGAGTATCAATTAATTCTTTCAAAAGATTTAAATTATATTAATGAATCATCATTTATCAATTTAACTGAAGAAATTAATATAATAAAAAGGAAAATTTATTCCTTAAAACAAAAATTAAAATAATAAACTAGCTTTCGGTTTTTGCCAACAGCATATAGCCTAAAGCATAAAGCATATTTAAAAAATGGCAAAAGATATAAAATTTGATATTGAAGCAAGAGACGGATTAAAACGTGGAGTTGATGCTTTAGCAAATGCAGTAAAAGTAACATTAGGACCAAAAGGAAGAAACGTAATTATTTCTAAATCTTTTGGAGCACCAACAGTTACCAAAGATGGTGTTTCTGTAGCAAAAGAAATTGAGCTAGAAAATGAGCTAGAAAACATGGGAGCTCAAATGGTAAAAGAAGTTGCTTCTAAAACAAATGATTTAGCGGGTGATGGAACTACAACAGCAACAATTCTTGCACAAGCAATTGTAAAAGAAGGATTAAAGAATGTTGCCGCAGGCGCAAATCCGATGGATTTAAAACGTGGAATTGACAAAGCGGTGGCTGCAATTATTGCTGATTTAGAAAAACAAGCTAAAAAAGTAGGTAATTCTACAGACAAAATAAAACAAGTTGCTGCAATTTCTGCAAATAATGATAACACAATTGGCGAGTTAATTGCTACTGCTTTTACTAAAGTTGGTAAAGAAGGTGTTATTACTGTGGAAGAAGCTAAAGGTATGGAAACCTATGTAGATGTTGTTGAAGGAATGCAATTTGACAGAGGTTATTTATCTCCTTATTTTGTTACAGATGCAGACAAAATGATTGCAGATTTAGAAAATCCTTATGTTTTATTATTTGACAAAAAGATTTCTAACTTGCAAGAAATTCTTCCAATTTTAGAGCCTGTTTCTCAATCTGGTAGACCTTTATTAATTATTGCTGAAGATGTAGACGGACAAGCATTGGCTACTTTAGTAGTAAATAAATTACGTGGTGGATTAAAAATTGCTGCTGTAAAAGCTCCTGGTTTTGGAGACAGAAGAAAAGCTATGTTAGAAGACATCGCTATTTTAACTGGTGGAACTGTTATTTCTGAAGAAAGAGGATTTTCTTTAGAAAATGCAACTTTAGATTTATTAGGAAATGCAGAAGGAATTACAATTGATAAGGACAATACTACCATTGTAAATGGTGCTGGTGATGCTGAAGCTATCAAAGCTAGAGTAAATCAAATTAAATCTCAAATAGAAACTACAACGTCTGATTACGACAAAGAAAAACTACAAGAACGCTTGGCTAAATTAGCTGGTGGTGTTGCTGTTTTATATGTTGGTGCTGCCTCTGAAGTAGAAATGAAAGAGAAAAAAGATAGAGTTGATGATGCTTTACATGCTACAAGAGCTGCCGTAGAAGAAGGTATTGTTGCTGGTGGTGGTGTTGCTTTAGTGCGTGCAAAAAGAGTTTTAGAAAAAATTACTACAAATAATTTAGATGAAACTACAGGTGTACAAATTATTAACAAAGCTATTGAAGCTCCTTTAAGAATTATTGTTGAGAATGCGGGTGGCGAAGGTTCTGTAGTTTTAAACAAAGTTTTAGAAGGTAAAAAAGACTTTGGTTATGATGCTAAAAATGATGTTTATGTAGACATGTTAGAAGCAGGAATTATAGATCCTAAAAAAGTAACGCGTGTTGCTTTAGAAAACGCAGCTTCTGTTGCTGGTATGATTCTTACAACTGAATGTGCATTAATTGATATTAAAGAAAATGCTCCTGCAATGCCTCCAATGGGTGGTGGAATGCCAGGAATGATGTAGTAGCAAATTGCTACAGATAAGTTATTTCACGCTTATGTGAAATATTGATATTAAAAAATCCGATAGATTCATTTCTATCGGATTTTTTGTTTATAGGCACTTTCAGAAGTAAGCTATAAAAATAAATTTAGGATTAAAAAGAGGTAAAGAAAATTTAAAATTTCTTTAC
>NZ_JBPOGL010000033.1:0-43072 GCF_051251875.1 Polaribacter sp.
AATTCCACCATGAGGAACATTATAATTTTCAAGTTTCAGAAAATTAAAATTCCACCATGAGGAACATTATAATTTTCTAGTTTCAGAGAATTAAAATGTAGGAATAATCTAAATAGTATTACTTAATGAAAAGCCGATTCTGAAAAGAGTCGGTTTTTTTTAATTTCCAGCTAAAATACGAATGGCAACAAAAATAGCAATCACTAAGATTCCGTAAATTAGTACCTTTTTACCAGTATTTTTATAATAACGCTCATGATTTTTAATGTCTTTTCTATAGCTATAAATCATTAATGCTATAAAAGAAACAATAAAAAAGATCATAAAAATAATTCTACCTGTGGTAAAATATGCGTTTAAAAACATGCTTTTATTCTTTATAAGTTGTGAATTAATAGGCTAGAATAACGCTCTGTTTTTCATAAAGTTTCTATATATTGACTTTTTAAAAAATAGAGAATAATTTCTTTTGCAAAATTACAACTTAAAAAAAGAACTTCTTTAAAATTATAATTCAAAAAAATGAAAAACAAAATAGCCGCAGTTACGGAGTTTCACACCGCTTTTAAGTTAAATATGAATAAAAAACCAATAGCAGATATTGGTAAAGATAGAAACTTGCTACGTTTTAACTTAATGAAAGAAGAAAATGAAGAGTATTTAGAAGCAGCAGAAAACAATGATTTGGTTGAGGTTGCTGATGCCTTAGGAGATATGCTTTACATTTTATGTGGCACCATAATAGAACACGGAATGCAAGAAAAAATTGAAGAAGTTTTTAATGAAATTCAACGTAGTAATATGAGTAAATTAGGTGAAGATGGTACACCTATTTATAGAGAAGATGGTAAAGTTTTAAAAGGTCCAAATTATTTTAAACCGAATATTTCGGAAATTTTAAAGTGAATTTTTTATGATGTTGGCTATTGTAAATTATTAAATCAGAGAATATCTTTCAAATCTTGGTTACCAACTATCGCCATAATTCTACGATAGTATTATTTATTTTGTAATATATGAGTAAAATAGGTAAAGATGGTGCTCTAATTTATAGAGAAGATGGTAAAGTTTTAAAAGTAATTAGAAACGTTACAAATATTGCAATATCAACCCAATTAAGGTTTTTGCATCTTGTGCGCCGGTTTGACGCCATTTCATTTCGCCATTTTTGTAAATCATAAACGTAGGATTTCCTTTTACCCGCAACGCTTCGGCTAAGGTTTCATTCTTTTTAATATCAATTTTTATAACCTTTGCTTTATCACCTAAAGCAGCAGCTACATCTCTTAAGGTGCCAATACTATTTTCTGCTTCACTCCAATCTGCATAAAAATCGATAAGAACAGGCTTGTCTGCATTTATTAATTCGCCAAATTTTGTCATAAATTAAAGTCTTTAAAAGGAAAACATCAACATTATTAAATCGTTTATAGACAAATATAAGAATTCTATTTGAATATGTTAACTATCAACCTTTTTTCAATTCAATTACTGTGATTTCTGGCCAAATTCCTACTCTTCCGGGAAAGGCATGATACCCAAAACCTCTATTTACGTTGATGTATCTTCCAAATTCTTCATACAAACCTGCCCATTGTTTGTATGCATATTTAGACGGACTCCATTTTATCCAACCAGGAATTTCTATCCCCATTTGTAATCCATGTGTGTGACCGCTTAAGGTTAACTGATAATTAAAATCGTCATTTTTTACTTTATATTCCCAATGACTGGGATCGTGAGACATTAATATTTTAAAATCTTCTTGGTTGATGTTGGCAGTTGCTTTTGGTAAGTCTCCTGCCTGATTAAATCCTTTTCCCCAGTTTTCTACACCAATTAGAGCAATCTTTTGTCCATCTTTTTCTAAATAACGATGTTCATCTAGCAATAAATCGAAACCTATTTTTTGATGAATATCTTTTACTTGTTGAAAATTATTGATTTTATCTTGTGGATTTTTCCAATCCATATAATCTCCATAATCATGATTTCCAAGAATAGAATACTTACCTTCTTTAGCTTCTAATTTGTCAAAAACATCAATCCAAATATCCATTTCATCAGCTTTATTATTTACAATATCACCGGTAAAAAGCATGAGATCAGATTTTTGTTCATTTATCAAATCAACACCATATTTAATTTTTTCTTTGTTGGTAAAACTTCCAGAATGAATGTCTGATATATGTGTAATTGTATAGCCATCAAAAGCGGGTGGTAAATCTTTAAAGGTTAAACTGTATTTTATGACTTTGTAATTGTATTTTCCTTGAATTATACCGTAGATAAAGGCTGCAAACGGAATGGAAGCCAAGCCTAAAGCCAATTGCGAAATAAATTTTCTTCTACTGGCTAGGTATTTTGTTTCATTTGATGAAATTGCAGAAATCAGTTTAAAAACATATCTGTAAATATCTTCTCCAAACAAGAATAATAAAATAATTAATTTAGGAATTAGAAAGGTAAGTACAATACCAGCAGTCATTTGAAAATACGGGGTTTGACCGTTACTTCTAGAGTAATTTAAAACCATGTACAATAAATTTATATAAACGGCAAGACTTATAAAAAGTGAAAAATACCGGACAAATTTATTTTTTGAAATGGTTTTAAAGGCTTGAAAAGTATAAATTTCTAGAATAATAATAAAGACAGAAAGTATAATGAGAGGAAAAACCCAACGTGGCATACATTTAATTTTTTTCCAAATTTAGGGTATTTATGGCTTTACTATTTTAATTTTTAGAAGAGTTTAACATAAAAAAAGTAAAAGAAAAGTTTTAAAGAAAGAATCAATAACCAACCTAAAAATAGTTATTGATTCTTGTGTTTTACTTTTACACTTTAATAGTTAACATGGGTTTTAAAGCGTTTTTAGATAAGTTTTTGGTTACACTTGCAGAAAATAAATGAGATAAACCACTTCTACCATGTGTACATAAGGCAATAACGTCTGCATTTATTTCTCTAGAAAAATTTAAAATTCCTTTTTCTACAGAAGTATCACTATAAACATTTATAGAATGTTTAGGCATTTCATATTCTGCTATAAAATCTTTTACCTTTTGTTTTGCATTTTTTGTGCTCTCAAAACGAGAAGGCGTATTTACTTTTAATAAATGCACTTTACTTTTAAATTGATTGGCAAAATCTAAAAATTTTCCAAAAACAACTTTGTTGTCACTTTTAAAACTAGAGGCAAAAACTAAGTTTTTTAATTTAAATTTATCATCGTCTTTTTTAATAACAATTACAGGTCTTGTAGAGGTTCTAACAACTTTTTCTGTATTAGAGCCAATAAGTATTTCTTCAAATTCAGAATGTCCTTTAGATCCCATAATAATTAAATCTGCATCTATTTTATCTGCATATTTCTGAATGCCTTCATACGGGGCTTGAAATCTAATTGAGTAATGAATTTCACTACCTTCAGGAAAAAATTTAGATTTATACTCTAAAATGCGTTCTCTAATTTTACGTAAGTACAACATGCTTTCTGGAATGCTAAAGTTGCTTCTAGAGCCCATGTCTACAACACCCGTAGGTAATTCTATCATGTGCAATAAATAGACAGCGCTGTTAGATTTTTTGGCAATTTTTGCAGCCATTTTTGTTGCGTATTCAGATTGTTTAGAAAAATCGATAGGAACTAAAATTTTTTTCATAAGTAAAAAGAAATTAAATTATCTTGTATCTAAAGTTACAATAAATAATTGAATTAAAGAGTATTCTTAAAGTTCAAATACTTAAAAAAGTAATCTGAGATTGTAGACCAATGTTGCGTTTACACACTATTTTTTAGTTACTTTACTGTAAATATGTAAATTATATTTAACTTTAAATAGCTATTTTTATTGTGTCCTTAAAGAGTTCTTAATTATTTTTGAAGAAAGTCTGTTTGGTAAATCATAAACATTTACTATATTTGCACCGAAATTTACAATAAAATGGAGGAATGAAGGGGACTTAAAGTCCCCTCTTTTTATATTTTATTCTAAGATTAAAGATGGATCAAAACAAAGTAAAAGATTTAATTGACGAGGCTTTAGCACTAAATGAGTCTTTGTATTTAGTTGATTTAGACATATCAACAAATAATAAAATTCAGATAACTGTAGATGGTGATAATGGTGTTCCTTTAAGTGAATGCATTAGAATTAGTAGAAATGTAGAAAACAGTTTAGATAGAGAAGAAGAAGATTTTTCGCTAGAAGTTTCTACACCAGATATTTCTCATCCATTAAAATTAAAGAGACAGTATATTAAGAACATCAATAGAATACTAAAAGTAAAAACGGCAGAACAAGAATTTGAAGGAACTCTTATAGCTGCAAATGATGTTGATATTGTTTTACAATGGAAAGCCAGAGAACCGAAACCTATAGGGAAAGGAAAAGTTACTGTAGAGAAAACAGTAACATTAAATTTTAAGGATATTAAAGAAGCAAAAGTGAAGATTGTATTTTAAGTAAAATATAGCATGGAGAATATAGCATTAATTGATTCGTTTTCAGAATTTAAAGATAATAAAAGTATAGACAGAGTTACATTAATGTCTATTTTAGAAGAAGTATTTAGAGCTGCCTTAAAACGTAAATTTGGTTCTGATGATAATTTTGATATCATTATAAACCCAGATAAAGGAGATTTAGAGATTTGGAGAAATAGAGTTGTAGTAGCAGATGGTTTTTCTGAAGATGATAATGAAGAAATAGAATTGGCGGAAGCAAGAAAAATTGAGCCAGATTTTGAAATTGGTGAAGATGTTTCTGAAGAAGTAAAATTAATAGATTTAGGAAGAAGAGCTATTTTGGCATTGCGTCAGAACTTAATTTCTAAAATATATGAACATGATAGTACAAATATCTTTAAACACTTTAAAGAGTTAGAAGGAGAATTGTATAGTGCAGAAGTGCATCATATTAGACATAATGCTATTATTTTATTAGATGATGAAGGTAATGAAATAGTATTGCCTAAAAGCGAACAAATAAGATCAGACTTTTTTAGAAAAGGAGATTCTGTAAGAGGTGTTATTAAAACGGTAGAATTAAGAGGTAATAAACCTGCAATTATTTTATCTAGAACATCGCCAAGTTTCTTAAATAAATTGTTTGAACAAGAAATACCAGAAGTTTTTGACGGTTTAATTACTGTTGAAGGTGTGGCAAGAATACCAGGAGAAAAAGCAAAAGTGGCGGTAGATTCTTATGATGATAGAATAGATCCTGTAGGTGCTTGTGTTGGTGTTAAAGGTTCTAGAATTCACGGTATTGTACGTGAATTAGGAAATGAAAACATAGATGTTATCAACTATACTAAAAACGAACAGTTGTATATTTCTAGAGCATTAAGTCCTGCAAAAGTGACTTCTATGGAAATAGAAATGTATGAAGAAGAAAGAAATGGTAAAAAAGGTCGTGTAAAAGTACTTTTAAAACCAGAAGAAGTTTCTAAAGCAATTGGTAGAGGTGGTGTAAATATACGTTTAGCAAGTGAGTTAACAGGATATGAAATAGACGTTCAAAGAGAAGGTTTAGAAGAAGAAGATGTAGAGTTAACAGAGTTTGGAGACGAGATTGAAGATTGGATTATTAAAGAATTTAAAAATATTGGTTTAGATACCGCAAGAAGTGTTTTAGAAACTAGCGTGGCAGAATTGGTGAAGAGAACCGATTTAGAAGAAGAAACGATCTTAGATGTTCAACGAATATTAAAAGAAGAATTCGAAGAATAAATAATAAGAAAGTAAGGTAAAAACCATATTTTTACAAATTAAAGGCTAAAAAATAATATATGTCTGAAGGCAAAACAATGAGGCTTAATAAAGTACTAAGGGAATTAAATATTTCTTTGGATAGAGCAGTAGAATATTTAGCAGATAAAGGTCATGAGATAGAATCTAGACCTACTACTAAAATTCCTGGTAATGTCTATCAAGTTTTACTAGACGGCTTCCAAAAAGATGCAAGCAAAAAAGCGGCGTCTAAGGAAGTTGGTGAAGAAAAACGTAAAGAAAAAGAAGCAATTCGTTTAGAAATTGAAGCTAAATTAGAAAAGAAAAGAGCAGAAGAAGTTCAGCGACAAGAAGTTTTAAAAGCCAAAGCAGATAAACTATCGTTTAAAACCGTTGGTAAAATTGACATTGACAATTTAGGAAATAAAAAACCTGTTGTTAAAGCTGTTGAAGAAAAACCAATCGAAATAAAACCAGAGGTAACAAAAGTAGCTGAAACGCCAGTAACACCTTCTATAGAAAAAGAAACTACACCAGTAGTTAAGGCTTCTGAGAAAAAGGAAATTACTGAGCCAGTTAAAGAAGTACCTTCAGTTGAAAAAGAAGTTCCAAAAGCAGCAGAACCTACCGTTAAAAAAGTAGATAAAGTTGTTAGTGAAACTAAAGTAGAAAAAGCAGTTAAAGAAACGGCTAAAGTTGATGAGAAAAAACCGCTAGTTAAAAAAGAAACAAATCAAGTTTCTAATAAAAAAGCGGAAGCACCTGTTGAAATAACAGCAGAGAATGCAGAAACTATCAAGACGCAATACAAAAAGTTAGACGGTCCTAAAATCACAGGTAAAAAAATTGATTTAAAACAATTTGAAAGACCTAAGAAAAAGAAACCAGAACCTAAAAAAGATGCAAACGCAGACAAAAAGAAGCGTAAGCGTATTGTTACTAAGGCCGGAGGAAATACCAGCAATAGAAGTAGACCAGGAGCTGCAAGGCCAGGAACTGCTAGACCAGGAAACAATAGACCTGGTTTTAGAGGTGGTAGAAACCAAAGACCAGCTGTAGTTAAAAAAGAAGAACCAACAGAAGCAGATATTCAAAAGCAAGTAAGAGAAACTCTTGAGAAATTGCAAGGAAAATCTTCTAGAGGTAAAGGAGCAAAATACCGTAGAAGCAAAAGAGATGCACATAGAGAACAATCTGAAGCAGAACTAGAAGCACAATCATTAGATAACAAAATCTTAAAGGTAACAGAATTTGTTACTGTAAGTGAAGTGGCAACAATGATGGAGGTTCCTGTAACCAATATTATTTCTGCTTGTATGTCTTTAGGTTTAATGGTAACAATGAATCAGCGTTTAGATGCAGAAACATTAGTTATTGTTGCAGAAGAATTTAATCATAAAGTAGAATTTGTTGGGGCTGAGGTTGAAGAAGCTATTGAAGAGGTAGAAGATAAACCAGAAGATTTAGAAACACGTGCGCCAATTATTACGGTAATGGGTCACGTAGATCATGGTAAAACATCGCTACTAGATTACATAAGAAAAGCAAATGTAATTGAAGGTGAAAGCGGAGGAATTACACAACATATTGGAGCGTATTCTGTAAAAGTTGGAGATCAAAAGATTGCATTTTTAGATACTCCTGGTCACGAAGCCTTTACGGCAATGCGTGCACGTGGGGCACAAGTAACAGATTTAGTAATTATTGTTGTTGCTGCTGATGATGATGTAATGCCACAAACAAAAGAGGCTATTTCTCATGCACAAGCTGCAGGAGTACCAATCATATTTGCTATTAATAAAATTGATAAGCCAAACGCGAATCCGGATAATGTGAAAACTCAATTATCTTCAATGAATTTATTAATTGAAGAATGGGGAGGAAGCATTCAATCGCAAGATATTTCTGCTAAAACAGGAGAAGGAATTCCAGAATTATTAGAAAAAGTATTATTAGAAGCAGAAATTTTAGAATTAAAAGCAAATCCTGATAAAAATGCTGTTGGTACCGTAGTAGAGGCTCAATTAGATAAAGGTAGAGGGTATGTAACCACTATTTTAGTACAAGCTGGAACTTTAAAAATTGGAGATTACTTATTAGCAGGTAAACATAGTGGTAAAGTAAAAGCTATGTTTGATGATAAAGGCAAGAAAGTAAAAATAGCAAAACCATCAACACCAATCTCAATATTAGGGTTAGATGGAGCGCCACAAGCAGGAGATAAGTTTGTTGTTTTTGATGACGAAAGAGAAGCAAAACAAATTGCAACCAAACGTTCGCAATTACAACGTGAGCAATCTGTAAGAACTCAGAAAACATTAACGTTGGATGAAATTGGTCGTAGAATTGCGTTGGGTGACTTTAAAGAATTAAACATTATCTTAAAAGGAGATGTAGATGGTTCTGTAGAAGCATTAACAAATTCATTCCAAAAATTATCTACAGAAGAAATTCAAGTAAATATTTTACATAAAGGAGTAGGAGCAATTACAGAAAGTGATGTATTATTAGCAACAGCTTCAGATGCAATTATAGTAGGATTTAACGTTCGTCCGCAAGGAAATGCAAGAGTAATAGCAGATAAGGAAGAAGTAGATATTAGAACATATTCTATTATTTATGATGCTATTAATGACTTGAAAGATGCCATGGAAGGAATGCTTTCTCCAGTGATGAAAGAAGAAGTAAGTGGTAATGTTGAAATTAGAGAAGTTTATAAAATTTCTAAAGTTGGAAATATTGCTGGTTGTATGGTAATGTCTGGTAAAATCTTTAGAGATTCTAAAATTAGAATTATTAGAGACGGAATTGTGGTTCATGACGGTGTCTTATCATCTTTAAAACGTTTTAAAGACGATGTAAAAGAAGTAGCTAAAGGTTATGATTGTGGACTTCAAATTAAGAATTACAATGATATTGTAGAAGGAGATGTTATTGAAGCTTACAAAGAAGTTGCCGTTAAAAAGAAATTGAAATAATCATTTCTTTATAAAATAGTAAAAGCCGAAATTCTTATGAATTTCGGCTTTTTTTATGTTGTTCTTGTTTTTAGTAGGTGGGAGAATATAATTCTGTTTACTGCTAAATTGATTATTTCCCCATCGGAACAGCAATAATGCCAGAGAATTTATCCTTAAAGAGAATAATATCTTTATCCGCTTCTAGTTTTGTTTTATAATTGCCAACATGCACTTTCCATTCAGGAGCATTATAAACCAGTTTAGAATAGTTTCCAGGAAACTCTACACTAAAAAGAGCTTGATACTTTCTTGCGTTGTTTTCGTTTCCGTTATACAATTGAATGCGATATCCAAACCCATTCTTTTTATTATACGCTCTTTTCTTTGCAATTAACTCTTTAATTTGAGTACTGCTTTTTGTGCCGTTTTGAGCTGAAATAGAGGTAACACTGGTACAAAACACCATTGTAATAATTGTCAAAAACAATTTATTTTTCATCATAATTTAACTTTGTACAAAAGTAACAACTTGTTTCAGAATATATTGAATAATTTTGTTATTTAGAATTGTTATAAATTAAATTTAACATTCCTTTAGCGTTTTGAAATATGGCAATAAATAGTACTTTTGTCAAACTGTTTAAAAAAACGTTTTTTAGACGAATTTATACACATTACTAAAATAATAGTTTGTAAATATGAAAAGTGTAGCACTACACATTAGACTTACTTCAGTAGTTATAAAGAGTTTTACAATTCTTTTGTTTTTTGCATTTAGCATTTCTTCTTATTCACAAGATGTAGATGAAGCGCGTCAAAAAGAGGGAAAGAAATTATTTAAATCTTTATGTGCTTCTTGTCATAAGTTGGATAAAAAATTAGTTGGACCTGCCTTAGGTGGTATCGAATCTAAAAGAGAAAATGCATGGTTAAAATCTTGGATTAAGAACAATGCAGAGTTAAGAGCATCTGGAGATTCAGAAGCTAACGCAATTTTTGATGAGTATAAAGGAGCTGCAATGACAGCCTTTCCTCAATTATCAGATGAAAATATAGATGATATTTTATATTATACAACTGTAGGTGAGTTAAAAAAGAAAGAAGTTGTAGCGGACAATGCTACTTCTAATGCTTCTTCTGCTGGCGCTCCAGGTTGGTTAATATATATATTAGCTGGTGCAATAATTGTTGCTTTTTTAATGATAGCAAGTTTGTTAAAACAAGTAAGCGAATTAAAAGGGAATAACAAGCCAGAAGATAAGTCTAATATAAAAAGAGATTTACAAGAACTTTGGATTGGTTTAAAAAACAATACTTTTTTAAAGGTGTTGGCTACTATCTTTTTACTGTTAATGGGTGCTTATGTAGTTTTTGGAACCTTATTTAAAGTAGGTGTAGATGAAGGGTATCAACCAATTCAGCCAATAGCATTCTCTCATAAAATACATGCAGGAGATAATAAAATAGATTGTGAATATTGTCACTCATCTGCAAAACATAGTAAAACTTCTGGTATTCCATCAGTAAATGTTTGTATGAATTGTCATAAGAATATTTCTGAAGTTGCAGAAGAAACTGTTGTAGAAATGGACGGATATACACTTGGTAAAGCTGAGTTAGATTTAGAAATTGCTAAAGTTTACAAAGCTGCAGGTTGGGATGCTGATAATTTAGAATTTACAGGAGAAACAAAACCTATTAAATGGGTTAGAGTTCATAATTTACCAGATTTTGTATATTACAATCACTCGCAACACGTTACGGTTGCTGGGTTAAAATGTCAGAAATGTCATGGACCAGTTGAAGAAATGGAAGAATTACATCAGTATTCTCCGTTAACAATGGGTTGGTGTATAGATTGTCATAAAGAAACAAAAGTAAACCTTAAAGGAAATGAATACTATGCCAAAGTTCATGAAGAATTGGCTAAAAAGTTCAATGTAGAGCAAGTTACAATTGCGCAATTAGGGGGTAAAGAGTGTGGCAAATGTCACTATTAATTAAAGAAGAAAGATAGTTTGATTTTGGTGAAAGCTAAAATCTAATAACTAAAAAACTAATAACTAAATATAAATGGCTTCAAACAAAAAATACTGGAAAAGTGTTGAGGAACTTAAAGGAAGTTCTATTGTTGAAACGTTAAGTAAAAATGAATTTGTAGAAGAAATTCCTACAGATAAGTTTTTAGGTGATAAAGAAACATTAGAGAATTCTTCTACGTCTCGAAGAGACTTCTTAAAATATGTTGGATTCACTACAGCTGCAGCGTCATTGGCTGCATGTGAAGGACCTGTAAGAAAGTCTATTCCTTTTGTTGTAAAGCCTAATGATATTATTGCAGGTGTTGCAGATTGGTATGCAACTTCTATGGCAGATGGATATGATTTTGCAAATGTGTTGGTTAAAACACGTGAAGGTCGTCCGATTCAAATAATGCCTAATAAGGAAGCAAACGGAACAACAAGCGCAAGAGTACAAGCCGCAGTTTTATCTTTATATGATGAAAAATTACGTTTAAAAGAACCTCAGGATACAGAGTCTTTTTTAACTTGGGATGATGCGGATGCTCAAATAATTGCCAAACTTAACACGTTAAAGGAAGCAGGCAAACCTGTTGTTTTATTAACCGGTTCAATGGCAAGTCCATCAACAGATAAAATTATTGAAGGTTTTATTGCCGCTTATCCAAATGTAAAACATGTAGTTTATGATGCAGTTTCAGAATCTGGAGCGGCGGATGCTTTTATGGCCATGTATGGTAAACGTGTTTTACCAAATTATCATTTAGACAAAGCAAAAACAATTGTTTCTTTTGGTGCTGATTTCCTTGGAGATTTCCATGGAGGATTTGAAAAAGAATTTATTGCTGGTAGAAAACCAGAAACAGGACACATGTCTTACCATGTTCAGTTTGAAAGTAACATGTCTTTAACGGGTGCAAATTCTGATAAAAGAGTGGTTGTAAAACCATCTGATCAGGTGTTTGCTTTGTTAAATTTATACAACGCTATTACTGGTGCTAATGTTGCTTCTAAAGCTACAGCTGTTGATGCAGATGTAAAGAAGATGGCAGTAGAACTAAAAAAAGCTGGTTCTAAAGGTGTTGTGTTAACAGGATTGAATGACGTTAACGCTCAGTTAATTTCTTTGGAAATTAACAAAGCATTAAATAGTGAAATTATTGATACTGTAAATACATTAAATATCCGTAAAGGAAATGATGTAGAAATTGCTCAATTAGTTTCAGATATGAAAGCAGGTAAAGTTGCAGGATTGATTTCTTACAATGTAGATCCTATATATTCATTATCTAATTCATCAGATTTTTCTGAAGGATTAAAAAAATTAGAATTATCAGTAGCATTATCAACAGAGAACAATGCAACAGTAAATGCCTCTAATTATGCATTACCAACGCCACATTTCTTAGAATCTTGGGGTGATACTCTGTTCGATGAAATAACGTACGGTTTAATGCAGCCAACTATACAGCCATTATTTAATACGCGTCAAGTACAAGACGTATTATTAAAATGGTCTGGAGAAACAAAAAATTACTACCAATATTTAAAAGATTTTGCTGTAACCAACTATTTATATGGTACTTCTTGGAACAAAGCATTACATAATGGTTTCAATAATGTAGAAATTGTTGAAGATGAAAATGATTTTGTTTCTGAAGTTGTAATAACTGATGTTGCTAATCAATTAGCAAGTTCAGCTAAAAAATCTTCTGGTTTTGAATTAAATTTATATACTAAAACTGGTTTAGGAGACGGTAAGCAAGCAAACAATCCTTGGTTACAAGAATTTCCAGATCCTATTACAAGAGCTTCTTGGGATAACTATTTAATGATGTCTATTTCGGATGCCAGAGAATTAGGTTTTTCAAATCCTGTTAAAGATAATGGAGCTATTAATGGTGATTATGCCAAAGTAACTGTAAATGGTGTTGCTGTAGTTGTTCCTGTAATGGTGCAACCAGGTCAGGCAAAAGGGTCTGTTGGTTTATCATTAGGTTACGGAAAAACTTTTGGATTAAAAGAAGAGATGCAAGTGGGTGTAAATGCATACCCATTATATGCTAACGGTAATAATATTCAATACGGAGTTGCTATAGAAAAAGTATCAGGAACACATGAGTTTGCTTGTACACAAGTACAGAAAACAATTGCTGGTCGTCATGATATTTTAAAAGTAGCTTCTTTAAAAGATTATAATACTGTAGATCCTAAAGATCATAAAAATGGATGGAATGTTCCTTCTAAGGTTTCTTATGATCATCAAGAGGTAGAAGCAAATTCTATTAATATTTGGGATGAACACAACAGAGAAGTTGGTCATCATTTTAATTTATCTATAGATTTAACTTCTTGTACAGGTTGTGGTGCTTGTGTTATTGCTTGTCATGCAGAAAATAATGTACCAGTTGTAGGTAAAAAAGAAGTAAGAGTTGGTAGAGATATGCATTGGTTGCGTATTGATAGATATTACTCTTCTGAGGTAGAAACAAGAGAAGAAGCAAAAGAATTAGGATTAAGTAGAGCAGCAACTTACGAAGCGTTAGAAACTGAAGCTGAAAATCCTGAAGTTACTTTTCAACCGATGATGTGTCAGCACTGTAATCATGCTCCTTGTGAGACTGTTTGTCCGGTTGCGGCAACATCACATGGTCGTCAAGGTCAAAATCAAATGGCATATAACAGATGTGTGGGTACAAGATATTGTGCAAACAACTGTCCATATAGAGTTCGTCGTTTTAACTGGTTTAATTATTCAAATAATAACGAGTTTGACTTCAACATGAATAACGAATATGGTAAAATGGTGTTAAACCCAGATGTTGTAGTTCGATCTAGAGGTGTTATGGAAAAATGTTCTATGTGTATTCAAATGACACAAGCAACAATTTTAAAAGCAAAGAAAGAAGGAAGAGCAGTTGATACAGATGAGTTTGAAACAGCATGTTCATCAGCATGTACTACAGGAGCCATGGTCTTTGGAGATATAAACAACAAGAAAGACAAAATAGCTGCATTGGTAGAAGATAAAAGAGCTTATGGCGTGTTAGATTATTTACAGACAAAACCGAATGTAATCTATCAAGTTAAAGTTAAGAATACAAACGAAGCATAAAAAGGATTCAAATTTTAAAGTTCAAGGTTGTAAGGCTTTGTAATTTTAATTCATTGAAAGTTTAAGAATATAAAGATTAAAAACTAAGTAATTATATAAATATGTCTCATTACGAAGCACCCATAAGGGAACCTTTAGTATTAGGTGATAAAAGTTACCACGATATTACCGAAGACATTGCAAGACCTATAGAAGGTGCTGCAAATAAAAACTGGTACATTGCATTTTATATTTCTTTGGCAGCAATGCTTTGGGGATTTGGATGTATTTTCTACACGGTAGGAACAGGTATTGGTGTCTGGGGATTGAACAAGAACATTGGATGGGCTTGGGATATTACCAACTTTGTATGGTGGGTAGGTATTGGTCACGCAGGAACATTAATTTCGGCGGTACTTTTATTATTCCGTCAAAAATGGAGAATGGCAATTAACCGTTCTGCAGAAGCAATGACCATCTTTGCCGTTTTTCAAGCAGGATTGTTTCCTATTATTCACATGGGACGTCCATGGAATGGGTATTGGGTATTACCAATGCCGAATCAGTTTGGTTCGTTATGGGTAAACTTTAACTCACCATTATTATGGGATGTTTTTGCAATTTCAACGTATTTATCTGTATCATTGGTTTTCTGGTGGACAGGTTTATTACCAGATTTTGCAATGATTAGAGATAGAGCAGTAAAACCTTTCCAAAAGAAAATATATGCTTTACTATCATTTGGTTGGTCTGGTAGAGCAAAAGATTGGCAACGTTTTGAAGAAGTTTCTTTGGTTCTTGCTGGTTTGGCAACACCATTAGTACTTTCTGTACATACAATTGTATCAATGGACTTTGCTACTTCTATTAACCCAGGTTGGCACTCAACAATTTTTCCTCCTTATTTCGTAGCTGGAGCTATCTTTTCAGGATTTGCAATGGTACAAACCTTATTAGGTATTATGAGAAAGGTTACTAATTTAGAAGATTATATTACACGTTTGCACGTAGAATATATGAACATAGTAATTATCTTAACAGGTGGAATTGTAGCTGTAGCATATGCAACTGAATTTTTTATTGCTTGGTATACAGGATCTCCTTATGAATATTATACATATTTATCTGTAGGTGCTGCAACAGGACCTTATGCATGGGCATTCTACTCTTTATTATTCTTTAATATTCTAACACCTCAGATATTATGGTTTAAGAAAATAAGAAGAAGCTTTATATGGTCTTTCATTATTTCAATATTTATTAATATAGGAATGTGGTTTGAGCGTTTTGATATTATTGCAATTGTATTAAGTAAAGGTCATTTACCATCTACATGGTGGCGTTTTGAACCAACATTTGTAGATGTAGGTATATTTATAGGAACTATTGGTTTTTTCTTTGTATTATTCTTATTATATGCAAGAACATTTCCAGTAATTGCGCAAGCGGAAGTAAAAACCATTTTAAAATCTTCGGGAGAATTTTATAAGAAAAGAAGAGATGGTAAAGATGCTACAGGACCGATAGAAGCAAAACCAAGAGTAGTTAACTCTGATAAAAAAGATAAAGAATAATTATGGAATCATCAAAAGTTATTCACGCGTTTTATAATGATGATGAAGTACTGATGGATGCAGTGAAAGCTGTAAAAGCAGAACATCATCATATTGAAGAAGTATTTTGTCCTTTTCCTGTACACGGATTAGACAAAGCAATGGGATTAGCACCAACAAGATTGGCAATTACTGCTTTTTTCTACGGAATTACAGGGTTATCATTTGCAATTTGGATGACTAATTATATGATGATTCAAGATTGGCCACAAGATATTGGAGGTAAACCAAGTTTTTCTTGGGCAGAAAATATGCCAGCTTTTGTTCCAATTATGTTTGAATTAACGGTATTTTTTGCAGCCCATTTAATGGTAATTACTTTTTATATGAGAAGTAGAATATGGCCATTTAAGGAAGCAGAAAATCCTGATCCAAGAACAACAGATGATCATTTTTTAATGGAAATTCCTGTGCATAATAATGAGGCTGAATTAAAGGCTTTATTAGAAACAACAGGAGCTGTAGAAATTAATGTAGTTGATAAGCACTAAAGAAGAGATAATGAGGAATTTTAAATTAATTATCGGTTTAGTAATCATTACAAGTTTAGTTTCTTGTAATGATAAACGCACACCACGCTCTCAATATATGCCAGATATGTATGTATCTGTACCTTATGATGTTAATGGAGTAAATGGAATTAATGGTAACGCCGTTAACTTAAAACCTGTAGATGGTACAATTGCAAGAGGAGGAACTCCTGCGTATGATATACCAGATACTAATGAAGGTTATGAGAAGTCTAAATCTGAAGTTAATCCTTTAGAAGTAACGGAAGATAATTTGGCAAACGGAAAAGCAATGTACACTATTTATTGTGCAACTTGTCATGGAACTAAAGGAGACGGAAATGGAATTTTATCTCAAAGAGAGAAATTTTCTGGGATTCCTAACTATAAAGATAGAGATATTAATGCGGGAAGTATTTATCATGTAATTATGCACGGTAAAAACCTTATGGGTTCTCACGCATCTCAATTAACGTATAAAGAACGTTGGCAGATAGTACAATACGTAGAAAAATTACGTTCAGAATTATAATTACAAAAAGGTAGAATACGAAAGATATGTATCAATTCTCTGGTAAATTAAAAACATTTTCAATAGCACTTATCATTATAGGGGCCTTAGGAATTGCTTATGGGTTTTATTCGGCACCTAAAAATGTTGAAGAAGCAAAAGAAATTATAGCTCATCAAGCGTCTTCTCATGGTAGTCATGGAGATTCGCATGAAGTAACTATAGAAGAACATCATTCAGAGGTTTCTGAAGAAGCTCACGGGCATGAAGAGTCTAAAATAGAAGCACATGGTTCTGTTGATGCTCATCACGAAAATCATGATGATGCGCATGCAGAGCATGTTTTTCATCAACTAAAAAATAAACCTTGGTCTGCAATTTATGTAGCATTGTTTTTCTTTTTAGGAATTTCATTATTAACCCTTGCATTTTATGCGGCCCAAAGAGTTGCTCAAGCTGGTTGGTCTATCGTTTTATTTAGAGTGATGGAAGCAATCACGGCAAATTTAGTACCAACTTCTGTTATTATGGTCGTGGTAATTATAACTTCTGTGTTGCATATAAATCATTTATTTCCTTGGATGGCTGATGGTGTTTTTGACCCAGCAAGTCCTAATTATGATGCTGTAATAGATGGGAAATCTTGGTGGATGAATATACCAGGTTGGACTATTAGAAGTATTATCTATTTATCAATTTGGAATGCTTACCGATGGTTTATTAGAAGAAATTCTATCAAAGAAGATACTGCAAATGATAATAGAAAATCGTATAAATTAAATTATAATGTATCTGTAGTATTTATATTCTTATTTATGCTTTCAGAATCTATGATGTCTTGGGATTGGATAATGGGTCTTGATCCTCACTGGTTTTCTACTTTATTTGGTTGGTATGTATTGGCAAGTTTATTAGTTAGTGCATTAACTGTAATAGCATTTGTAACAATTTACTTACGCTCTAAAGGTGCTTTACCAACTGTAAATGATAGCCATATTCATGATTTAGCAAAATATATGTTTGGTTTTTCTGTATTCTGGTCATATTTATGGTTTGCACAATTTATGTTAATTTGGTATGCAAATATTCCTGAAGAAACAACGTATTTTGCAATGCGTTTTAATGAATACAAATTACCGTTTTTAGCAATGGTAGTTATGAATTTTATTTTTCCAATCTTGTTGTTGTTAAACAGTGATTTTAAAAGTATACCATGGTTTGTAGTTATTGGAGGTTTGGTAATTTTAGGAGGTCATTATGTAGATATATTTGTAATGGTAATGCCAGCAACAGTAGGTGCTCAATGGTATTTTGGAATTCCGGAAATAAGTGCATTATTATTCTTTTTGGGAGTCTTTATATTTACTGTATTTAGTTCATTTGCAAAAGCGAATCCAATACCAAAAGGAAACCCATTCTTACAAGAAAGTGAGCATTTCCATTATTACAATATAGAACACAGAGGAGAAGGATCAAATGATCATCATTAATAAATAGTTGAATTAAAATAATTAAGACAAGATAAATATGTTAGCGCTATTTTATATTTTTATAGGTGTTGCAATAGGAGTTAGCTTTTGGCAGATTACTAGAATTTTAAATTTTAGAAGTGTTATAGCTACAGACAAGGACAACATTATACAAGCAAGAAATTCCATTTATTTTATGGTGTTTCTTTATGCAATGATGATTTATTGCTTAATTTTTATGAATGTAGTTCTATTGCCAGAATCTGCTTCTTTTGAAGGAGAACATGATGATAATCTTTTTGATATCTCATTTTGGTTAATTGGAATTGTTCAATTTTTAATGCAGTTTTTAATCTTTTATTTCCCTTATAAATATAAAGGTAAAGAAGGTCAAAAAGCAAAATTTTATTCAGACAGTCACAAGTTAGAATTAATTTGGACAGTTACACCAGCAGTTGTTTTGGTTGCTTTAATCGGTTATGGTTTATGGCAATGGAATAATGTTATGGATTTATCTGATGAAAAAGACGCAATTGTAATTGAAGTATATTCTCAACAATTTAGATGGGATGCCCGTTATGCAGGAGAAGATAATATGCTAGGTTTAGGTAATGTAAATTACATTAAAGGTTTAAACACTATGGGTGTTGATATGACTGATTTAAACTCTAGTGATGATAAACAAGTTACTGAATTGTATTTACCAAAAGGTAGAAAAATACATTTTAAGTTCCGTTCTCAAGATGTATTGCACTCTGCTTATATGCCTCACTTTAGAGCACAAATGAATTGTGTTCCTGGAATGGTTACAGAATTTGGATTTACGCCAAAGTATACCACAGAGGAAATGAGACAACAACCTGAAGTAATTGAAAAATCTGCAGGAATCAATAAAATAAGAAAAGCTAAAGGAGAAGATCCTTATGTGTTTGATTATTTGTTGTTGTGTAACAAAATTTGTGGTGCTTCTCATTACAACATGCAAATGAAAATTACGGTTGTAGAAGAAGACGAATACAATAAATGGATTGCAGAACAACCAACTTTAGCTTCAGTTATAAAATAATTTAATTAAAAGATACTACAAATAAATAGATTATGTCAGATCATCATCATAAAGAAACATTTGTAACAAAATATATTTTTAGCCAAGATCATAAAATGATTTCTAAGCAGTTCTTAGTAACTGGTATGTTTATGGGAATTATTGGTGTATTTATGTCTATGTTATTCCGTATGCAAATTGCGTGGCCAGAAGAATCGTTTTCTGTAATAGAAGCTTTTTTAGGACACCATCAAACAGATGGAGTTATGAATCCGGATATGTACTTAGCATTGGTAACAATACATGGTACAATAATGGTTTTCTTCGTATTAACCGCAGGTTTAAGTGGTACATTCTCTAATTTACTAATTCCATTGCAAATTGGAGCAAGAGATATGGCATCAGGATTTCTAAACATGATTTCTTACTGGTTATTCTTTATTTCTAGTATTATTATGGTTATTTCTTTATTTGTGGAAGCTGGACCAGCTTCTGCGGGTTGGACAATATACCCTCCTTTAAGTGCATTGCCACAAGCAATTCCAGGTTCTGGAGCAGGTATGACATTATGGTTGGTTTCAATAGCAATATTTATTGCATCTTCTTTAATTGGTTCTTTAAATTATATAGTTACTGTATTTAATTTAAGAACTAAAGGAATGTCTATGACAAGATTGCCATTAACAATTTGGGCTTTCTTTATTACAGCAGTTATTGGTGTTGTTTCGTTTCCGGTATTATTATCAGCTGCTTTATTGTTGATTTTTGATAGAAGTTTTGGTACCTCATTTTACTTATCAGATATTTTTATTTCTGGAGAAGTATTACATTATCAAGGAGGTTCGCCAGTATTGTTTGAACATTTATTTTGGTTCTTAGGACACCCTGAAGTTTACATTGTTATTTTACCTGCAATGGGTATCGTTTCTGAAATTTTGGCCATTAATTCTCGTAAACCAATTTTTGGTTATCGCGCAATGATTGGTTCTATTTTGGCTATTGCATTCTTATCTACAATTGTATGGGGTCACCACATGTTTATTTCTGGTATGAATCCTTTCTTAGGTTCTGTATTTACATTTACAACTTTATTAATTGCTATTCCATCCGCGGTAAAATCCTTTAACTGGCTTACTACATTGTGGAAAGGAAACCTGCAATTAAATCCTGCAATGTTATTTTCTATTGGTTTTGTTTCTACTTTTGTTACAGGAGGTTTAACAGGTATTGTTTTAGGAGATTCTGCATTAGATATTAATATTCACGATACGTATTTTGTAATAGCACATTTCCATTTAGTAATGGGTGTTTCTGCAATCTTTGGTATGTTTGCTGGTGTGTATCACTGGTTTCCAAAAATGTATGGTAGAATGATGAATAAATCATTAGGGTATTGGCATTTTTGGTTAAGCATAATTTGTGCTTATGGCGTTTTCTGGCCAATGCACTTTATAGGTTTGGCAGGTTTACCACGTAGATATTATACAAACACTAATTTCCCTATGTTTGATGATTTATCAGATATTAATAAAGTAATTACATTGTTTGCTTTGGTTGGTGGTTTTGCTCAGATTTTCTTTTTAGCAAACTTCTTTATCTCTATTTATAGAGGAAAGAAAGCAACTCAGAATCCTTGGAAAGCAACTACTTTAGAATGGACAACTCCAGTTGAACATATTCATGGTAACTGGCCAGGAAAACTTCCTGAAGTACATAGATGGTCTTATGATTATAGTAAAAGAGTAGATGCAAATGATGATGATAGTGCTTATCTACACGGTCAAGATTTTGTGTTACAAACCACACCATTATTAGATGGTGAAGAACAGTCATAAATAAAATTTAGTTAAAATTTAAAAAACCTTTCCAATTCGGAAAGGTTTTTTTTGTTATGTAACAATGGGTACATTTTTTCTGATTCAAAATCTCTTATATTTGTAGTTATGAATGAAAACTTAAATCCTGAAAACGACAATCTTTCAAATGAAGATTTAGACGTAGAAAAAAAATTACGTCCGCTTTCTTTTGATGATTTTACGGGACAAGACCAAGCAATTGAAAACTTAAAGATTTTTGTTGAAGCGGCTAATCAAAGAGAAGAAGCTTTAGATCACACACTTTTTCATGGACCTCCAGGCTTGGGGAAAACAACACTCGCACATATTTTAGCAAACGAATTGCAAGTTGGAATAAAAGTTACTTCTGGCCCTGTTTTAGACAAACCAGGAGATTTAGCTGGCTTATTAACAAACCTTGATGAGCGTGATGTTTTATTTATTGATGAAATACACAGATTAAGTCCTATTGTAGAAGAGTATTTATATTCTGCAATGGAAGATTATAAAATTGATATTATGATAGAATCTGGCCCAAATGCCAGAACAGTTCAAATCAATTTAGAACCATTTACTTTAATAGGAGCAACAACTCGTTCTGGACTATTAACTGCGCCAATGCGTGCACGTTTTGGAATTAGTAGCAGATTACAATATTATAAAACGGAATTATTAACAACCATTATTCAAAGAAGTGCAAAAATTTTAAAAGTTCCTATTTCTATGGAATCTGCAATAGAGATTGCTGGTAGAAGTAGAGGAACACCCAGAATTGCAAACGCTTTGTTAAGAAGAGTTAGGGATTTTGCACAAATTAAGGGAGATGGAACCATTACAATAGAAATAGCAAAATATGCCTTAAAAGCTTTAAATGTAGATGCACATGGTTTGGATGAAATGGATAATAAAATTTTGAAAACCATTATTGATAAATTTAAAGGTGGCCCCGTAGGTTTAAGTACTATTGCCACGGCAGTTTCTGAGAACACAGAAACCATTGAAGAAGTGTATGAACCTTTTTTAATACAGCAAGGTTTTATCATGAGAACACCAAGAGGTAGAGAAGTTACAGATTTAGCATACAAACATTTAGGAAGAGTAAAAGGAAAAAATCAAGGAGAATTATTTTAGATTAAGAAAAAAGAGAAAATAAATAAGAGTTTAAAAAAAGATAAGAGTAAGAATTCCTTCCCTTTGGGAAGGTTAGGATGGGCTTATGAACATAAAAAAAATTATACCAATTTTAGAATGGTTACCAAACTACAATTCGTCTTTATTTAAAGGTGATTTGATAGCCGGAGTTACTGTGGGTATTATTTTAATTCCTCAAGGAATAGCCTATGCTTTAATTGCAGGTTTGCCACCAATTTATGGTTTGTATTGTGCATTGGTACCACAGGTAATGTATGCAATTTTTGGGTCGTCAAGGCAAGTCGCTGTAGGTCCTGTTGCTATGGATTCATTAATTGTGGCAACGGGGGTTTCAACGTTGGCTTTGGCAGGTTCTGATAGTTATATTTCTATAGCTATTTTGTTGGCTTTAATGGTAGGAGCAATCCAATTTATTATGGGTGTTTTTAGTTTAGGTTTCATCGTAAACTTTCTTTCTAAACCGGTAATAACCGGTTTTACATCTGCCGTTGCATTAATTATTGGATTTAATCAATTTAGAAATTTATTAGGAGTAGATTTTACTCAAAGCGATCAAATACAGGTTGTTTTAGAAGATATTTGGCTCCATATTTCAACATTTAATCATCCTACAACTGTTATTGGATTAATTTGTGTTGTGGTAATTATTGCTTTTAGAAAAATTAACAAGAAAATACCGAATGCTTTAATTGTAGTCATTTTTGGAATTTTAGTAATGAAATATTTTGGAAAGTCTTTTATAGATGTTTCTATAGTAAAAGATATACCTTCTGGTTTGCCTGTTTTTGGAATTCCAACATTCGATTTAGATCAAATTAAAGAGTTATTACCAATAGCATTAACTTTAGTAATGGTTGGTTATTTAGAAACTATATCTATTGGCAAATCTTTAGAGTCAAAACAAGATGAATATAGAATAAGGCCAAACCAAGAATTAATTGCTTTAGGTTTAAGTAATATGGTAGGCTCATTGTTTAAAGCATATCCTACAACCTCTAGTTTTTCACGTTCTGCAATAAACCAAGAAAGTGGAGCAAAAACAGGAATGGCTGCTTTAATTTCTGTAGTTATGGTTGTTTTTACTTTATTATTTTTAACACCATTGTTTTATCATCTACCTAAAACAGTATTAGCGGCAATTATTATTGTGGCTGTTTTTGGTTTGGTTAATATTAAAGAAGCCGTTTTTTTATGGAAAGCAAATCACTTAGATTTTTGGTTAATGTTTGCTACATTTTTGGCAACGCTTACATTAGGTATTGAATATGGAATTATTGTAGGCGTAGGTCTTTCTTTAATTGTTTTAATTTACAGAACCTCCAGACCGCATGTAGCCGAGTTAGGTAAAGTACCAAACTCAAATTTTTATAGAAATAAAAATCGTTTTGATGAAGTTATCATAGAAGATGATATTTTAATTTTTAGGTTTGATGCACAAATTTTTTACGCAAACTCAGCATATTTTAGAGACAAGTTAGATGAAATGGCCTCCAAGAAAGGAACTGCTTTAAAAATAATAGTTTTAGATGCAGAAAGTATTAATAGGGTAGATAGTACAGGAGTAGAAATGTTAAAAGAGCGTATTAAATTCTATAAAAAGAAAGGAGTTACGTTTTACTTTGCGGGTGTTAAAGGTCCGGTTAGAGATGATTTTTTTAAAAGTGGTATGCTGGCAATAATAAATGTCAATCATTTTTTTATGCGTTCTAATGATGCTGTAAAATTCTATAAGACTGGAGATAGAAAACAACAAGAAAAGTATGCGAAATATATTCATCAGGCGTACGACTAATAAGAATATAATTATAGTTTTACTGTTTCTAAAATTTTAGCAAATAGTAATTCTTAAAGAATAAGTGCTCAACTTTAAAGAGCAAAAACAATCAATTGTTAACAAACAAGGGTTATTTGAGAGGTTTCCTTTTCAAGTTACTTAAAGTTTAAGAAAAGCTATTTATAATGATCATAGAACAAATTTATACAGGGTGTTTGGCTCAAGGAGCTTATTATATAGAAAGTAATGGCGAAGTTGCTATTATAGATCCATTAAGAGAAGTACAAGATTATGTTGATAGAGCGGCTAAAAATAATGCTAAAATCAACTATATTTTTGAAACTCATTTTCATGCAGATTTTGTAAGCGGTCACGTAACTTTGGCAGAGAAAACAGGTGCTAAAATTGTATTTGGTCCATCGGCAGAAACAAACTTTGATGCCATTATTGCAAAAGATAATCAAGTTTTTAAAGTTGGTAAGATTACCATAACAGTATTACACACTCCAGGACATACTATGGAAAGTTCTTGTTTTTTATTGAAAGATGAAAACGGAAAAGATTATGCTCTTTTTAGTGGAGATACGTTGTTTTTAGGTGATGTTGGTCGTCCTGATTTAGCACAAAAAGGAACCATTACAGAAAAGGATTTAGCAGGATATTTATTCGATAGTTTGCGTAATAAAGTGATGACGTTAGCAGATGATGTAATTGTGTATCCGGCGCACGGAGCAGGTTCTGCCTGTGGAAAAAACCTGAGTAGTGAAACCGTAGGAACCATTGGCAATCAAAAAGAAACCAATTATGCGTTAAGAGCTAATATGACCAAAGAAGAATTTATAAAAGAAGTTACCGACGGTTTATTACCACCGCCAGCATATTTTCCTTTAAATGTGAAATTGAACAAAGAAGGATATCAAGATATAGATGAAATTCTTAAAATTAGCGAAAAGCCATTGTCTGTTAATGAATTTGAAATTATAGCCAATGAAACAGGCGCTGTAGTTTTAGATGTTCGTAATGAAACAGAGTTTATAAAAGGCTTTATACCACAATCTATTTTTATTGGTATTGATGGAGGTTTTGCCCCTTGGGTTGGCGCATTAATTAAAGACATTAAACAGCCAATTTTATTGGTAACTCCTTCCGGTAGAGAAGAAGATACCATTACACGTTTGTCTAGAGTTGGTTTTGATAATGTATTGGGATATTTAGACGGAAGTTTTGAAGCATGGAAAAAAGCAGGGAAAGAAATAGATACTTTAAGCTCTGTATCTGCTGATGTTTTAGAAGCTAAAATTGATGAAAATGCACCTGTATTTGATGTTAGAAAACCGGGTGAATATGAAAGTGAACACATTAAAGTTGCAATAACTACTCCGTTAGATTCTTTAAATGATCATATTTCTAAATTTCCAAAAAAAGAAGACTTTTATGTACATTGTGGCGGTGGTTATCGCTCAGTAATTGCAGCTTCTATTTTAAAAGCACGAGGTATACATAATGTAATTGACGTTGCAGGTGGTTATGCTGCCATTAGAAATACAACAATAGAAAGAACAGCGGCTGTTTGCCCATCAACTTTAAAATAAAATTATGAAAAATTTTTTATGCATGTTTTTTTCGAGCTTCCTTTTTCTTAATTGTGGAAAAAAGCAAGAAATTAAATCGATAACAACAGTAGAACTAAAAGAATTACTTTCTAAAGGGAAAATTCAATTATTAGATGTTAGAACGCCTAAAGAGGTAAAAGAAGGTGCTATTAAAAAAGCTTTATTTGTTAATTTTTTTGATAAAGACTTTACAGAAAAAGCAGTTAAGAAATTGCATAAAAACAAACCTGTTTATTTATATTGCAGAAGTGGTAATAGAAGTGGTAAAGCTTCTAAATTATTGCAAGAAAAAGGTTTTGACGTATACAACGTTATAGGCGGTTATACAAAATGGAAACAAGAAAATTAAAAATTATGAAAACTCAGATACAAATAGAAAATTTAAAATGTGGTGGCTGTGCTGCCACTATTAAAAAAGGAATAATAGGGATAGCAGGTGTAAATGAAGTAGAAGTTGATGTAGAAAAATCTATAGTTTCAATTTCTTCGGAAAATGATAATTTACAGGAAATAAAATTAAAACTATCTAAGTTAGGATATCCGGAAGTTGGTGATAAAAATACCATTGTACACAAAGCAAAGTCTTTTGTAAGTTGCGCTGTTGGTAGGATGGATTCTTAAAAATCACACTAAAAAAGAGGCCAAAAAACTATAAAAAATAAGGTTTTTTGCGCTCTTTTTTTATTATTTTAGTTCTATGAAAAAAGTACTGATTGCTATGTTACTTGTGGCTAATTTTAGCTTCTCACAAGAAAAAATTCCGTTTAGAGATTATAAAGATATTGTCGAAAAAATTCCTAAAATAGAAGGTAATGATAAGAAATTAGAACTTGTTAATACTCTAAGCAAGAACGATTCTGCATACTACTCTTTGTTAACAACCAAATCCTATTATTTACTTCAATTAAAAAAAAATGAAGAAGCTATAAGTGCAGTAAATGAAGGGATTAATAACCATCATACGCATTCAAAAGTTTTTTTTTATATAAATAAAGGAGTTGCTTTAGCAAATTTAAAAAGGTATGATGAAGCTATTGAAAATTATAATCAAGGTATTAAATTATACCCTAAAAACGGTCTATTATGGTTTAATAAAGGTGTAGTTTTAGAAGAACAAGGCAAATTAAATGAAGCCATAAATGTTTATAAAAAAGCAATTGCATTAAATCCTATTTATAGAAAACCACACCTGAAAATTGGTAATATTTACTACAAACAAGAGCGTTTAACCCAAGCATTAATGTGTTTTAATATGTATTTGCTTTTAGAACCAGATGGCGAAGGAGCATTTAATATTCTTAAATCATTAAATAATATTGTAATAGCCAAAAACTCTAATATAAGAGATCGCAAAATTGTTTTAGATGATGAAGATGATTCTTTTGAAGAGATAGATTTAGTTTTGACTAGTAAATTAGCGATGAATGAAAAATATAGCACAGGAAATGATATAAATATTGCTTTAACTAGGCAAAATCACGCTATGATTTCTCAATTAAAGGATTTTGAAGGGAATGGAGGCTTCTGGGATAAAACGTATGTTCCTTTTTATAAATGGATTTTAGAAAATAACAAATTTGATGATTTTGTCTTCACACTTGCTTATTCAATAGAGAATGAGGAATATAAAAAAATAATAGAAAAAAACACAAAAAAAATTGTTGCCTTTTTAGAAGAATTAAAAACAGAGTGGAGAAAAAGAGTATCAAAAAATAACACCCTTTTTAACGGAGAACTACAAGATGTTACTTATGAATATAATAATTCTTATGTTGATGCTGTGGGGAAAAAAGTGGATGGAAATACTATCGGAAACTGGGAGTTTTATAATGATTCAGGAAGATTAACAAGCACTGGAAGTTTTAATAATTTAGGCAAAAGAAGTGGAAAATGGTCTTGGTATTACTCTCAAAATAAAGTAAAAGATGTAGCATTCTATACTGATGGAAAGTTAGAAGGAAAGAACTTTATGTTTCACGAGAATGGCAAAAAATATGTAAATTCTATTTATAAAAACGATTCGTTACATGGCAAGTATGAATACTTTAATAACAAAGGAGCTTTAGTTCAAAGAAAATTTTTTAAATCGGGTGTATTAGATGGTATTTATAAGTCCTATTTTAAAGTTGGTGAAAAACTTCTTGAGTTTTATATTCCTTATAAAGAGGGTAAAATTGATGGAGAAGTTGTCGAGTATTATACCAACGGAAATGTGTATGCTAAGACGAATTATACTGCTGGGAATAAGACGGGTTTAGAAAAAGTGTATCATTATAATCAAAAAATATCAGCTGAGATTTCATATAAAAATGGCGAGTTAAACGGCAGTTATAAATTGTATCATTCTAATGGAAATATAAATGAAGAAGGGCAAAGTTTAGAGGGTTTTTACGATGGTCCTTGGAAAACGTATTATTCGGATGGCACACTTCAAATCGACTATAATTACAGAAAAGGAAAACTACATGATTTGTATAAATATTATGACACAGATGGTAAGCTCTTTTATGAATTTATGTATAGAAAAGGAGAAATAATTGCTTATAAATTTTTTAATAAAGACGGTTCTGTTTTAAAAGCAGCAAAAAAGAAAGGCGGAGAATTTTATTATGAAGGTTTTTCTCCAAAAGGAAACAAAACAACAGAAGGATTGTATGATATTTCAGGAGGAAAAATAGGGGAATGGAAATTTTACACAAATAATGGAGTATTACGCAACAAAGGAAACTTCAAGGAAAATAAAATTATCGGAGATTACTTTACCTACTTTAAAAATGGAAAAATAGACAATATTTCACCTTACAAAGAAGATGTTTTAGATGGTTATTATGTAGGAAATTATATCAATGGACAAATGAGTGCTCAAGGTTGGTATAAAGATGGAAATCAACATGGTGAATGGCAATATTATTATATAGATGGCACACTAAAAGCAATTAGCTTTTTCCATAGTGGACAATTAAATGGCGAACAAAAATATTACGGTGTAAATGGTAAGTTAACTTCTACTGCCAATTATAATTTTGATGATTTAATTTATGAAAACATTTATGGGAAAGAGGAAAAACTTTTGGAAAAAATAGATTATGTTTCTAAAGAAAATGAATATACCTTAGAATTGAAACATTTTAATGGTAAAACAAAGAGTACAGTTTCCTATGTAAATCAAGTAAAACATGGAGTTTATAAAACTTATTACTTTATGGGGAATAAAAAAATTATTGGAAGTTATCATAATGGAGAACAAAATGGACTTTGGACTTGGTATTATGAAAACGGAAATGTAGAAAGTAAAGCTACCTATGTTAGCGGAAAAGTACAAGGAAAAATTATAAACTATACGGAAAAAGGAATTGTTGAAGGAGATTATACTTTTGAGAATGATTTAGAAATTGGTACTAGTTTAAGGTTTTATGAAAATGGAGTCAAAAGCTCTAGTACACAGTATTATGAAGGCAATAAACATGGAAAAAAAATAAATTATGATAGTTCAGGACAATTACAACTAATTCGTTTTTACAATTATGGAGAAATTGTGGGGTATAGTTATTTAGATAAAAACGGAACAGAAATTGATATGATACCGTTAAACCAAGAAAGTGGTGAGATTTTAGCTTTTTTTGAGAATGGAAAACCATCTATAAACACAGAATATAAGTTTGGAGAATTAGAAAGTAGTTATAAATCATATTTCTTTAATGGTACTATTTTTGGGGAATTTCCTTACAAGGATGGTAAATATCATGGTGTTGTAAAAAAGTATTTTTTAAATGGTACATTAAAAGAAGAAACAACTTACTTTCATGGACAAAAACATGGTAAAAGCAATCTTTATTTCGAAAATGGAAATAAGAAAGAAGAACTGATGTTTTCTAATGATTTAGAACATGGAACGTTATATTTCTACGGTGAAAAAGGAAAATTAAAAATGAAAAAGGAGTATTTAAATGGAGAAATATACACGGTTGAAAATTTATAAATTAAGTCTTATTGCATTTTTTCTATTAGTAGCAACAGGCTTAAATGCTCAGTATTCTAAAGAGTTTTTAAAATACAGCAAATTATACCCAGAAGCAGCTAGAGTTAGGTTGCATCAAGAAACCATAATTACCATAGAAACAGGTAAAGAAGGATTGGAAATTAATCAAGAATTTATAGAAGAAGATTTGTATTTAAATGAATCTGCAACCTATAATTCTAAAAATACCTTAAACTTTTCTGCATTTTTTGAGATGAATGAGGTTGAAGCTTCATCAATGTCTTATGAGGATAATGATTATATAGAAACAAGAGTAGAAAAATTTACAGAGAAAGATGAAATTAATCAATCTTTTTATGACGATTCAAAATTGTTAAATTATGTATATCCAAATTTAAAAAAAGGATCAAAATCAAAATTAAAATATTCTCAGAAAATTAAAAATCCGCGTTTTTTAACGCCTTTTTATTTTGGTGATTATTTTCCGGTAAAAACAAATAAAGTAACCATTGTTGCAGACAAAGAGGTGAATTTAGAATTCAGAAATTTTAATATTACAGATGATGCCATAAAATTTACCAAAAAAGAAAAAAGAAGTAAAATAATTTATACATGGGAGTTAAATAATCAACCAGAATATGATTATGAGCCCAGTACGCCAAGTTATAAAACTATTTTGCCTCATATTGTGCCAATCATAACTTCTTATAAGGTTAAAAATGAAAAAGTAAAATTATTGGGAGAAATTTCAGATTTATATAATTGGTATTATTCTTTGGTAGAAAATGTAAATACAGAAGCGCCAAACCAAGAATTGGTAACTTTGGTACATGAAATTACTGCAGATAAAAATACTGATTTAGAAAAGGTAAAAGCCATTTATTATTGGACACAGCAAAATATAAAATACATTGCTTTTGAATATGCGCTAGGTGGTTTTATCCCAAGAGAATCTAATGAAGTTTTTAGGAAAAAATATGGAGATTGTAAAGACAATTCTAGCATCTTGTATAGAATGTTAGAAATTGCTGGCGTAAAAGGGAACTTAACGTGGATTGGTACAAGAAGTATTCCGTATACATATCAAGAAGTACCAACACCAGTTGTAGACAATCACATGATTCTTTCTTATGAAAATCAAGGAAAAACCTACTATTTAGATGCAACAGGTAGGTATATTAAATTTGGTATTCCTACTTCTTTTATTCAAGGAAAAGAAGCATTGGTAGGATACGGAAAAGAATTTAAAATTAAAAAAGTACCCATTATTGACGCAAAACAGAATGCAATTATAGATACTACCTACATTAAAATTGAAAATGGAAGTGTTATTGGAACTTCAAAAACAAGTATAACTGGTTACCCTAAAATTGATTTTTTTAACGATTTAGAAAACGAAAATACACCCACTAAACTAAAACAATTCTACAACAGCATGTTTGAAAAAGGGAATAATAAGTTTTTAGTAAGTAGTTTTAAAGAGATCAATAAATATGATTATGACAATGATTTTATAGTTGATTATAATTTTGAAATTAATAATTATTCTAAAAATTTGGGTGATGAAATTTATATCAACCTAAACTTAAACAATGATGTGTCTTTTTATAAAACAGATAAAAAGCGAGAGTATGCTATAGAATTCGATTATAAAAGATATTTTAGCTACACCACAACTTTAGAAGTTCCTAAAGGGTATACAATAGATTATTTACCAGAAGCTTTAAACGTTTCTAATGAACTGTTAACATGTGCTATTACGTATAAAGTACAGGGGAATAAAGTTATTTACAATCAAACAATTGAATTTAATTTCTTAACATTAAATTTAAAGGAACAAAAAATAGTAAATGAAAAGATTAAAAAAATTGTGAGAAGCTATAAAGAAATAGTAGTTTTAAAAAAAGAATAAAATAGAATAAAAAAGAATGATGAGGATTAAAATTAGTTTATTAGTAGCGGTATTATTTACTATTCAAATAGCAGTATCACAAGAAATGCCCTTTTTTAAAAGTTATGATTGGGAAGAAAATCCAAGTTATAAAATAACGGAAGGTAGCACAGAAGGTATGATTGCTATCAAAGAAAAAACAGTAACAGAGTTTTATTTTGAAGAAGAAAATTTAGTAGAATACTTTTTAGAACATAAAGTTTTATGGTTAAATTCTGATGATGCTATTGAAGAATATAATAAAATCTATTTGCCATTTTCATCAAGAGCAGAACTACAAATAAACAAAGCAAGAGTGATAACGCCAGAAGGAAAGTTAATCAACTTAGATAAATCTAAAATATTAACTGCGGATGATGAAGAAACGGGTAACACGTATAAGTATTATGCTTTAGAAGGAATTACAAAAGGAAGTTTTATAGAGTATTTGTATGTAGTTAAAAGACCTCCAACGTATATGGGTAAAAAAGTAAACCTACAAGATTCTTATACTATTCATAATGCAGAATTCGATTTGTTTTCTCCAAAAAATTTAGTCTTTAAATTCAAAAGTTTTAATCAATTACCAGAAGTAGAATTAGATACATTAACTTCGGAAAAATTACATTGGAAACTGCATGAAAATTCAATAAAGAAGTTAGAAAACGAATACCAAGCGGCATACAATGCATCAAGAAAGTTTTTGGTCTATAAAATGGATAAAAACATTGCAAATAATAAAGCTGATATTGTTTCTTACTCTAGTATTTCTCAGAATTTATATGATTCTTATTATCCTGATTATTCACAAAAGACAACAGATTTACTAAACAATTTTATAAAAGAGTTACAACTACCGGTTAATGCAGATGAAGAAACTATTGTTAGAAAATTAGATTTTTTTATAAAAACAAATCTGTATTCTCAAGATGTGTATAATGAAGATTTAAAAGATTTAGAACAAATTTTAACACATAAAGTGGCAAATGAAACCGGAATTATAAAACTATTTATTGCGGTGTTAAGAACATTGAACGTAAAACATGAGCTTGTTTTAACTAGTAATAGAAATGAAATAAAGTTTGATCCAGATTTTGAAGCAACCAACTTTTTAACAGATTTTTTACTTTATTTTCCTACCTCTAAAAAGTACTTGTCTCCAAATGCTTTTGGAACAAGATATGGCTTTCCAATGCCTTTTGTAATGGATAATTACGGCTTGTTTGTAAAAGAAGTAACCGTTGGTGATTATAAGTCTGCAATAGGGATAATTAAATATATTAAGCCTGTAAAAGTAGAAGAAACAGTAGATGTTATGAAAGTTACCATAGATTTTAATAAAGAAAATCTAACAGAAAATAGTGTAAATTTCAATAGAGCTTTTAGCGGTTACTATGCTATGAATATTCAACCTTTTATGCATTTAATACAAGGAGAAAGAAAGCAAGATTTAATTGATAGTTTTATAGAAAACATTACTACAGAACTTGAAATTACAGATAGAAAACTAGTAAATGATGAATCTGAGTTATTTGGATTAAAACCTTTACAATTTATTATAGATTTTACAACAGAAGCTTTTGTTGAAAAAGCAGGAAGAAAGTATTTGTTTAAAATTGGTGATTTAATTGGCCCACAAATTCAGTTGTACCAAGAAAAGAAAAGAGTATTGCCATTAGAAGAGCAGTTTCATAGAAGTTATTACAGAACATTAACAATTAACATTCCTGAAGGCTATAAAATTACAAATTTAGACGATATTAATATTGACAATTCTTTTTCTAAAAATAGTAAAGAATTATTCTCTTTTAAATCTTTTTACAAATTAGATGGAGATAAAGTTACCATTACAGCAGATGAACATTACAGAGAAAATATTGTGGATGTTTCTATGTATGAAGAATACAGAACTGTAATTAATAGTGCTGCAGATTTTAATAAAATTGTGTTGTTGTTAGAACCAAAATAATTGGTTTTACAAATAAAAGAAACATGCAAATATCCTGTTTGTATGCAAATTATCAATTGGAAAACTATACATATTTTGAAAAAAAATTCCCAAGCTAAAAACTTGGGAATTTTAATAGTAATTTATTTGGGGTTACAAATATTATTTCAATTTCAGAAAAAAAATAGTTTATCCTAAATAAGATTTTAAAACGTGCGTTTTAGATCTCGATTGTAATCTTTTAATGGCTTTTTGTTTTACTTGACGCACTCTTTCTCTAGACAAGTCGAACATTTCTCCTATTTCAGATAAGCTACAAGGAGCAGGAAGATTGATACCATAAAACATTTTAATAACTTTTGCCTCTTTGTGAGGTAACGATTCTATTGCTCTATTTATTTCAATACTTAAAGATTGATTCATTAAGTTTTTGTCTGGTCTAGGAGATTCATCAGACTGTAAAACATTGTATAAATTAGAATCTTCACCTTCTTTAAACGGCGCATCCATAGAAACGTGTCTTCCAGAATTTTTTAAAGATTGTGCTACTTCAGTTTCTGTCATGTCTAACTGTTTTGCAATTTCTTTATTCGTTGGCATGCGTTGTTCATCTTGTTCTAAACGAGCGTATATTTTTCGTATTTTATTAATACTACCAATTTTATTTAAAGGCAAACGCACAATTCTAGACTGTTCTGCCAAGGCTTGCATTATAGATTGTCTAATCCACCAAACAGCATAAGAAATAAACTTAAAACCTCTGGTTTCATCAAAACGTTTTGCTGCTTTTACCAAACCTAAATTTCCTTCATTGATCAAATCAGATAGTTTTAAACCTTGTCCTTGATATTGTTTTGCTACAGAAACAACAAATCTTAAATTTGCTTTTACAAGTTTATCTAAAGCTCTGTTGTCTCCTTTTTTTATCAGTAAAGCCAATTCTACTTCTTCATCAGCAGTAATAAGCCCAATTTTACTAATTTCTTGAAAATATTTTTCTAAAGATTTGGCATCACGATTGGTTACTTGTTTTACAATTTTAAGTTGTCTCATATATTATTTCGATTTTTTTAAGTTAAATTATTTTATATAAATAAATTACAGTCATCACAATTTTTGATTTCTCCGTAATACGTTTCTCTGTATTTATGAACTGTCTTAATAGGAATACCTAAAACATACTTTTTTATATAGGTTACTTTAGAGTTTAAGATGCCCATTGCCGATGAGTAATATTTTTCTTGTTTTGTTTTTCTTTTAAATTGAATTATTTTCATAGAAATGAATTTTAAGGATGCACATAAATGCATTCTAATTAGTGTTAATAAGAATTGAGGGAAGAAAAAAATAAGTGCAAAATTTTGCAGAATATGAAACTAGAAAGCACAAGAAATGAACTTGTTCAAATGATTACAATCAATTTGAAAAATTCTTGTGTTTTTAAAAAAGAAATGGGAAGTGTATTTCATGAAATCTCAATATACAAAAAAACGAGCGATTTTCAATAGAAAATGCTCGTTTTGTTTGTTTTTAGTCCATTTTTAATCAATTTTGATTAAAAAATAACGTTTATGCTAGAATTTTAAGGTAACTCCAATTAAAAAATTTCTAGTGGCTTGTGGGTAATAACCAGCATAATCTAAGGTAGTAATCTTACTTGCGTCAGACCAATTATCATCATAGGTGCCATAATAACCTCGGTCTACATATTCTCTATTAAATATGTTATTTATCAAAGCAGAAAACACAATAGATCTAAAAACTTTATTCGGATTTATTTCATAGACAACATTTAAATCAGACGTAAAATAGTCGTTTAAAACATCATTATCAGAAATAGCGCTGCTAAAATTACTCATAAATTGTTTGCCTACAAATTTAGATAAAAATGAAATTTGTAATTTTTCTAAAGGTTTGTAAATAAACATGTTTCCAACCACAACATCCGGAGAAAAAGATAAATCTGTATTTCCTAAAGCTTGCGGAGTTGGGTTTCCGTCTCTTGTAATAAAAAAGTCTCTGTTTTTGTTAGAACTAAACGCAGCATTTGGTTTTATAGAAAATTGATCACTTATAGTAATGTCTGCATCAATCTCTAAACCTAAGCGGTAACTATCTCCAGAAGTTGCTCTTACAGGCGCGCCAACATCATCTAAAGCACCTGTTAACACCAACTGATTTTTATAATTCATGTAGTAAATGTTGGTGTTCAATTTAAAGCTTTCAGACTTTAATCTCCAACCAAATTCTAAATCATTTAATGTTTCATGTGTTGTAACTCCAGCTTCAAAATCGTTTCTATTTGGCTCTCTGTTTGCCACAGCAAAAGAGGTGTATAAATTATTATCGTCGTTTATTTTATAGGTTAAACCAACCTTAGGATTAAAGAAATTAAAATCTGCATCTACATCAATAGGTGCTCGTTTAGAAGTTAACCCTTTGGTTTTATAATTTACAAAACGTCCTTGCACATCTGCATAACCAGATAATTTATCACTAATATCAAAAGTAGCTTTCGCAAAAATTGAAAAGTCTGTTTTTTTGGCATCAGAAAAATAATAACGATCTCTAATATTTGTATTTGGCGCTAAATCTTCTCCCCAAATTACTTCACCAAAATGATTTCCGGTATACTTAGAATAGGAAATTCCAGAAATTAAATTTAGTTTGTTTGTTTTATAATTTGTGTTGAAGTTTACAACGTAAAAATCGTTTTCTAACCAACGTCTTACTATGAGATCAGAACCATCAACAATTAAATCATTAAAAGCTGCAGCATCTTCATCTTCTTTGTATTGTTCATAAAAACCAGCACCTTTTGTGTAGTTTAAACCTAGGTTTGTAGACCATTTTTCATTCAACTGTTCATTCCAATGCAATTGGTAATGGTTTTGGTCGTAATCATCTACTTCATTTTCGTATGTATACGGGTTTTGTCTTCTATCTTCCTTTAATTCATCCGCAGTTAAACCATACCAAGCTTGATATGTTTTTTCTTTTCCTCCAAAAGTAACCGCTTTTATCAAGGTGTTTTCATCTGTGTAACTTCCTTGTAAATAATAAGATCTTAAATCTGCAGAAGCTCTATCTACATAACCATCAGAATTAATTTTAGACAAACGTCCGGCAACTTCAAAGTGCTCATTAATTTTACCTGTGCTAAATTTTACGGTGTGTTTTCTAGTTCCGTAAGAACCAAAAGAATTCGAAATTTCTGCAGAAGCATCTTCGGAAACCGCATCGGTTAAAATATTTAAACTTGCTCCAAAAGCTCCAGATCCATTTGTTGAAGTACCAACGCCACGTTGTAGTTGTAAATTTTGAGTAGAAGAAGCAAAATCGCTTAAATTTACCCAAAAAGAACCATGACTTTCGGCGTCGTTATACGGAATTCCGTTTACAGTAACATTAATTCTTTCTCCGTTAGAACCACGCACACTCATGTACGTGTAACCCACACCTGCACCAGCATCTGAAGACGAAACCACAGAAGGCATGTAATTAAGTAAAATAGGAATATCTTGTCCTAAATTACGTGTAGCAATTTCCTTTTTAGAAAGGTTAGAGAATGTAACAGGAACATCTGCATTCACTCTTACTGCAGAAACCAAAACTTCTTCTAAAACGGTAGAATTATACGCTAAAGAAAATGAAATGTTCTCATTTTTGCTGACAGTAATTTCTTTAGAAACTGTTTTGTACCCCATAAAAGAAACCTGAATGGTAAATTTTCCTTTAAGAAGTTGTACGCTAAACTTTCCATCAAAATCTGTAGAAGTTCCTTTGTTGTTTTCTTTTACCAAAATAGTTGCTCCTGGTAAAGAATCATTGTTTTCATCTACCACTTTTCCGTTAAGTGTAAATGTCTGGGCGTTTGCAAGTATACTTGCAAACAAGAATAAAAAAAAGATATTTTTTTTCATTTTAAAAAATTTTAAAACGAATAAAAAGAGGTAATTATTCTTGTGATTAATATTGAATAATTAGTTGCTGCCATTACGAGGAGTTTACGACCTGGTAATCTCTTCAATAAGAAAGATTGCTTCAGAAAAAAATCTTCGCAATGACATTCGATATTTCCTAAACAGCATTACCTGTTCTAGGTTCAATGGGTATGATCTCAGCCTTTTAGAAGTTTAAAGTTTAAAAAGTTAAAAGTTTGAAAGTCTACTAAGACTAAAAACTAAAAACTAAAAACTAAAAACTGTAATTAGCACCCCTTTATGAGAACGGCGCAAAATTAACTCAGTTTTTTGACATACAAAACAACAAAAGCATTTTTTTTAGAAGCTATTTCTTGCTTGGAGTTTATTTTGAGCACAGTAGAAAGTCTGTATCCTTTTTTCTGCTGTCATTACGAAGTTTACTTTTTTGTACACTGCGGCAATCTCATTATTAGAAACAGATTGCATCGTTCCTGGAAATTATGCCTTTTTAAAAAGCAATAATAAGAATGTTATTCCTAAATGAGTCTTTTGACGATTGCGGAATCTTAAGTTAAAAAAATGTAGTTTTTACTCTAAGCCAGGTTTCTTTCTCAATGTTTTTTTAGCCGAATTTCTCTTTTTCTTTTCGATATTTTTTCGAACAGAAGATTTGCTCGGTTTTGTAGGTCTTCTTTTTTTTGGACGAATTAAATTTACCCGTAACAATTCTAAAAAACGTTTGATAGCCAATTCTTTATTTCTGTGTTGAGAACGAGATTCATCACAAAATAAAACCAACATATTTTCTTTAGTCAACTTACTAGAAAGTTTGGTTTTTAGCAATATTTTTTCATTCTCAGAAAGCGAAAGTGAGTTTTCTAAATCAAAAGTTAACTCAATTTTAGACGACACTTTATTTACATGTTGTCCGCCAGCACCAGAACTTCTAATGCCTTTAAAATTTAGTTCTCTTATGATGTTTTCTTTGTTCATTTGGTTTAAAAATAGAATTTAGATTATAGACAAAAGAATATAGAAGAGCTTTTTTGCTCTATTCTCTAACTTCTTTTTTCTATTTTTTTAATACTCAAACGGAGTGCCAAAATCGCTTGTGTTTTGATGTAAAAAATGCATGTCTATATCTTGTAAAGAATCTGAAAAAGTGTGTAAATTTTCTTTGTTTTTTAAGATTTTATCAATGGCTTTTGTGGCAATTTTTAAACGAGTTTCTTTGTCGCCTTTTAATAGAATATAAGGTCTGTTGTTGTCTATTAAAGATTTTTCAAAAGCATTAAACATTTCTAAGCGCAGTTCTGGTCTGTCTCGCAAATCATCTTCTTCCCAAGGAGTATCTATATAGGTTAGCAAATACAAATCATAGGAGTTTTTACTTGCTGCTTCGTTTAATTTTTCATCAACAAAACCACCATAAAACTCTTCGGAGTATACTTTGGTTTCTAATAAGTCTGTATCACAAATTAAAATTTTATCGGCTTTTTTAGCCAAAGCATTTTCTAATTTCATTTGTCCAACTGCAATGGGAAGTAAATCTTCTTTTTCGCAAGTTTTACGCTCATTATTCCATTTTTCTTGCAAATATTCACGCGCAAATTCTGGAGCCCAAACCGTATTATAATAACGTGCTAAATGACGAGAAAGTGTTGTTTTTCCGGAAGATTCTGGGCCAAAAAGTACAATTTTTACAATGTTAATTGGGGTTTGTTTAAGTGTTTTTTCCATGCTAAATAACCAAAGATTGCTATAAAAGTAAAAATTAAATATTGAATACTAGTAAAAGTAAACCCTTTATAAAAATATAAAGGAGCAGAAATTATGTCTCCAACAATCCAATAAATCCAGTTTTCTATTTTTCGTTTTGCCATTAACCACATTCCTACAAAGAAAATAGCGGTAGTAATGGTATCTACATAAGCCGTCCAATTTGTCCATTTTTCAAAATAAGTATACACGGCATACACAAAAATAAGTGTGGCTATAAAAATAAGAATACTCAGCTTTTTTTCTTTTAATGTTGTTCTGCTTATTGGCGTTTCATGTTCTCCGTCACTTTTATAGGTCCATATATACCAACCATAAACACTCATTATAAAATAGTAGGCGTTTATCATCATATCACCTAAAAGTTCCCATTTTAAAAGAAGGTAGACAAAAATTAGGGTGCTAATCATTCCTGTAGGAAACACCCAAATTTTATTTTGTTTAGAATACCAAACAGACAAAAAACCAAAAATTATAGCAATAATTTCTAAAGTAACATCTATGGTTTCATAGGTTTTATATTGCCCAAAAAGGGAATCGAAAATTTCTGACATTTTGTTTTTTAAGATTGTAAATGTAAAAAATTATAAGATGCTGAAGCAGTTTCTGCTGTATCAATTTAATGGGCTTTTTTATTTTATGTAGTAGTACAAGATTGTTTTTGGTTTCAACTTAAAAATTAATACGCATAGACACAGGTAAATCCTTCAAATTCTAAAAATTGAATATTATAAGAAGATTCTTCACCATTATACCGAATTTCACCAGTAGTTTTTTCATCAGCAAACTTAAAATCTTCAATATAAATATGATGTAAGAATGCTAGTTTTTGTTTTCCGTAAATTTTATACAAACTCTCTTTTGCTCCCCAAACAATGGTTAATTTACTAATTAAAGCCTCTGAATTTGCAATGGTTTTATATTCTTCAATAGGAGTAAATTTAAAGGCGATTTTTAAAATTTTATCACGTTGTTTTTCAATATCAATTCCAACGGGAGTTTCATAAGAAAAAATAATACCGGTAAACTCAAAAGAATGGGTAATAGAAATATACCTTCCGTTGGTTAAATGCGGTTTTCCATGTTCATCATAATGCAAATCTGCATCTGTTAAACCTACTTCTTTTAATAAATGCCTAATACTTAAAAAACCTTTTTGATGAATTTCAGAATGCATAGAATTATACCTAGTTTCATTACTTTCTGTAAGTGAAATGCCAGTTTTTAATTCATCTATAGTTTCTTCAATTTTCCAAATGAAAACTTTAGTTGTGTTGCTGATAGTTAATGTTTTGTAAAGAGCCATAATTTTTAAAATCTATGTCGTAACTTTGCAGTCGCAAAAATTAGAATATAAATATACACAATATGAGCACAAAAACAGCATACGTACCGTTTAAAGTTAAAGATATTTCTTTAGCTGATTGGGGAAGAAAGGAAATTAACTTGGCAGAAGCAGAGATGCCAGGACTAATGTCTTTAAGAGAAGAATATAAAAATGAGCAACCATTAAAAGGCGCTAGAATTGCAGGTTGTCTTCATATGACAATTCAAACAGCAGTTTTAATTGAAACTTTACAAGCGTTAGGTGCAGAAGTAACTTGGAGTTCTTGTAATATTTTTTCTACACAAGACCAAGCAGCAGCAGCAATTGCAGCAACAGGAACACCTGTGTATGCGTGGAAAGGTTTAAGTGAAGAAGAATTTGATTGGTGTATAGAGCAAACTTTGTTTTTTGGAGAAGACAGAAAACCTTTAAATTTAATTTTAGATGATGGTGGAGATTTAACCAACATGGTTTTAGATAAATATCCAGAATTAGCTGCAGGAATTAACGGTTTATCAGAAGAAACTACTACAGGTGTTCACAGATTGTATGAGCGTGTAAAAGCAGGAACTTTACCAATGCCAGCAATTAACGTAAACGATTCTGTTACAAAATCTAAATTTGATAACAAATATGGTTGTAAAGAATCTGCAGTAGATGCAATTCGTAGAGCAACAGACATTATGTTAGCCGGTAAACGTGTAACTGTTTGTGGTTACGGAGATGTTGGTAAAGGAACAGCAGCCTCTTTTAAAGGAGCAGGTTCTATTGTAACGGTTACAGAAATAGACCCAATTTGTGCGTTACAAGCTGCAATGGACGGTTTTGAAGTTAAGCGTTTAGAAACTGTTGTTGGTAATTCAGACATTATTATTACTACAACTGGTAACAAAGATATTATACAAGGGCGTCATTTCGAAGCAATGAAAGACAAAGTGATTGTATGTAACATTGGGCACTTTGATAATGAAATTGACATGGCTTGGTTAAACGGAAATCATGGTCATACAAAAGATACTATCAAACCACAGGTTGATAAATATAACATCAACGGAAACGATATTATTTTGTTAGCAGAAGGACGTTTGGTAAATTTAGGATGTGCAACAGGTCACCCAAGTTTTGTAATGTCTAACTCATTTACAAACCAAACTTTAGCACAAATAGAACTTTGGAAAAACAAAGAAGCTTACGGAAACGAAGTGTACATGTTACCAAAACACTTAGATGAAAAAGTAGCAAAATTACATTTAGCAAAAATAGGCGTAGAGCTTACAGAATTGCGTGAAGAGCAAGCATCTTATATTGGAGTCACCGTAGATGGTCCTTATAAACCAGAACACTATAGATACTAAATAGTTGTTGGTTTTTGGTTGTTAGTTATTAGTGACAAAAACTCGAAACAACGTTGTCATTCCGAAATGAGTTTTTTTAAGTCTTTAGACTTGGCTCAAGATAAACTAATGAGGAATCTCATAAATATAGAAACCCTTTCATTTATTTGAAAGGGTTTTTTCTATATTGAGCTTGTCGAAATATGGGCGTTTTAACAGGCTTTCACTACTCGCTTTTTTGTTGAAAAAACAAAAAGAGCTCAAACAGACCGTTCAATCCTTAACGCGAGCTTTATCTTTTAAAAAATATGTTCACTTTGATTAAAGATTAACAGAACAATTTCAATTTTGTTTTTATTTGAAATTCTATATATTAAAGAAATATGTTTATTAATTACACATTTATGTAAATCTAAATAAGCCTATTTTGGACAGATATGATTGTGAATATTTATATTTTCTATTAGCTCATTTACTTGAAATTCAAGTTTTTCAACCGTTTCCATTCCCCATTTATAAAAAACTTGTTCAATAATATCTAAAAAAGAATTTTCAGCATTTTTAGACCAAACAATATCCACTATGCTTGTTTTAGAGAAGTAATTTTGCTTTTTACAGAAGACATCACTTCTTTATGAGAAACAATATTTCCGTTTTCTAAATCTTGTAAACCTTTAGAAATTGACTTTTTTTCAGAAGAAGAAAGTGTATTGTACCAATCATCAGGTGAGTTTTTACGAGATAAAACTTCACGAATTTTTTTAATCGTTGAAGTGTCTTGCAATTCAATAATTTGCTGAATTAAAAGATATTTTTCTGATTGAATGTCCATATGTAACAAATATAGTAAAAAGTAAAGATAGTTTCTAAAAAAAAGATGAGGTTGTTATAACTAACCCAAGCTTGTTATTATTAAAAAAGCTTTTATTATTTTAGAAAATACTACCTTTCAAAAAAATAAATTCTAAATGAAAACAATAAATACATCAACATTAGAAAACAGATTAAAAACTTTAGAAAGCTATATTTCGCATAGTAAAAGTATAGATACTAAGGTTTCTAAAGCAACTGTTGCATGGCATTTAGACCATAGTTTAAAAGTGATAAATGCGGTAGCAAAAAGTATGGAAAGTTCAAATCCAATATTATTTAGAAATAACTTTAGTCTTATTGGTAAAATATGCCTTAAAATTGGTTTCTTTCCAAGAGGAAAAGCAAAAGCACCAAAATATGTAAAACCACCAGAAGTAATTTTAGATTCAGAAATTATTACACAATTAGCAGCAGCAAGAGCGCATATTAAGGCAATTAAAAATTTAGATAAAAACGCCTATTTTAGACATCCTTTATTCGGTCATATCAACAAGAAAAGGGTTTTTCGTTTTTTAGATACACATACAAACCATCACTTAAAAATTGTAAAAAGTATCTTAAAAAACGTGAGTTCGAGCTAATCAATCGCAATACTCGGTAACATATTGGGTATTTTTATAGAAGGTTTTTTAGGTAAAAA
>NZ_JBPOGL010000034.1:0-41937 GCF_051251875.1 Polaribacter sp.
TTTTCGGGGTTTGATTTTATCTAAAATACAACTTATTTAATTGATATGCAAGTACTTATTTATTTCTGAAAGTGCCTTTATAAACTTGTAATTCTACAAAATATAAATTACAAATAGTTATGCAACTACATGTTACTTCTTTAAAAAACTTAAAATTTTATAAATATCTCCTGAAGAAATTGCACTAGCTATTGATTCTGAAGAGAACTTTCCTTTTAAAGCTACAGCATCAATATTATCGCCATTTTGTTTGGTTATTAAAACAACTTTATCCTTAAAAGAATATACACACTCTGTGCTGTTGCAAACATTCTGAGTAAGTTTATCTGAACTCACTTTACTTTTAAGCTCTCCTACAACTTCATCTCTAAACTTAGCATCAACTCCCGGAAAAGTAATGTACTTCATATCATCTACATTCTTTAATAATGAAGAGATAGAACTTCTTGTACTTGCAAAACTAACATCCTTTAACTCTGTAACCCTTAATGCAGGCCCTCTAGAACTTAAATTCTGATACCTCTCATAAACATCTAGTGCATTATTCATGGTATTAAAAGCCATGTCTACATCGCAACTAACAAATGTTAAAGAAGTTAAAATTGTAATTAATAAAAGTTTAATTTTTTTCATAACTTTACGTGAATTATTAATGATTTAGCCGTAAATATATAAAAAAAAATATATATGAAATATGCCTTTTTGCATTCAATCTATACTTTTATAGTGATTGGATTATTGTCTTTTGTCTTCTTTAATTTATCTGCTTTAGATATGGTAGACAAAGCTTTTAAAGATTTTAGTTATTTAGACCTGTTTCAATCAAAAAAAATATTTAAAAACGAACAAGTAAGTACAGATATCATCTTAGTAAATATTGAAAGAAAAAATAGATCAGAAATTGCTTTTTTATTAAATCATATTGCCAATCAACAACCGAAAACAATAGGATTAGATGCAATTTTTAACACTCCTAAAGATATTTTTGGCGACTCTTTATTAGCAGATGCAATTGATAAAAACAGGGCAAAAATAGTAAGCTCACATATTTATCCAGCAGTAAAAAACTTAGCACAATTTAATTCGGATCAAACGGGTTTTATCAACTTAAATTTAGCGGGCCAAGAAGATAAAGTTATCAGAAATTTTGTGGGTGAATATGAAAATAACCATTCCTTTGCGTATGAAATTGCAAAAAAATATGATAGTAATCTAAAAATAGACTACAACCTAAAACAGGTATTACCCATTAAATATTTTGGAAATCTTAATCAGTTTTTACATTTTAGCTATGCAGATGTAATGCAACAAGCCCAACTACCTTTTTTTAAAGACAAAATTATTTTGCTAGGTTATTTAGGAACGCCACTTGGCAGTAAATTTGATATTGAAGACAAACATTTTACACCCATTAATGAAAATTTTGCAGGTAAATCTATACCAGATATGTATGGTATTACCATTCATGCAAATATTATTAACATGTTACTAACCAATAATTTTATTACTCCTACGCCCTCTTTTTTAGTGTATCTATTAAGTTTTATAGCTGCTTTTTTATCGGCTTTATTATTTATGAAAATATTTAAAAAAGAGTATCCGTGGTACGGAGTAATTGTAAAAATTTATCAATTTGGAAGTACATTTCTTGTTTTATGGCTTTCCTTATTACTTTTTAAAGGAGGTATTAAATTTCCTGTTTTATTGTTAATTTCATCCATTGTACTTTCGGTAGAATTGGTTGTATATTTTGATTATTTATATAAATATTTACACAAAAAATGGAATATAAAAAACATTTATGCCTAGTCTTATTTACAACGTTCTTTCTATGTAGTGCTTTTTTAAGTGCACAAGAATCCTTGGTTTGTTTTTACAAAAAAGGAGAAATTAGTAAACGTTCTAAAAACCAAGAAAACAATTTTAAAATTGGGCAACTACTGTATGTAAAAGATTCTATTCTTGTTGCAGATAAAGCAGAAGTTACCTTAATAGATAACCTTGGAAATACATATAAAATAGCTAATAAAAGAAACTATTCTTTTGCTGATGCAGTATCTCTAAAAAACAATGCCAAAACCGAGTCTACAAGTAAAAAATACTTAAAATATGTGTATGCTCAATTTATGAATATTGAAGAAAAGGAAACCGTAAGCGGTGGTGTTTATAGAGGAAAAGAATTAATGTATTTACCTGATAACTATGCTTTTATCAACCAAAATAGTTTTGTAGATTTTAAGTGGAAAAACCCAGGAATAAAAACTTTCTTTTTAATTATTCGTGATCAAAAAAATAAAAAAATTATATCGAAATACAAACTAAACAGCACTTCTTTAGGTGTACAATTAAACAATAAAATTTATAAAAAGAATTCTCTTTATGAATGGACAATTTTAACGGATGAATTTGCCGATTTAAAAAAACTTCCTTTTTATGCCTTTAAAATAGTAAGCGATAAAGAGCATAAAAAATTAGAAAACAACGCAGATTATAACGCTAAAAAAGTAGTAGATTTTATTTTAAAAACGAAAGAATGAGAGTACTAATTGTATTCGTTTGTATTCTATTGAGTATACCTGGTTTTGCTCAAGATCAGTATAAACTTCATTTAAAGGACTATCATTCTACACAAATTACCGACGTTATTGTTACTAAAAATGAGGAAAGAATTATTACAATAGATAATTCTGGTAAAATTTTAAAGTACAATTCAAATGATTATAGTTATCACAGCACCTTAAAAAATAGTGATGGTTTTTTTATTGAAACGCCTCGTTTAATTTTTGATGGTAAAGCGTTAGTATACAAAAGCAAAGATTCTCTTTGGACTGTTAATTCTAATGGTAAAGTGATCACTAAAATTCCCTTAAAAGCAAGTCTCTTAAATAACCGAAAAAATGGTCCATTAATATTTACAGAAAAAATTGACATACTTTCTTCTGCCATTTTAATTTTTGATGACAATTTTAAACAAATAAATGCTTTTAAAACTAGTGATCTAGTTACAGCTGCAACCATTAGTGCAGATACTACTAAAATAGCATTTGTTGAAGAACATTATACAGGAAAACAAAAATTAGTTTGTAAAAATTTAAAGAGCAACACACTTTTATGGGAAAGTGAACAGAAAGATTCTCTTAAAATTATACATCCATTTATACACCAAAAAACCAACATTGTTTATGCCTTAACAATTTCTGAAAAAGAAAACCTACTCTCTATTTATTCCTATAAAAAGGGAGTAAGATCTAAAACCCCAGAAATTACCACACCTTGGCATAGCTTATTGTTTACTACCAAGGTTTCAGATTCTTTTGCAGATCACAACACTTTAATTATTACCAGTACTAGCTTTTTATCAGACAAACCATTACGTATCAACTTTAAAAACAACAAGTTTACCATCCAAAAAATAGCTTCTAAAAATAACAGCTATACAGCCGCATACCTTCAAAGTAAAAATGAAATACTATTTACAAATACTTTTAATGACAACTTTAATGATATTGCTACTTTTTCGGTTATTGATGCTTTAAAACTGAATAGAGAAAATATATATCCTAACTTTTCTCAAAAGTTTTATAACGGTCTATTTTTACCAGATAATGGTTTTTTAATGTATGGATTAGAAAATCAAGAATTAAAAATTAAGCATTTTACTAAAGGTACTTTTTACAATCGTTTTCATTCGTTAGATTTTAAAAATTATTTAGAAGTACATCATAATGTATATTTTAATTCTAATTATTTCTTCGATAAAATAAATGGTTGTTTGCTATTTCAAGGAAATACTATTTCTTTAAACGAAAGGTCTATTTTTAAATATCAATTTAAAGAAGACATCATTACTAAGATTCATAATTTAAAAGATTCCTATTCTAGTATTATAGATTATGACAACCATTCTAATTATTTACTTTTAAGTCCAGAAAAATATTACAATACAGGGCATACCAAACCTCAACCTTTGGCACTGGTTAAAAATGATGAAACCATCCCTATTCCGGGACTTTATAAGTTTGCTAAATTCTCTAATAACGCCAAACATATTTTAACCATTAATGAAAAAAATTTGGTACAAATTAGAACAAAATCTAACACCATCATTTTTGAAGAACAATTAAAAAGTGGTAATTATTTGTTGCATCAAGCAGACGATGGTTTTATAATTAGCAATTCATTTTTTCAGTCTGAATTGGGAAAGTGCTCTAAAGAAAGTATCTTTTTTATCCTAAAAGAAAACAACACTTTTATTTCAGAAAATAAACCTTGTATCTATATTAATGATTTAAGTTATGTAAATAATAAACTTGCCATGATTATTGAAGATATTGGTGTTTTTATGGACAATAAAAAAGTACCCAATAGTGCTTTTAAAAAGCCAAAAGTAATTTCATTAAATAAAGATGCTTCAAAATTAATGATAAGTTATGCAAACGGAAACACTAGTATTGTAGACGTAACAACGTTTGAAAACTTAGGAGGAATGTTTCATGCTTCTGCTAAAGAACATATTTTTTACAGCAACAATAACCATTACTTTAGCAACACAAATGCAAGCGATTTTTTATACGCCACAAAAGATAATAAGGTAATATCCTTAGAAAAAGCAGATCCTGTTATTTTTAAACCACAAGAAGTTTTAGCTATTTTTGGAACACCAAATCAAGAATATCTTACGCTGCTGAACAAAGCTATTGAAATACGAAAAAACAAAAAAGAATTTAATGAAATACAACCAACTCAAAAAATAGCCGCTTCATCTGCACCCAATAAAAAAGGAGACTTATACGTGGTAAGCATAGGTGTTTCTGAATATGAACAAGCTGCTTACAATTTAACATTTGCAGACAAAGATGCTTTTGACATTGCGAATGTGTACGGAAAACTAGACTCACTTACCAAAACTAATTTTAATCGTAAATTTTTAGGTGAAAATTATACCTTACAATCTTCTAAAAATAAAAATATTGGAAATTTAAAAAAATACCAGGGTATGTACACTTCAATCGGAAAAATGTACCCATTTGGAAGCAAAACCAACCTTTGGTTAGAAATAGACGACACGAACAATACTTGTTTTCTATGGGACTACGAGGCTCATAAAATTACAGAAATTACGTTTCCTAAAGATTTTAAAAAAGAACGCATTTCATTTTACAAACAAATTTATACCTCCAATTCAAACAATGAATTTTATCTTAGAACTCTTAATAATGATTTTTATAAATTTAAAGTAGAAACCAATAATTTTATTAAAATTGACCTGCCTTTTGATATTAATTTTGAACAAGAAGCAAATAATTTACAACCGCTTTTAAACAATAATTGGTTGCATTTTTCTTACAATAGAAAAACACTAAAAAATAAAATTGATATTTCTATCGGAAATTCATCAACAAAAAAAATAGCGACCACTACTTTTTATATAGATCATTATAAAGAATTTGGCAAACCAGCCATTAAAGAAGGAAATGCTTACAATCCGTATTTTAAAGACATTAGTAAGAATGGTACATTTTTATTGTTTAACGCTGGCGATGACGAAGCCTTTGTTCTGAATTTAGAAAAAGATTCAATTCCCATAAAAATACCAATTAAATTATCACATTTAGAGAAAGCCTCAATTTCTGAAGATGGAACAAAAATAACAGTTTTAAGCAGTAATTTAAACGAGTTTAGATACAAAACTGTTACCTATAATTTAAAAGGTGAAATTTTAGACAGCAATACATTTATTGATGAAAAGTACGCAATTAAAGGTATTTCTATTAAAAATGCCTCTCCAAATTGGATATTAGCATCGAAACCACTGGTTGATAAAATAAAATACAACATCAACAATAATGAAATTTTCTCAAATGCAAATCCCTTTTCTTTTCACAAAACTTATGTAAAACAACTCACCAATGAAGCTGCCACAAAAAAAAACATAGAATTTGAAATTGCACAGTTTTTAAAAAACACAAAAAAAGAAGATCAAATAATTATTTTTTTAGCAGGACACGGCGTTTTAGACAAAGCAAACAATTATTATTACGCTCCTTATAATATGGATTTTATAAATGTTACCAAAAATGGAGTTTCCTTTAAAACTCTTATAGAGAAACTGACTGTTTCTAAAGCTGAAAATAAGTTATTATTAATGGACACTTGTCATGCAGGAAATACCTTAGATTTAGACTCAGATTCACTAGAAAGCAACACAACAAATGCACCTAAAAATGGCGAAAGAGGAAGTGTAACTCAATCTACACAAAAGAAACCTAGATTTAAAGTATCAGAAATTGTAGGTACTTTATTTGATGATTTTTTATCTAAATCTGGCGTTACCATATTATCTGCTTCATCAGGTTCTGATGTTGCTTATGAAAACAAAGAATTGGGTAATGGCGCATTTACAACAGCATATTTAAAAATTTTAAAACAGCAGTTTGGTTATTTATACAAAGAAAAAGACATGCAAAAAGAGATTATTTTATCAGATGCTTTTATAAATAAAGTTTTAAAAGAAGTAATCTTATTAACAAACGGTAAACAAACACCAGATATTAGAGAATTAAATACTAAAACCGTAATTAAGGTCTGGTAATTTACTTCTCTACTTTTACTCAAAATACACAAAAGCCGCCCATTTTTCAGGTTCACCTCTGTATTTTTTCATCATCTGGTTTTGTGCTTCTTTAAACGCTTTTTTAGGATTGTTATAGGTTTTCCATTTGCTGTAAAACAAATTCATAAATTCTGCGGTTTCCTTATCTGGCACAGGCCATAAACTCATAATTATGGTTTTTACACCTGCCATTTTAAAAGCTCTTTGCAAACCATATACTCCTTCCGATCCTTCAATATCTCCTAACCCTGTTTCGCAAGCACTTAAAATTACAATATCTGTATTTTTAAAATCTAAATTAGAAATCTCTAAAGCCGTTAAAATTCCATCATCTTTATCATACGGATTGTTACCATGTTGCCAAGCATAGTTGGCATTTGCAAATAACAAACCAGAACGAAGCAAAGGATTTTCGGCTACATTTAATTTTTTTTCACCTCCAATAATTTCATTATTATTTATTTTTTCTTCTAACTTTGGAAAGAAAAAACCATGTGTAGCAATATGTAAAATTGAAGGACTTTTACCACTCAGTTCTTTAAAAGCTGTTTCCGTGGCATTATAACCAGAAAGTTGTTTACTGTTTTCTAAAACTGCTTTTATGTTTGTAATTTCCTCTTGTGTGCCCAATAAATAATCAAATCCATTTCTAGAAACATTTCTGTTTTTTTCGTCTCCCAATAAATTTTCGCCTTGCAAAATAGCATAAGTAGTGGCTTTTTTCTTTTTCGTTTTATCAACTTTATACTCGTACTTTACTCCTCCTATTAACAATGCGTCGTTTAAATTTGGCAGTTTATTATTAATATGTACATCAGCAGTATTTCCCATTTGTTGAATGTTGTACATCTCGCTAATTAATTTATTGTCTTTATTTGGCAGCGCTGCAAAAGGTATTTTATGCAACAATCCATCCGGAGAAAAATAAACAGTTTTACTATTTTTTAAATGCTTTTCTAAAGGTTGCCAAACTAGTTTGTAAATACTATCTGCAACAGCAAATTGGGCTTTTGTAGAGCTTAATTCTGACCCTCTAGTTTTGTATAAATTGTTGGGTGTTTTTGCTGAAGCAAAGTATGTATTTAATTCATGTTCTTCGAATAAATCTATTGCTTTTGGTGTTTTCCAATCTTTTTTATAGATGTAGGCTACATAAAAAACAGTGCTTTGATTATAGTTTTTGTTATAAACTTTATAATGGCTAAACTCAATTGCAATTTCATTTTCTTGTAAATTTGTTAATTTCCAGTCTTTCTGATATTTTTCTACTTCTTTAAAATACTTACTGTGAATTTTTATTATTTCTTTCTCTAAAGTTTCTAAGGCTTCTTTTTGTTCTAAAAACGATTTTGACCTCTTTTTAACTGCCAATTGGAGTTCTGAAGTAACAAATATCTTTTTATCTCTATACATTTCTATTTTTTCATCAATTTTTATATCGTTTAAACTTTTTAAATTGGTGAAAACATTTTTTGATGAATTTAATAAAAGCCCCTTTAACATTAAAATATTGTTTAGTAATAAAGTAGTACTTTCTTCTAATTTATGGGCAGGAAATTCTTTTGCCCTAAGAATTAAACTTAAAAGGTGAATATCTGTTTGCACTACATGGTTTATAAAATTCTTTTTTTCATCGGCAGACATAAATTTGAAATTTTTTTGAATGTTTTTAACAACAATATCATTTATTTCTTTACTTATTTGTAGCGTTTTCTTAAATTTTTCCAATCCAAAATAGACATTTCTTAAACGTTGATTCACCAATAAATAATCAGGATCTATAGTGTTTTTAATTTCTTTCTTTATCTGAATTAATATTTCCTTAGCTTCTTTAAATTTATTTTGCCTTAAATAAATTGTACCTAAGTTAAACATATAGCGTTTTTGTAACGTTTTTTCATTACTTAAAACAGCCATTTTCTCATGAGCCTTATCACTAAATTCTAATGCTTTTTCATAGTCACCAGAAAAGCTATATACATTACTGAATTCTAGTAATATTGAAAAAATATTCTCTTCATTATAACCAACATTTTGTTCTGCAATACTTAAACTTTCTTTTAATGCATTTAGCGTTTTATCAAATTCATACCTAAGCATATAATGACTTGCAATACTATTTAAAATAGAAATTTCAGCTAAATTATAACCTCCATATTTCTTTTTTATATTTAATAATGAATTTTCACAAATTTTTAAGGCTTCTTTACTGTTTCCTGTTTTTTCTAAAACGCTTGCATAACAGCTTAAAATAAAATAATAATCTTCATTCTCTATTTGATTGTCTTGAAAGATTTTTATACTTTCTTTAAATAAAAAAATTGCAGTTTCATAGTCTGCCAATTTTCCTTTTAATTCACCTATAATTGCTAAAGTTGTAGCGGTTTCAATTTTATTTTCACCTATTTCTTTCTGTTGAATTAAAAGGGCTTCATTATAATACTGTAAAGCTACTTTATAGGCGCCTAATTGTTCTGAAATACTTCCTAATTGCTGTAAACTTGCAACTACATTTATATCTTTATCACCATAAAATTCTCTCCTAATTAACAGTGCTTTGTTGTTTAAGTCTTGTGCTTTTGTAAAATCTTTAATCGAGTAAAAAGAACCTGCGAGTACCTCTAAATTTTCAGCATAATTAATAGAATTAGGACCGTAAATTTCACTAGAAAGTATGAGTGATTCTTGTACATATTTTAATTGGTCATCTTCTCTGTGAATCCTACCACTTACATTAACTAACTGATTAAGGTTTGAGAGGTAAATTTTTTTCGATTCTAAATTAATAATCTTAAAATTATTGAGTGTTTCTTTTAAGACAACAAAAGACTCTTCATAACGACCGGCAGTAGAATAAAGTCCGCCTAAAATTGCCTGTGTAGTGCTCACATCTACATAATTATTCTCTTTATTCTCTTTATTCTCGCTAAAAATCTGTAAAGCTTCTTCTATTTGTGAAATAGCTGTATTCGTTTCTTTTTCATAAGCATATAAAAGACCTAACAGTAACTTTATTTCGGCCAATAATTTTGTTTTAACCTTGTAATTAGCAGCATACAATTTAACTGCTTTTTCTGTTTTTACTTTCGCTAAATCATATATTTTACTTTTATAATAAAGCTTACCCACATGAAACAAACTCTCAATTTCGTTATATTCTTCAGAAGTTTTATCTATTTCTTGAGCATAAGAAAAAGTAAAAAAAAAGAAGAAGAATATTGAATAAATCATTTTCATATTCTCTACATCTTTAAATTAACGCCTGCTGGTTTTACCAATTTTAACAAATCTTGAAAAGCCTGAGTAACTTGCAATGCCATTTTATGACCATCTTCACTTGCAACTCCCTTAATTTTGCCATTTTCTTTATACGTAACGTTTATAGATCCCACATCTTTCAATACTATTTTAACAGGTTTTCCTATTTTATTGTACGTAAAAAGCAATTCTTTATCTGCTTGTAGCATGGTTTTAACTTTATCTTTTTCATTATAAATTAATTTTACCCAAACCTCTTTTTCATTTTTTGCGTAGGTTAAATTCGCTTTGGCATCATATTCAAATTCTGTAATTCCATCATTATTTTTTACATAAGTAATTTTCTCTAATGTTGGATGGTATTTCATATTGATAGAATCTCCACGAGAAGAATATTTTTTAGTAAGTAAACACCTATTGTTATACGCAAAGGTTGTTGTATGTCTACCTCTTTTAATGCTTATGGGCTTAAATCTACATAATTCGTCATATTCTGTAATTGTTTTTATCCCTGTAATTTTTGTAATAATTTTTTTTGTGTAATGATGTCCGTTTTCCTTTTTACCCATAAAATATTCATAGGTATTGGTAACCAATTTATCACCAAAACCCTTTTTAGTAATTGATGTAGCATAATGTGTATCATCTACAGAACCATCTTCATTGTAAAATACTTGATAATTATAATGTACAGTATTCCCACTTCTTTCTGTAATACTTTTTATATACATAGTTTTAGGGTGATACGTCATTAGTTGAGCATCTTCAGCTACTCCTTTTAATCTTACTGGGTTGTATATAATTTTAGTTAAATTATAACTTTCATCATATTCATATTTATACTGATAATGATAGGTGTCTATAGCATAAATTAATTTTTTACCTTCATAAGTAAATACAGCTTCTTTATCATTAAAACTAATTCTTGTTACAAAACCATTTGTATTGATGTTAAATTTTGCGGTAAAACCATCTGCTGTAGTTATGCTAGATAGTGTATTATTAGAATAAGAAAGGGTGTTAAATTTTCCATTTCCTAGATCGTATTTAATTAATTGCCCTTCTAAATTAAACAGTTCTGTTTTTATATTCGATTTTTCTTTTCTTAAATAACCTTCTTCTGTTAAAACAATTTGTTGGGTTGATGTAAAAAATGCGTTCCACTCCATTCCTACCGGAAAATCTTTAGTATACTCCAATACACCTTGTGCTACATAGGCGTCCCATTTATTTGTTCTATATGTAAAATCTGATTTTAATTTTTCAATTTCACTAGCAATTGCTTCCGGATTATTCAAAATTCCTTCTTCTTCTAAAATGACTTCCATTAAATCATCTATCATCATTTCAATTAAATCATTGGTCATTAAAGGCGATGTAAAAAGATTTGTATTTCCTGTTCCATGTTCTTTAACTTTTAAAGAACCATCTGGATACGCTCTTAGATATGTTTCAAATTTTGTTCCCCAACCATAACCAAATAAACCAACATAAGTAGATTTTGAGTTGTACGTTCTTGTAATGGATTCAAAAGCAGATTGGTATTTTTTTAAACTTACATCTGTATAGGAAATATAAAAATTACCATTGTTAATATTTACTCCAGCAAATAAGCCAAAGTTTAAAAAAGTAAAAAAGAATGATATTGCTAAAATTAGTTTGTTTTTCATTTTTGCAGTTTTTGAATAGCTTTCATAGTAGTAGTACTGTAATTTCTTTCTAAAAACTTATCTCTAAGCAAGATAGAATTTACTTTTTGTAAACTAGCTTTTGCTTCTGTACCCTTATTTTGTAAAGAATACACTAAGGCTTGTAAAATATAATTAGGTGTTGGATTTATTTTTTGTAATGCTGATAAATATACCTGTGCCTTGTCTTTTTCTTTTAAATCGATATAAATTTTAGTCAGCAATTCATATTTTTTTATTTGCCAACTTTTGGCTGCTGAAAAAGAATTTAGTTCTTCAATTAATTCAGCTGTTTTATGAGACTCATTTGTAAAATAGTACCATTCTGTCATCGCAAAAACAGTTGCCAAACTTGAATCTAATTGATAGGCTTGCTCTAAAACAACTTTTGCTTCTTCTAGGTGATTACTTCTTTTGGCTTTTCTAGCTTGCAATAAATATAACTTCGAAAAACTAGAAACTTTATGATTATACGGATTGTATTTTGCTGCCAACTTAAAATAATTGGTTGCCTCCTCATATTCTTTAGCAAGCAATTTACAATACCCCAAATTTGAGTATCCTTTGGCAAAAGTACCATCTACTTGTATGGCTTTTTGATAATAAAGAATAGCCTTTTCATATTCTTTTTTACTGTAAAAAGTATTTCCAAGAAGGTTGTACAAAAGTGGTGCTTCCGGATTTCTTTGAATCACCTTTTGTAACATTTCTATAGATTCTTCATACTTTTTTTCTGAATTTAATAAAGTAATAAGCCCCTTATACGCAGGCATATAAAAGGAATCGGTTTGTAAAGATTGCTCAAAATATTCTCTTGCTTTTTCTTTATTACTTAAACCATTGTTATAATAATTTCCTAAATAGTAGTAGGCGCTGGCTTTTTTAGGATTCTTTTTAATACCTGCTAGAAATGAAGCCAATGCTTCGTCATTCTTTTTTTGTTTTTTAAGCAACCAGCCTTTTCCTGCATAAGCCCAAACGTAAAACGGATTGTTTTTAATTGCAATTTTATACAAGCTATCTGCTTTTACCAAATCAGTATTATTCTTAGGATATCTTCTTAAAAAATCTGCGTATTTTGCATATCCTCCAGAAAAATAGGGTTCTAATTTAATAGCCTTTTGTAATAATTGTTTTGCTTTTTGCGGATCAATATTTTCATCAATTAAAATATCTGCATAACTAAAAATAGAATACACGTCTGTGCTATCTTTATCTAAAGCTTCTAAAAAATAATCTACGGCCTTTTTTACGTTTCCTTTGTTTTCGTATAAGCTTCCTAAATTGCGTAAGGTAATAGGTAAATACGTTCCGTTTACTTCTTTTACTTTGTGATAATACATTTCTGCCTCACTATACTTGCCTTTTGCATTGCTTAAAACGCCCAAACTATTATATACATTGCCATTAGTCTGTTTTTTAGAAAGCGCAATTTTTAAATATTTAATTGCGTTCGGATAATCACTTTTATCGTAGTAGTTTAAGCCCATATTATTAAAAGGAAAAACCCAACTTGGTATTAATTTCTGTGCTTTTTCATAATGATCAAAAGAACGTTTATAATCTTCTTCATAATTTAAAACAATCCCCAAAGCATTGTGTATGTATGCTGCTTTGGTTTCCATTTGCAACGCTTTTTCTAACTTTTGTTTTGCAATTGGATATTTTGCCAGCTGTTTATTTCTGATAATAGCATACGCTTCTAAAAACAATTTACTTGTTAACATACGCTGATAACTAAAATTGTCTTTTTCTAGTAAATCCAAACAAATCTCTAAGTGTTTGGCATTTTTAACAAACGTATTTCCGTTTGGTAAAACGGCTACATTGCCAATATAATCGTTAATTAAAAGTTGTGCTCTGGTAGAAAGCGCAACAATTAATTTATTTTTCATTAATTGAACTATTTCTTCTTTGTTTCTTTGCTGTTTTTCTGCTTTCTTAATTATTTCATAAGCACTTTCAGAATTTCCATAATAATTTTCAGTTGCCAATGCTTTATTAAATTGTTGAATGATATCAGAATTTAAATTTAAGAGCATTTCATTTTTACTAGAACCACTTCTGTTTAGTAATAAGTTTTTTATTCCTGATGGATTTTGTACTTGTTCTAAGGCTTCTTTTTTATCATTAGCAGTAAGGCTTCTAAAAAAATCTGTAGAAGATTTAGATTTTACCATTGGAGTTTGCCTGTTGTTGGTAGCCAATTTTACATTGACATCTAAAAAGCTTTGCAACTCAAAATATTGCAATTTATTATCTTGTAATAAATCGGCTGCGCCCATTAAACCTAATACCAAATAATAGGTAAAATATCCGTTTCCTTTTTTTACTTCATTAATGGTTAAGTTGTCTCCTTCATAAGACAATTCATTAGGATTACAACTTAGTAATTTTGTAGAATTTTCTAGATATTTATTAAAGGTTTCTAAGTTATTTTTTGTTCCTTCGGAAGATAAATATCCAGACCTACAAGCGTCTAAAACCAAAATTATTTTAGCTTCTTTGTTGGCAATGGCATTTACAGTTACACTTATTTCATGAAAAGGCACCACACCTTGTGTACCATAAAACTCACGACTATCATTTACATTTGAGGCTAGCAAAAACCCAATCTTTTCTTCTACATTATCCTTACTTACAACATCTCCATGACCTGCAAAAAACAGGTATACAATATCATTTTTCTTGGTAGATTTAATTAATTGCTGTAACCCGTTAAGAATGTTAAATGAGGAAGCTTCTTTATTGGTGAGTAGTGTAATATTTTCTTCTTTAACCTTTTCTATTTTGGTTAAGTATGATGTAAAAAGCTCTGCATCATCATCGGCATATTTAAGCGTTAATTTAGAAGAATCATATTCAGATATTCCAATAACCAGCGCTCTTTTTGTGCCTATTACAGTATCTTTTTTAGTACTTTCTGTAGTAGAACCTCTTTCATTTTCTTGGGCATGTAAAAAAAAAGCGCCCAGAAAAAAAATAAAAAATATTCTAAACTTCATACGCTAAAAATTAATCTTTTATCTCATACACAAACTCTGTAGTATACCCTTCTACATCTGCACTTTCTGTTTCTGAACCTCTACTTCCACTTCTCTTTACAATACCTTCTAAAGGATTTTTTGGACCTCTAGAACTTAGCGTATTAAAATCAATAGGTGTACTACCTGCAAAAGCTTTTAATATAATTTTTTCATAAGGAGGCCCAAACGTTACCTTACAATCTCTTAAGACAATACTTTTTCCGGGAGCAATTTTCCGCTCGTCATTTGTATACGGACATTTTTTACTAGGTATAAAAGGAACAAATTCTCCTTGTGTGTTTAATTCTATCACAGAAAAATAAACAGGTCTAGCTCCGTTATTTGTTACTTTTAATCGTGCTTCATCTCCTTTTGTATTAAAAACGGGCATCACACCATTATTTTGTACTAATTTTTTATTTTCATCTAATTTAAGTAAATCAATATCTAATTGATACTCATTATTAGACATGTGTAAATTCTTTAAATAACTTCCTTGCGCGTAAGTAAAAATAATAGGGTCTATTTCATAAACTTCCAAATTATTTTTAATAAGCGTATGGTTGGTAGCATCTTTTATACTAAAACTACCATTTTCTTTGGTGATGTATAATTGAGGATTGGCATTTTTAGCAACCAAATCAACAAAAGTTTCATTTTTAAATTTTGTATCAATTGCTTCTTTATCTGTAGCTGTTAAAAGTGAATCTAAGTAAACATTTACTTTTATTTGATCAAAAACATATTCATCTATAAAAACAGAATACTCAGCACTATTTGTACTTTTTAAAGGATTCTCTAAAGTGATGGTTGCCGTTGTGTTCGTAGTTTCCTTTATTTTCCCTCTAGATAGAATGGTTTCTTCTGTTGGTTTTAAGGCAGTAGAAGCAGTTAAGAAAATTTTTGTACCCGGAAAAAGTCTATTGATGTTTCCTCCGTTAATTACAATTTTTCTATCGTTTTCTATTTCTTTTAGAGAAAAGTAAGATTGTTGTTCTACATAATCTCCACTAAAAATTTCATAATCTAAATCTCCTTCAATAGTTGGTGTTTGATTGCTAGAAACAACTGCCATTATCGAAGATATTTTTGCAAAAAGTTGTCTGTAACTAAAACCTTTACCTAATTCATTAAATGCTTTTGAAATGGCATAACTTAAAGATCCATTTCCTTTATATTCATAATTTAATTCGTTTGCAGAAGCTCCTGAAATAAATATAAACGGAGAAGCATTTTCTGATAAAGCTACTTTTTCCATCATATCAGAAGCATTTTCTTTACCATTCTTTTCAGGTTTCCAATCTTTCGGAGCAAAAACAGGTTTTCCTCCTCTAACTTTCCCTCTAGTTGCTGAGCCAGAATGGCAAGAATCAAAAGTAACTACTAGTTGTCCTTTTTTTCCTAACTTATTTCTAAACTCATTAAAAATTACATTTAGCTCATCATCTCTAAGGTGATTTTCGCCTTCATATTTGCCTTCTGTAAAATAAGCGTCTGCATCATACGGCACAATGGCTTCATCCATGTCATCTATTTCATCACCATTTTGATCTGCTATTTGTTGCCCATGACTAGACACATGAATCATTAAAATATCTCCTTCCTGTAAATTGCTTTTTATTTTAGATAATAATTTTAGAATGCCTTTTTTAGTAGCTTTTTTATCTTGAATTAAATAAATATTATCATTTAAAAAACCTTGATTTAATAAAGTGTTTTTTATTAATGGAACATCATTTTCTGAACTAATACTGGTCCAATCTCCCTTTTTAGGATAATCTCCAATAGCAATAATTACAGCTATTTTAGCGGCATGTGAATAGTTGATTATAAGCGAAAAAAGTAGGGTGAAAATAATATTTTTCATGTTGTTTTTTTTCAAATTTAAAGAAATAATAATTGGTAACCAATTATATAGAAAAAATACTCATTAGTAGGTAGCTAATTTCTATGTATAAAAGATTGCCAATTATATTTTACTTCTTAAAAACCAAACAACAATTCAAAATTGATTATTCTTCTTTCTGTTGTTTTTTTAAATCGCCATTATGATCTAAAATAATTTCTTCATCTCTGTACTTACAACAAGGATGTACAGAATTGTATGCTTCGTTAGTTGCCACAACTTTTTGATTATCCCCATCAAAAACATCATGACCAACGGCTAAAATATTTTGTTGCACAGTAGGTACATCCGTTTTACGCTCATCTAAAATTAAATTTAATTGATGTGTTTCTACACTCCAAATTGCAAATTTTACGCCCTTTGTTTTTAAAGCTGCTGTTTCTATTCTTTTTTTACACATACCGCAAATACCATCTACTTGCATAGTAATTTTTGCGTTTTTTTTCTTTTTTACCTCCTGTGATTGAACAGAAAACCCTATCAAAAACAAACTGAATACTAAAATTATTTTTTTCATTTTTATTGATTTTAATTTCTGTCAGTTCAAGTGTTTTCTTTGACTGATAAGGAAAAGTAAATGTAATAAAGAACATTAAAAAAAACTGCTCGATACTATTTTTCTTTATTCTTCAGAAAAATCACTCGAAGTGACAAATTGTTATTACTTCTTTATTAACTATTTAATTTTATATCTTAAACCTACATACATTGCTCTTCCAAAAATTGGTGAATACACAATGGTTGAATCAAAATAATCTCCAAAAGGATCATCACTTGCCAAAATAGGATTTTCTTGTTGAACATTGGTCAAATTTTCTACACCGGCATACATTTCAAACTTGTTAGAAAATACCTTTGTAATTTGCGCATTTAACAATTGAAAAGCATCTGAATGTGATGCTAATTGATATTGCAAAGGATTTGAGACTGTATTTGGCAAACGTTGTTTTCCTATATTGTTAAATGTAACGTCAAATTTCCATTGTGCGCCGGTTTCTTTAGCCGGAGTTTCATAAGAAAGGTTTGCAAAAAATCTATTTTTAGGCTGCATTGGTTTTTGCAAATTACCAGACGTATAATCTGTAGAAATATCGAAATATTTATATGCGGTTCTAAAATTAAAATATGGCGCAATGTTGTAATTTACTTCCACCTGAAAACTGTTGGCAATACTTTTTCCATCTAAATTATAAAATGATATTTCTTGTGGATTTTCCCAATCTACCACTACTTGGTTGGTGAAATCTGTTTGATAAAAATCAAAAGTAATATCTCCATTTTTATTGAATATATTAAACTTTTGCATGTAAGAAACACCATAATTCCAAGCAACTTCCGGATTTAATCCATAGATATTACCACCAACATTATCAATATTTATCTGTCTAGAACTTGCAAAAAATTGTTGATTTTCCGCAAATATATTTGCACTTCTTTTTCCTCTTCCGGCAGAAACTCTAAAAACACTATTTTCCCAAGGCACATATCTTGCATGAATTCTTGGCGTAACAAAAGTTCCTAATAAATTATGTGTATCTATACGCAAACCTGCGGTTAAACTAAAATCGTTTAAATTATCAAAAGCGTATTCAAAAAAGGCACCTGCAGAAGTTTCTTTTCTGCCATAATCTGTAATATTTACCAATTCTTTATAATTATCATGCGTAAAACCAATACCTGTTTTAAACTTGTTTCTAGTGTCTCCAATAATTGAGTTAAAAATAATATTAGAAAAGATACTTTCATGTGCTATTTCATAAGTTCTTTGTCCAAAATAAGAATCTTGTTGATGATTGCTATACGCAAACTGAAAACCTACACTTTGAAAAGGCAACTCTGGAAAAACATAGCCTAATTTTGCAGAAGTTTCAAAACGTTTTGTATCTATTTCACTTCCCCAAGCATTTACTGTCCCTTTATCTAATTTAGGATTAAAATTGAGCTCGCCAGTTTGTTTTTCATCATTTAAAAAACGAACATTTATAAAACTTACCCAGCCTTTTTCTGCATCAATAAACTGCCATCTATTCATAACATTTATTTGATTAGCCAAAGGACTGTCTAGAAAATTATCGTTGTTTTTATCAAACTTTTCTCCTCTATAATTTCCATGAATATAAACACCTGTAGCCCATTTATCAGATACTTTTTGATTAAAATGTGTATTCAATTCTAGTCTGCCATTTAAAGAAGAATACGCATTTAAAAAGAATTTATTATCAGAAAACGGTTTTACCAATTCTGCATTTATTTGTCCAGAAATACTCTCATAACCATTTACTACAGAACCTGCTCCTTTTGTAATTTGAATACTTTCTACCCAAGTACCAGGCGTAAATGTCATTCCAAAAACCTGACTAGCACCTCTTACCGAAGGAATATTTTCTTGTGTAATTAACAAATACGGACTAGTTAAACCTAACATTTGTATTTGTTTTGTACCTGTTAAAGCATCAGAAAAACTAACATCAATAGAAGGGTTTGTTTCAAAACTTTCTGCCAAATTACAGCAAGCTGCTTTTAATAATTCTTCAGAATTAACCGTAAACATATTGGTAGTAGCTAAGAAAGACTTGTATGTAGTTTTCTTTTGAGTTTTAACAACTACTTCATCTAAACTGCCTTCTGGTGTTATAAAATGATGTATAGGTTTAAGGCTTGTGATGGTTAAAGTATCTGTTTTATACCCTAAATAATGAATCACTAATTTTTTATACGCTGGTTTATAATCTATGGTAAACCAACCTTTTTTATTTGTAATTGCACTTACATTTGTGTTTAACCAATGTACGGTTACATCGGCAACACCTAAATTATCTTTTGGATTATTTTTATCCATAATCATCCCTTTAAAGGTAGTTTGAGAAAAGAGTATGATAGGAATAAATAGTAGAAAACTACTTATTATATATTTTTTCATTGTATGTTTTAATTTGAATTATTAACGCTACTTTTTATCGCATTTTGAGCGATATCTAGAGATTAAAAATCAAAATCAAATTAAAAATGTTTGGTATAAAACCCGATAATCTGAAGAAACTTCAGGTGGAGAAAAATCTGGATAAAAATAAATATCAGATTCTTTAATGATACATAAATCTGTGTAAGCAATTACAAAAGCAGTTAAAAATTGCTTTTTAGCAAAAGTAATTTTTTCGATTTTATTTGTTTGTAATTTATCTTGACCTTCTACTTTATGTATTTCATCTTTACAGCAATTTTTCTTGGTAGCAATTTTTTGCATTTCCATTCCACAATCATCTGCATCACCAACAAAAGAAACATCCATTAAAAAATCTCCGCAATAGTGCTTTTCTACCGTAAAAGAAAAGGTAGAGAATAACACCAAAAGTGCTAATAAAATAGATGCTATTTTAGAAAAAACTTGTTTCATTGCTTTTGCAAATTTACAATAAGTAAATTTAATTTTTTGTTAAAGTTCCTTACAAGTAATTATGAATAATAATATTATTAAAATAAAACGATAAAAAGAAGCGTATTTTAAACTACATCACACAAAAATCTATAGTATTTTTATGCATTTCGAAAAGATTTTTAATTTATTTTAGCCAATGATATAATGCCAAACCAGATACAATGAATTTAGAAAATTTACAAGAAAAAATTGATACCATAATCATCAGTAATGCCTCAACCGAAAACAAACTACAAACCATTTGTGATTTTTTAGAAAGTGAAATTAGTTATTATGACTGGGTAGGTTTCTATTTTAAAAATGGAGATAAAAACGAATTAAAATTAGCCCAATATACAGGTGAAGAAACAGAACATACCATTATACCTTTTGGCAAAGGTATTTGCGGACAAGTTGCTGTAAGTAATGAAAACTTTATTGTGCAAGATGTTTCGGAACAAGACAATTATATTTCTTGTGGATGGAAAGTAAAATCAGAAATTGTAATTCCAATTTTTGTAAACGGAGAAAACATTGGTCAAATAGATATTGACTCTCATACCGCGAATACATTTTCCGAAAAAGACACCGCCCTTTTAGAATATGTTTGCAGAAAACTATCAAGAATATTGTAAGTTTACTGATTTATATTTAACGTTTTTATACTTTTTATAAAAATAACATAATTACTACTAGAAAAACTCCTGAATTTTGCAAAAATTTCATTAAAAATTTGTTGTTAATTACTTGTGCGTTTTGTTACTATCTTTTATTGTCTTAGAAGATTGCTTTTCCTAAATTTGCACGCTTAACAAGACAACACTAAATGAGCACTTCAAAAAAAATTAAATCCGCATTAATTTCGGTATTCCACAAAGATGGTCTAGAACCAGTTGTAAAAAAATTAAATGAACTTAATGTAACAATCTACTCTACAGGTGGTACAGAAAAGTTTATAAAAGATTTAGGAATCAATGTTATTCCGGTAGACGAAGTTACTTCTTACCCTTCTATTCTTGGTGGTAGAGTTAAAACATTGCATCCAAAAGTTTTTGGAGGAATTCTTAACAGACAAGATAACGAAAGTGATGTTGCAGAATTGGCAGAATATAATATTCCACAAATAGATTTAGTAATTGTAGATTTATATCCGTTTGAAAAAACAGTGGCTTCTGGTGCTGCAGAACAAGATATTGTAGAAAAAATTGATATTGGAGGAATCTCTTTAATTAGAGCTGCTGCAAAGAATTTTAAAGACACAGTTATTCTTTCTTCTATGGACCAGTACGAAGGTTTCTTAAACACTCTTTCTGAAGGAAATGGAGAAACTACAATTTCTGAAAGAAAAAAATTAGCTGCAAAAGCATTTAATATTTCTTCTCATTATGATACTGCTATTTTTAACTACTTTAATGAAGATGAAATAGTTTACAAAGCTAGCGAACAAAATGCAAACGTTTTACGTTATGGAGAAAATCCTCATCAAAAAGGATATTTCTTTGGAGACTTAGAAGCTATGTTTGATAAACTTCATGGTAAAGAATTAAGCTACAACAATTTATTAGACGTAGATGCTGCTGTTAATTTAATTCAAGAATTTAAAGGAGAAGCACCTACTTTTGCTATTTTAAAACACAACAATGCTTGTGGTTTTGCACAAAGAGAAACCATTAAACAAGCCTATGTAGATGCGTTAGCCGGAGACCCTGTTTCTGCTTTTGGTGGTGTTTTAATTGCAAACACAGAAATAGACAAAGAAACTGCTGAAAAAATTCACACCTTATTTTGCGAGGTTGTTATTGCTCCTTCTTTTTCTGATGAAGCTTTAACCATTTTAAAAGGAAAGAAAAACAGAATTATTTTAATTCAAAAAGACGTTGCTTTACCTACTACAACTGTAAGAACTTGTTTAAATGGTTCTTTAGTACAAGATAAAGATAGTATTACAGATCAATTATCAGATTTAAAATACGTTACCAACAATAAACCAACTCAAAATGAGTTAGATGATTTGTTATTTGCGTCTAAATTGTGTAAAAACACAAAATCTAACACTATTATACTTGTAAAAAACAAGCAATTATTAGCAGGAGGAACAGGACAAACAAGTAGAGTTGATGCGTTAAACCAAGCAATAGAAAAAGCAAATTCTTTTAAATTTGATTTAAACGGAAGTGTAATGGCTAGTGATGCATTTTTTCCTTTTCCAGATTGTGTAGAAATTGCAGACAATGCAGGCATAAAAAGTGTAATTCAACCTGGAGGTTCTATCAAAGATCAGTTAAGTATAGACTATTGTAACAACAACAATATATCTATGGTAATGACAGGAACAAGACATTTTAAACATTAATAAGTAATATGTAATTTACACTCAGAAATTTAGTAAGTTTGTAAGAATACACAGAAACAAAAACAACAAAGATATTTTATGGGTTTTTTCGATTTTATGACGGAAGATATTGCTATCGATTTAGGGACGGCAAATACTTTAATAATTCACAATGGTAAAGTGGTTATTGATAGCCCATCTATTGTTGCAAGAAATAGGATTACCGGAAAAATCATTGCAATTGGTCAAGAAGCCAATTTAATGCAAGGAAAAACCCATGAAAACATCAAAACAATTCGTCCTCTTAAAGATGGTGTAATTGCAGATTTTCAAGCTTCCGAAGAAATGATTAAGGAGTTTGTAAAGCAAATTCCATCTATTAAAAAGAGACTTTTTCCGCCAGCTTTAAGAATGGTAATCTGTATTCCATCCGGAATTACAGAAGTAGAAAAACGTGCTGTACGAGATTCTGCAAAACACATGAACGCTAAAGAAATATATCTTATATATGAGCCAATGGCAGCAGCAATAGGTGTTGGTATAGATATTATGGCGCCAAAAGGAAATATGATTATTGATATTGGTGGTGGTACAACAGAAATAGCAGTAATTGCTTTGGGAGGTATTGTCTGTGATCAATCTGTAAAAGTTGCAGGAGATTTATTTACCAATGATATTATGTATTACATGCGTACACAACATAATTTACATGTTGGAGAAACTACCGCAGAAAAAATTAAAATCCAAATAGGAGCCGCAACAGAAGATTTAGAAACTCCACCAGAAGAATTATTGGTTCAAGGAAGAGATTTATTAAGCGGCAAACCAAAACAAGTAAAAGTTTCTTATAGAGAAATAGCCAAAGCTTTAGACAAATCTATTTTAAGAATTGAAGATGCTGTCATGGAAACCTTATCTAAAACACCTCCAGAATTAGCTGCAGACATTTACAATACTGGTATTTATTTAGCCGGTGGTGGATCTATGTTAAGAGGCTTAGATAAACGTTTGTCTAGAAAAACAGACTTGCCAGTTTATGTAGCTGAAGATCCGTTACGCGCAGTTGTAAGAGGAACAGGTGTTGCTTTAAAAGAACTAAAAAAATATAAAAACGTATTAATGAAATAACAATCATTAACGTTTCTTAAGTTCTAACAATGCAACAACTTATTTACTTTTTTCAGAAATTTAAGTTTTTTCTGTTTTTTTTAATGTTGCAATTTATTGCAATGGCAATTACATTTAACAATCTTAATTTTCAAAAAAGCAAGTATGTAAATTCTGCTAATTTTATTAGTGGTGGCTTTTATGCCAAAGTTTCTTCTATTACTGAATATGTAAATTTAAAATCTGAAAATAAAATTTTAGCAGAAGAGAATATACGTCTTAAAAATTTATTTGAAAATAATAAGATTGCTACCTCACAACCAGATGATACCATTGTAGATATTGTAAAACATAAACAGGTATATAGGTTTACAAATGCAAAAATTATAAAAAACGACTATACAAAAGCTTTTAATTTTTTGTTGATTAACAAAGGAAGTACTGAAGGAATAGATAAAGAAATGGCGGTAATTAATAGCAAAGGAATTATTGGAATTACCGACAACACCTCTAAAAATTACACCAGAATACAATCAATCTTAAATAGAAATAGCAAAATTAATGCTCGCATAAAAAATAAAAACTTTTATTTTGGAACCTTATCTTGGAATGAAAAAGACTATAATATTGTTCAGCTAAAAGACATACCAAGACAAGCTCCTTTAAAAATTGGCGACACCATAGAAACTGGTGGTAAGTCTACTATTTTTCCTGAAGGAATCCCCATAGGAACTATCATAAAAATAGACAACGTAAATACTGCAGACAATAAAATTGAAGTAAAATTATTTAATGACATGAGCAACCTTGGCTACGTACAAGTTATTAAAAATTTACACAAGCAAGAAATTCAATCTTTAGATATTATAGAAGATGAATAAAACAATAAAACTTGCACTTTTATTTCTATTCTTGTTATTCTTACAAGTTCTTGTCTTAAATAATATTAATTTTTTAGGGTATGTAAATCCTTATTTATACATCTCTTTTGTGTTTTTTTATCCCTTAAAGGAAAATAGATTTACATTCTTATTTTTGTGTTTTTTACTAGGTATTTCTGTTGATTTTTTTTCAGATTCTGGCGGAATTCACGCTTCAGCATTACTCTGTATTGGTTATCTAAGACTGTTTTTTATAAATGTATTTTTCAGGAAAGACACTGCAGATTTCTCCTTTTTTAAACTAGAATCAGAAGCCTTTGGTAAAGTTTTTAATTATGTGGTAACTTTAACAGTTATTCATCATTTCGTCTTATTTTCTTTTGCTAACTTTAGCCTTCAGAATGGTACGCACGTAATTTTAAATACCTTATTTTCTAGTATTTTTACGCTCCTACTCTTCTTTCTAGGAACCTATATTTTTATCAAAGAATCATAATGCAAAGAAGTTTTTTACTTTACTTTCTTATCACACTTGTTGGCCTTCTCTTTATTGGAAGACTTTTTCAACTACAAATAATAAAAGGTGGTACGTATAACCCTATAAGAAACGCTGCTGTAAAAACAGTATTCGATTACCCAGAACGCGGCTATGTTTACGATAGAAACGGTGTGCTTTTGGTAGCAAATCAATTGTCTTATGATGTAATGATTCAGCCAAACCAAGTTAAAGAATTAGACACTTTAGAATTTTGTAATTTATTAAAAATTGATAAAGAAGAGTTTTTAAAAAGATATAATAAGGCAGAACATTATGCTTCTTATTTACCTTCCGTTTTTTTAAAACAATTGGCAAAAGAAGATTTTGCGTTTTTACAAGAGAAACTACACAAGTACAAAGGTTTTGATATTCAAAAAAGAATAATAAGAAAATATCCTATAAAATCTGCCGCAAATGTGTTGGGTTATATTAGTGAAGTTGATGAACGAAAAGCAAAAAATAGCGATGAATATGAGCAAGGAGAACTTATTGGTAAAGCTGGTGTAGAAAAAGAATATGAAGAAGTTCTAAGAGGAAAAAAAGGGAAAAAATATCTTCAGAGAAATCGTTTTAACAAAGTTACTGGCTCCTACAAAAACAAAGAGTTTGATACCTTGCCAGAAAACGGAAAAGACATTACCTTAACTTTAGATATTGTTTTACAAGAATATGCAGAAAAATTAATGACAGGAAAACGAGGCGGTATTGTTGCCATAGAACCAGCAACAGGAGAAATTTTAGCCTTAGTAACTGCTCCTTCTTATGACCCTAATTTATTGGTAGGCAGACAACGTTCTAAAAACTCTATACTACTATTTAATGATACTATAGAAAAACCCGCATATGATAGAGCTTTATTAGCTGCATATGCACCCGGATCTCCTTTTAAAATGATGAATGCATTAATTGGCTTACAAGAAAAAGTAATAGACGAAGAAACTTCTTTTCTCTGCTATCACGGATATAGATACGGCCGAAGTGCAAACGAGTTTATGGGATGCCATTGTGGTATTGTAGGAAGACCTATTCATTTAAAAACGGCCATTTCAAAGTCTTGTAATAGTTATTTTTCTAATACCTATAAGAGAATTGTTGAAATGAATAATAATCCAAAAGAAGGCGTAGATAATTGGAACAAACACGTAAGTAGTTTTGGTTTGGGAAATTATTTAGGGTACGATTTACCTGCCGGTCAAAAGGGATTTATTCCTACAGGAAAATATTATGCTGATCATTATAAATATACTTGGAACGGATCTACCATTATCTCTAATGCCATTGGACAAGGAGAAGTAATTACCACACCTATTCAATTGGCCAATTTTACAGCAGCAATTGCTAATAAAGGCTCTTTTTTTACTCCACATATTGTAAAAGAAATAAATAGCCAGAAAATTACAAACCCAGCTTTTACAATCCCAAAAAAAACCACGATTGATACTAAATATTTTACACCTGTTATAGAAGCTATGCGCGAAGTTTTTATTTCAGGAACAGGTAGGTTGAGTCAAGTAAAAGGTATTGATATCTGCGGAAAAACAGGTACAGCAGAAAACTTTATACGTGTAAACGGATTTAAAGAACAATTGGCAGATCATTCCATTTTAGTTGCCTTTGCCCCTAAAGATAATCCAAAAATTGCCTTGGCTATTTTTGTAGAAAATGGTGGTTATGGATCTACAATTGCAGCACCCATAACCAGCTTATTAATAGAAAAATATCTACATAAAAGTATTTCTAAAGCAAATAAATATAGAGAAGAAAGAATGCTTACTTTAAGTTTGCAAGAAATTTATAACAAACAAATTCCAAAATCGATAGAAATTGCGTCAGGAACGAAATAATATTTTTGCAAATATAGATTGGATTTTAGTTTTCCTATTTATTATTTTGGTAAGCTTTGGTTGGGTTAATATTTATGCTGCCTCTAAAACAGCAGAAAATAATCATATTCTTGATTTTAGCACCAAATATGGCAAACAGATTATTTGGATTTGTTTAAGCGTACCTTTAATAATCATAATTCTATTTTTAAACTCTAAATTTTACGAGCGTTTTGCCAGTATTTTTTACTTAGTATCTATATTTTCTTTAATACTATTATTTCCTTTAGGAAAAGAAATTAACGGTGCAAAATCTTGGTTTGGTTTTGGCGGAATGAGCTTACAACCTTCGGAATTTGTGAAAGCTTTTACAGCCCTAGCAGTTGCCAAATTATTAAGTGACAGGCAGTACAACTTAAAGCTCGTAAAAAATCAAATAAAAGCATTTATCATTATATTTTTACCGGCAGTTTTAATTACTCTACAACCAGATGCTGGCTCCGCTTTAATTTATTTGGCTTTCTTTTTTGTGTTAAATAGAGAAGGCTTAACACTTAATTACATTTTAATAGGCTCAGCTGCTATTATATTGTTTATAGCAACTATTTTCTTTGGTTCATCTTGGGTTATTTTCTCATTAATACTTCTTATTTCTGTTTTTGTTGGCTATGCAATTTATAAAGGAGGTAAACGTTTTATTCGTTTTAATTGGCATAAAATAGTAGCAATATACCTTATTTCTAGTCTGTATATTCTAGGAACAGGGTTGGTGTATAACAACATTTTTAAACAACATCATAGAGACCGATTTGAAGTTTTACTTGGTCTTAAAATTGATAATAAAAACATAGGGTACAACTCTTATCAATCTGAATTAACAATTAGCTCTGGTGGTTTAACGGGTAAAGGTTTTTTACAAGGAGATATTACAAAAGGAAATTTTGTACCAGAACAACATACAGATTATATTTTTAGTACCGTTGGCGAAGAATGGGGATTTTTAGGAACCAGTTCAGTAATTATCCTATTTATGTTCATGCTTTACAGAATTATTTATTTGTCAGAAACACATACCAATAAATTTGGCCGAATTTATGGATATAGCCTAGCTTCTATTCTGTTTTTTCATGTTATTGTGAATATTGGTATGGTTATAGGTTTATTACCCACAGTAGGCATTCCGCTACCGTTTTTTAGTTATGGAGGCTCGTCTCTTTGGGGATTTACAATTCTACTATTTATTTTTATTAGATTAGACGCTCATAAAAACTATGATTGGTAAAACTGTGTTCAATACAAAAAGTTGAGGACTTGATCCAATACTATATTCCCAAACAGTATAGAACAAAAAAAACTCTGAATGAAAATTCAGAGTTTTAAATAAGTTAAAAAATTAAAATCTTACAATGCAGCAACGTGCTTTGTTAATTTTGATTTTAAATTTGCAGCTTTATTTTTATGTATAATATTTTTCTTAGCCAATTTATCTAACATAGAAATTACTTTACTTAAACTTCCTTCTGCTTCTGTTTTATCTTCAATTAAACGTAAATTTCTTAAAGCATTACGCGTAGTCTTATGCTGATATTTATTACGAAGCCTCTTTGCTTCGTTACTTCTGATTCTTTTTAAAGCTGACTTATGATTTGCCATAATTCTTAATTTATTAGTTTTTTTATTAAAACTTGTAGTCCGTACGGGAATCGAACCCGTGTTACATGGATGAAAACCATGCGTCCTAACCCCTAGACGAACGGACCATTACAATCAATCCTTATTTATTATTCCTGATTGCGGGTGCAAATATACAACGTTTTTTGACTTCTACAAGTAATTTTCAAAAAAAAGCACTTTTTTTTTCAAAAATTAATATGCCTTTGCAAAAAGTACTTTTTTAGTAGAAGGTTTACCTGTTAAAACACAGACTCCTACCTCTTCTTTTGCATCATTAGGTATACATCTAATAGTTGCCTTGGTTAATTCTTTTATTTTGTCTTCCGTTTCTTCTGTGCCATCCCAGTGCGCAGAAACAAAACCACCTTTGTTTTCAATTACATCTTTAAATTCATCAAAAGTTGTTACTTCTGTTGTGTGTGCTGTTCGGTAATCAATGGCTTTCTTAAATAAATTATTCTGAATTTCTTCTAAAAGATTTTCTATAAAAGAAACAGCAACATCTTGTGCTATTGTTTGTTTTTCTAAAGTATCTCTTCTTGCAACTTCTAAAGTACCGTTTGCTAAATCTCTATTTCCGATAGCAATTCTTACAGGAACACCTTTTAATTCATATTCTGCAAATTTTGCTCCTGGTCTAAAAGTATCTCTATTATCAAACTTAACAGAAATTCCTTTTTTACGCAACTCTTTTATAAATACATCTATTTTTTCTGAAATAGCTTGTAATTGTTCTTCACCCTTATAAATTGGCACAATAACTACTTGTATTGGCGCCAACTTTGGAGGTAAAACCAAACCTAAATCATCAGAATGCGTCATAATTAAACCACCTATCAAACGTGTAGAAACACCCCAAGAAGTTGCCCAAACATATTCTTGTTTTCCTTCTTTAGACGTATATTTTACGTCAAATGCTTTCGCAAAATTCTGTCCTAAAAAATGAGATGTACCAGCTTGTAAAGCTTTTCCGTCTTGCATTAAAGCTTCAATAGTATAGGTATCTTCTGCACCTGCAAATCGTTCGCTATCAGATTTTACTCCTTTTACCACTGGCATAGCCATAAAACTTTCTGCAAATTCTGCATACACATCTTGCATTTGTCTAGATTCTGCAATAGCTTCTACTTTTGTTTCATGAGCTGTATGACCTTCTTGCCATAAAAACTCTGCGGTTCTTAAAAACAATCGAGTACGCATTTCCCAACGAACAACATTTGCCCATTGATTAATTAGTAAAGGTAAATCTCTATAAGACTGAATCCAACCTTTATAGGTGTTCCAAATAATAGCTTCAGAAGTAGGTCTTACCACCAATTCTTCTTCTAACTTAGCTTCTGGATCTACTCTTAATTTTCCTGGATTATCCGGGTCATTTTGCAATCTGTAATGGGTTACTACAGCACACTCCTTAGCAAAACCTTCTGCATTTTTTTCTTCGGCTTCAAACAAGCTTTTAGGCACAAATAATGGAAAATAAGCATTTTCATGTCCTGTTTCTTTAAACATTCTATCAAGTTCTGCTTGCATATTTTCCCAAATAGCATAACCGTAAGGCTTTATAACCATACAACCTCTTACTGCTGAATTTTCTGCTAAATCGGCTTTTACTACCAATTCATTATACCATTTAGAATAATCTTCCGTTCTTTTAGTCAACTTCTTGCTCATAAATCATAAGTTTGGCACAAATATTGTTATATTTATAGTGAAATTTTTGTTAAAATAAAGTAGCTTATTTACAAAAACGGTACAAAACTACTATATTTTAGAGTTTTTTAGCAAGAATTTATCAATAATTAAGTATTCATCAAAAATATACAACGATATGAAACCACAAAACATACAACTTAGCTTAAAACAAATTTCATTTCTATTACTATCTAGTTTGTTTTTGATTTCTTGCGGAACCTATCAAAATAGCACTTATGATGATGGAATTTATGGTGATGAAACATCAAGAAGAGAAGAAAGTAACATTATTATTGCCGATAGTGATGGGTATAATCAATATAACGAAAATTACTTTACAAACAGGTTACAGGTTTTAGAAAGCTTAGAAAATAACGAGGTTTTTACAGATGTAGATGAGTATGTAGATGATGAAATTATTGATGAATCTCTTAATTATGATGCCAATGAGCCTTGGGGCTATAACGACAATAATGATGTTGTTGTTTATGTTAATTTAAATACTTCTCCTTATTGGAATAACTTTGGTTTTGGCTATGGATATAATAATTGGGGTTACAATAATTACAGAGGTTATATGGGGTATAGCTATTGGAACATGAATCCGTATTGGCACCCTTACCACTACCCATATAACTGGAATATAGGTTTTTACAACCCATTCTATCGTCATTCATATTACAGAAATAGATATTACAATCCTTATAACAGAAATCATTACAACAGAAACAGTACTTACGGAAGAAGAACAGCTTATAATAGTACATACAGAAGAGGAAACTCTTCAAGTGTTGGAAATAGAACCTCTACAAGCAGAAGAAGCGGCACTACAACGTCTCCTAGAAGAAGCTCTACTACAACAAGACGTAGTTCTACAACAAGAAGCACAAGAACTACCACACCAACAAGACGTAGTTCTACAACAAGAAGTACAAGAACCACTACACCAACAAGACGTAGTTCTGGAGTAACAAGAAGTAATAGTAGTAGCACACAAAGAAGTTCTAATTCTTCAACAAGAAGATCTTCATCAAACTCTACCAGAAGAAGTACACCAAGTTCTAGCTCAAGAACTCGAACCTATACACCTTCTACAAGAAGCAGTAGCACTAGTAAAACGTATACTCCCTCTACAAGAAGCAGCAGCACTAGTAGAACATACACACCTTCTACAAGAAGTAGCAGCACTAGCAGAACGTATACACCTTCTTCTAGTAGTAGCTCTAGCAGAAGTAGTAGTTCTTCATCTAGAAGTTCATCTTCCTCTAGTAGACGTTAATTAAAACTAAAAATAGCATTAAAATGAAAAAATATTTTATACTTGCGACTTTCTTCGCAGTTACTTTTACATCCTTTTCTCAATCCTTAGGCTATCAAGACTTAGCACTTGTATTTTCTCAAAACGATGAAAACGGCTCTGCAAGATTCACCGCAATGAGTGGCGCTTTTGGCGCATTAGGAGGCGATATTTCATCCATAAATATAAATCCTGCAGGTCTTGCTGTTTTTACCAATAGTAGTTTTTCTGGTACTTTTAACTCAAGAAACTCAAATATAGTTTCTAATTATTACGGAAATTCTTTGTCTACAAAAGAAAATTATTTCAACATATCTCACGCAGGTGCTGTTTTAGTTTTTGACAGTGCATATAATACAGATTGGGACAAATTTGCTGTGGGTTTTAATTATAGAATAACAAAAGACTTTACAGACAGTTTTATTGCGCAAGGAAATAGCGGGGTTGCCACATTTACAGAATTTCCGCTAGACAATAACTCCCCAGCTATTAACTATAATTTTGCTGATGAACAACAATTTTCAAATACGTATGACGGAGAACTCAGCGAATTTAATATCGCTTTTTCTTCTGTTTACCAAAATAGACTTTATGCAGGTTTAGCTTTAAATTTTTACGACCTAAATTTTAGTCAGCAATCTTTACTTACCGAATTTAATAATGACGGTAATGGCAATGACTTAGATGCTAATTTCTATCAAGAAAACATTACAACGGGTACTGGTTTTTCTGCCAATGCTGGTTTTATTTACAAGGTAAATCAAGGTTTTAGATTTGGTATAGCATATCAAACACCAACCTGGTTTTCAGAAATTATAGAAACTACAAATATTGTAAATAATGATGGTTATTTGGGTGATACAGAAATTGTAGTAAGTAATGATAACCGTACGTACAACAATACTTCAGGTGGTTATTTCCCTATTCAAGATTTTTTATACAAATTAAAAACACCAAGTAAATTAACAGCAAGTGCTGCATTTATTTTTGGCAAACAAGGTTTATTAAGTCTAGATTACGCTAACAAAAACTACAAAAGTATTAAATTATCTAACGCTAACTTTTCTACGGAAAACCAATATTTTCAAGATCAATTAAGAAACACACATTCTTTTAATATAGGTACAGAATGGCGTGTAGATAGATTTAGCATTAGAGGAGGCTATAAATTTGAACAAAGTCCAGATAAATTAGCAATTGCCTCAGATAACTTAAAAGGTTATTCTTTAGGTGGTGGTTATAATTTTGGTAGTTTTAAACTAGACTTAGCTTACAGCGATAATAACAGAACCAGCTTGTATAATTTTTATCCACAACCAGAATTTAATGTAAACCCTACAGATTTAACCTTAGACAATAGAACTATTACAGCTACTATTTCTTTGAATTTGTAAAATTTACAACCCACAATATCTTATAGAATACCTACTAGGTTTTAAAAGACTAGTAGGTATTATTTATTTAAAAGAAACATTGCAGTATATTCGCTATTTGTCTTTTTTGCCGTAATTTTGCAATTCATTTTTAGAATATGAAAAACACACAGATTACCATACAAGAAACTACCAATAAAACCATTATAAAATTTAATAGCAACAACATTTTAATTAATGGTGGCAGCTATGAATACAATAATATAGATGACGCTAAAAACTCACCTTTAGCGCAGCAATTATTTTATTTACCATTTGTAAAGAAGGTTTTTATTGCTTCAAATTTTATTGCCATTCAGCGTTTTGATATTTTAGAATGGATCGATGTACAAGATGAGGTTAAAGAACAACTTGAAACTTATTTAAATGATGATGGCGTTGTTGTAAACGAAAAACCAACCTCTAAAAAAGAAGCTATTGAGGTCTATGCAGAAGTTACACCAAATCCATCAGTAATGAAATTTGGAAGTAATAAATCTTTAACTCAAGTAGATGTAGAATATAAAAATATTGATGAAGCTAGTAAATCGTCTCCTTTAGCATTGGCCCTTTTTAATTTTCCTTTTGTAAAAGAAGTTTTTATTTCTGACAATTATATCTCTGTTACAAAATATGATATGGTTGAGTGGAATGAAGTTTTTACTGAAGTTAGAAGTTTTATTCGTGAATATTTAGTTTCCGGAAAAACAATTATTAAAGAGTTACCGAATCAAGAAAAAACAGTAAAATCTGATAAAACGGCAGAACCTGCAGTTAAATTAGAAGGTATTGCTGCACAAATTGTAGATATTTTAGATGAATATATTAAACCAGCCGTTGCAAGTGATGGAGGAAATATTGCCTTTAAATCTTACGATGAAGAACATAAAATAGTAAGTGTAGTATTACAAGGTGCTTGTAGTGGATGCCCATCTTCTACCGCTACTTTAAAAAACGGAATTGAAAACTTATTAAAAGAAATGTTACCAAATCAAATTAATGAAGTGGTGGCAATTAACGGTTAATTTAGCAATAAGCAATACGCTTTTGGTAACATGCTAAAAGGGTATTGTTTAAAGCTTAGAGCATAAAGCAGATGATAAAACCTTACAAAGATTCAGAACTTGGTAAAAAAGAGCAAGTTGCCAAAATGTTTGATAACATTTCTGAAAATTACGATGGCTTAAACAGAGTTATTTCTTTAGGAATTGATGTTAAATGGCGTAAAAAAGTCATAAAAATTGTGGGTAAAAACAACCCAAAACAACTTTTAGACATTGCCACTGGTACAGGAGATTTGGCATTAATGATGGCTGCTTTAAACCCAGACAGAATTGTAGGTTTAGATATTTCTGAAGGAATGTTAGCAATTGGTAAACAAAAAATTGCCAAAGCAAATTTATCAGACAAAATAGAAATGATTGTTGGCGATTCTGAAGAAATGCCTTTTAAAGACCATACTTTTGATGCCATTACCGTCTCTTTTGGTGTGCGTAATTTTGCCAATTTAGACAAAGGAATTTCAGAAATTGCACGCGTTTTAAAACCTACAGGCGTTTTGGTTATTTTAGAAACATCTAACCCAACCAAATTCCCTTTTAAGCAAGGTTATAAATTATACACCAATATATTTTTACCGCTTATAGGAAAATTGTTTTCTAAAGACAAGGTTGCGTATTCCTATTTATCAGAATCTGCAAATTCTTTTCCTTTTGGAGAAGCTTTCAACAATATTTTGAAAAAAAATGGGTTTAGACATACAGAACATCAACCTGTAACTTTTGGAGTTGCAACAATATACACAGCACGTAAATAATGATTTGTAAAAGATTCTTAATTTTTGGATTTCTACTGCTTAGTTCTGTTGCCTTTTTTGCGCAGTCAGAAAGAATAGAATACTTACCTACTTTTGATAAAAATAGAATTCATTATGGTTTTTATTTAGGGGTAAATGAACTAGATTTTAAGCTAAACTTAAGAGAAAGTAACATTCCTAATGCAGATATTATTGTAGAATCTGCAACTGGTTTTAATGTAGGTTTAATAGCAGATCTTAGGCTGCATAAAAACTTAAACTTACGTTTTGAACCCGGTTTAATGAGTAATTCTAAAAAAATTATTTTTAATCATTTAAAGCAATCTTCCGTTCCGCAAGATAGTATTAGAGAAATAGGATCTACCTACTTACGTGTTCCGTTAGTTCTTAAATTTAGTACAGATAGATACAAAAACATGCGTCCTTATGTGTTAGGAGGCCTTTCTTATAACTACAATTTCTCTAGTAATGAGAAAAATCAAGACGATAATTCTTCTGGAGAGTTTAGAATGAAAACAAGTAATTTTATGTATGAAGTTGGAGTTGGTGTAGATTTTTATTTATATTTCTTTAAATTCTCACCTTCTATTCGTGGTGTTTTTGCCCTAAACAATGAAATTAAATATGATGATGATCCAAATAGTAAATGGACTGCTCCTGTAAATTATATGGGTACTAGAGGCGTTTTTTTAAATCTATCTTTTGAGTAAGATTGTTATATTATCTTCTCAGAATTTTTAAAAACCATTACTAATAAAATTATTTCATCGGCATCTGCATAGTTTATGAATTCTTAAATAAAACTTTACACTTTAAAAAAAGTTAATAAACATTCCTCTTAAACTCACTCAATAAAATTGCTGTAGCCGTTGCTACATTTAAACTTTCCGTTTCTTGAGTTTCTCCAAAACGAGGAATCGAAATTTTATGAGTCACTATCTTTTTTATCTCATCAGAAACACCATTTGCTTCATTTCCCATAATTAGAATTCCGTTTTTTGGCAACTTGGTTTTGTACACATTTTCACCGTCCATGTCTGCTATAAAAGTTGGCAACTTAGTACTTGATAAATATTCTGCTACATCTAAATAATGAATAGATATTCTAGTTAAAGACCCCATACTTGCTTGTACCACTTTAGCATTGTAACAATCTACTGTGTTTTTAGAACATATAAGTTGTGTAACACCAAACCAATCACATAAACGAATTATTGTACCCAAATTTCCTGGATCATTAATAGCATCTAATGCTACAATTAAACCTGAATCTTGAAAATGTTTTGCATCAGGTATTTGAAACAAACCTAAAACTTGATTTGGAGTTTTAAGATTGCTTATTTTTTGTAATTCTGTTTCTGAAACCCGTATAATATTAGCTTCATCAACATCTACATCATACTCATCAGTACAAAATAGCGTTTCTAAAGTAAAAGAAGAATCTAGTAATTCTCCAATTACTTTTACGCCTTCACCAATAAATAGTTTATGCTTTTGTCTATACTTTTTTTGTGATAAACTTGTTATTAATTTAAGTTGATTTTTAGAAATACTCATTAATTAATTTTATTAAAAATAAACCGTTTAAAAATACTATTTTTGAACTTGATAGCACCGCTAAAGTAATGAAAAAACTTTCTTTTTATTTTTTAATCGTACTTGTTTTAGTTGCATGTAATTCTACAAAGCATGTTGCCGAAGATGAATTGATGCTCACAAATAATTATATATACATAGATAGCGTAAAATACAAAAAGAACAACTTACAAAAATATGTAATTCAGAAACCTAATGTTAAATTATTAGGCTTGCCTTTGGGCTTGTATGTACATAATTTGGCAAACCAAAACATGCCCAAAACAGCTACAGAATGGGGATTAAAAAATAAACGCTCTTATAATTTTATAAAAAATATTTTTTCGGAAAAACAAAGTATTGCCTATGCAAATTCTTTTATCAAACTAAATAATTGGTATTTGAGTTATGATAAACCTGTTGTAATTAATACTGCCAAGATAAAAAAAACAGCAAACAATTTAACCGATTTTTATAAAACTCAAGGGTTTTTTAAAGCAAAAGTAACCACAAACATTAAGCAAACAGCTCTAAAAAAAGGAACTGTAGATTATCTTGTTACAAAAGGCAACCCCACGCTTTTAGATACTATTAATTTAAAAATAGAATCGAAAGTACTAGATTCTATTTATAAGGATTCTGGATTAATATCACTACTAAAAACAGGCGATCAATACAATGATAAAACATTTAGAGACGAGGCTAGCAATGTTCTAAAACTTTTTAGAAATAGTGGTATTTATCATTTTTCAGAAACCGCTTTAGGGTTTTATGTAGACTCTACAAGAACAGATTATAAGACAAATGTAGATTTTATTATGACTGGCTCTAGATTAATAGAAGAAAACGGAAACTACATTTCTAAACCATTTAAGGTACACAAAATAAAAAAAATAAATGTAATAACAGATTACTCATTTAACAGAAAAGGAGCAATTTATTCAGATTCTACATCTTATAAAGGAATTAATTTTTTGGCGTTTAAAAAACTAAAATACAATCCAAAATACTTATCGCAATCTATTTTCTTTAAACCCGGAGAAGTTTATAAAGATACTTTAAGAAACTTAACAAGAAATCACCTAAATACACTTAATAATTTTAAATCAACCAACATAAAATTTACACCCATTCCCGGCACAGACAATGCATTAAAAATGGATATATTCTTAGCACCTATAGAAAAATATTCCTTAGGTTTTGAAACCGAACTAACCCATTCTAATATTAGAAACATAGGTGTTTCTGGCAAGTTTTCTATTACAGATAGAAATATTTTTAGAGGTGCAGAAATATTAAAAATTTCTCTCTTAGGTTCTTGGTTTAATTCTAATAATGGTCCTGGTTGGGAAATTGGCGCAGATACTTCTTTAGAAATACCAAGGTTTTTAGCGCCCTTTGGCTTAAGTAATTTAGTTCCTAAAGAAATGTCTCCAAGAACGTTGTTTTCAATAGGTTCTAGTTTTCAAAAAAACATAGGTTTAGACAGGCAAACATTTACTTTTTTAACAGATTACAAATGGCAGTACAACGCTAAAAAAACAATTCAATTAGAGGTATTAAATACACAATATATTCAAAACTTAAATATTAATCGTTTTTTTGATATTTACAGTTCAGAGTTTTCAAGTTTAGATGAGGTAGCTGAAGTTTACGATGCAGTCAATAACATTACCATAAACCCAAACTACCCACTTTCAGATGATATAGAAGACCAAGTATCTGTAGCTTTACGTTTTATGAATACCGTTGCTAAAAACACTACTTTTAAAACATCCAATCCAGATGAATATAACACAGCACTAAATATCTTAAATAGATATAATATTCTTACATCAGATTTTTTAATTCCTGTTTTAGGATATTCTTTTACTTATAATAATCAATCTAGTTTTAAAGACAATAATTTCTCATTTTTTAAAGTAAGAGTTGCTAATTCTGGGAATATTATGGGCATATTATCAAAAAACACCAACATTAATAATAAGAAAACTTTTTTAAAAATTCCTTTAGCACAATATTTTAAAACAGACTTAGAATATAAACATTTTTGGGAAGTTGGTCTCAATTCTGTTATTGGTTTTAGAACTTTTTTAGGAACTATTATTCCGTATGATAATTCAGACATTCCGTTTACAAAAAGTTATTTTGCAGGTGGTTCTAATGATATTAGAGCTTGGCAAACTTATGAGTTGGGTCCGGGAAGTAGAAATACAGGTTTAGAATACAATGTTGGTAGTTTAAAATTCTTAACCAGCGCAGAATACAGATTTGATGTAATTAGCAAACTAAAAGGAGCTTTATTTATAGATGCCGGAAATATTTGGGATATTACCAATTCGAGTTTTGTAGACGAAGATGCCAAATTTAAAGGAATCTCTTCACTAAAAGACATTGCAATTGGTTCTGGTTTTGGAGCAAGAATCGACTTCAGTTTTTTAATTCTAAGGCTAGATATTGGTTTTAAAACGTACGAACCTTATTTAGACGGAAATAAATGGTTTAAAAATTACAATTTTTCTAATTCCGTTTTTAACATCGGAATTAATTATCCTTTCTAAGAAATTTATAACGTTTTCGTTATTTTAGAGAACGTAAAAGGCACAGAAATAGGTATTTTTTATTACTTTTGAAATTTTGTAATCAATTTAAATAAATAATTATGAGCCACAATATAAAACCTGGTGTTGCAACCGGAAAAGAAGTACAAGCAATTTTTAACCTAGCCAAAGAAAAAGGATTTGCATTACCTGCTGTTAATGTAATTGGATCTAATACTATAAATGGTGTTTTAGAAACTGCAAGAGATTTAAATGCACCTGTTATTATTCAGTTTTCTAATGGTGGTGCACAATTTAATGCAGGAAAAGGCTTATCTAATGAAAATGAAAAAGCAGCTATTGCTGGTGGAATTGCAGGAGCAAAACACATTCATGAATTATCAGTAGCTTACGGAGTACCTGTAATTTTACATACAGACCACTGTGCAAAAAAATTATTACCTTGGATTGACGGACTTTTAGATGCTTCTGAAAAACACTTCGCAGAAACAGGGAAACCTTTATATAGTTCTCACATGATAGATTTATCTGAAGAGCCAATTGAAGAAAACATAGAAATTTGTAAAACCTATTTAGCGCGTATGGCTAAAATGGGAATGACTTTAGAAATTGAATTAGGAATTACTGGTGGTGAAGAAGATGGTGTAGACAATTCTGATGTTGATGTTTCTAAATTATACACACAACCAGAAGAAGTTGCTTATGCTTATGAAGAATTATTAAAAGTATCTCCACAATTTACAATTGCTGCTGCTTTTGGTAACGTACATGGTGTTTATAAACCAGGAAACGTAAAATTAACTCCAAAAATCTTAAAGAATTCTCAAGAATATATTTCTAAAAAGTACAATGTACCTCATAATACAATTGATTTTGTATTTCATGGTGGTTCTGGTTCTACAAAAGAAGAAATTAAAGAATCTATTGGTTATGGTGTTATAAAAATGAACATTGATACTGATATGCAATTTGCCTTTACAGAAGGAATTAGAGATTACATGCAAGGAAAAGCAGCTTATGTAGCTACTCAAATTGGAAATCCTGATGGAGCAGACCAACCAAATAAAAAATATTACGACCCAAGAAAATGGTTACGTGAAGGTGAAGAAACTTTTAAAACTCGTTTAAAACAAGCTTTTGCAGATTTAAACAACGTAGATACTTTATAAAAAATACTATTTTAAGTATCACCTTGTATTTACCAAAGTAATAATAAAAGGCATTTTGATTTATTTCAAGATGCTTTTTTTAGTTTATACGTTAAAAAGTAAACTTTACAGAAAAATCTTTTACATTTGTAATTCATAATTTGTATACTATACTTTTAGAAAATAAAATTTAGATACCAAATTCTAACATAAAACAAACTAATAACATGGCTTGGTTTAAAAGAACAGACAAAGGAATACAAACCCTTACAGAAAACAAAAAAGACACTCCAAAAGGTTTATGGTACAAAACACCTAGTGGAAAAATAATAGATACTGAAGAATTAAAAAGAAACTTATATGTAAGTCCAGAAGATGGTTACCATGTAAGAATAGGAAGTAAAGAATATTTTGAGTTATTTTTTGATGAAAATAAATTTAAAGAGCTTGATGAAAAACTAACTTCAAAAGATCCTTTAAAATTTGTAGACACCAAAAAATATCCAGAGAGATTAAAAGAAGCACAAGCAAAAACAAATTTAAAAGATGCAGTAAGAACCGCTGTTGGTAAATCTTTAGGAAAAGATATTGTTATTGCTGCTATGGATTTTGCTTTTATTGGTGGCTCTATGGGTTCTGTTGTAGGTGAAAAAATTGCACGTGCAATTAATTACTCTATCATACATAAGATTCCGTTTTTAATGGTTTCAAAATCTGGAGGAGCCCGTATGATGGAAGCTTCTTTGTCATTAATGCAGTTGGTAAAAACATCAGCAAAATTGGCACAATTAGCAGAAGCTAAAATACCATATATTTCTTTATGTACAGATCCAACAACGGGTGGTACAACTGCTTCTTACGCCATGTTAGGCGATATTAATATTGCAGAACCAAACGCATTAATTGCATTTGCCGGGCCAAGAGTTGTAAAAGATACTACTGGAAAAGATTTGCCAGAAGGATTTCAAAAATCTGAATTTGTTTTAGAACATGGCTTTTTAGATGCTATTTACGAACGTAAAAAATTAAAAAAGCAAGTCAATTTATATATAGATTTAATTCAAAACTTGCCCATAAGAGCATAAATTCCAAAATATTACTAGAAAATTAATAAAAAGCAATAGTTTCATCTAGTGATTTTTTTCGTCTATTTTGTTAGATTAGCACTTACCTTGTTAAGGTGACAATAATCTGTTTATTTAGCCATAAAAATTCAAAAAAATAATACTATATTTGCAGCTTCAATAGAAACCCTATTGATATACATAAAAATCATTTAAATAATATTGGCATGTACTTAACTAAAGAAGTAAAAGAAAGCATCTTCGAAAAACACGGTAAAGGAAAAAACGACACCGGTACTTCAGAAGGGCAAATTGCGTTATTTACGCACAGAATTAACCATTTAACAGAGCATTTAAAAAATAATCGTAAAGATTATAATACAGAGCGTTCTTTAGTAATGATGGTAGGTAAACGTAGAAGTTTACTAGATTATTTAAAGAAATCAGATATTACAAGATATCGTGCAATCATTGCAGAATTAGGAATTAGAAAATAATTCTAACAAAAAAAGAGGTGCTTAAACGTGCCTCTTTTTTTATGAAAAAGCTTGTAGCTAGCTACAAAACTTTAAAATTTATTTCCTGCAGATAGCATCTAAAAAACCTTTTGGTTGCACCAAAAGCTATTGAAAATTAATAATCTCTGACTAACAAACAGAAAATTATATAGAATTATTCTTGTAACAAGAACCAAACTTGGTACTTTAGACAAGAAAAAAAAATCAAAAATAGTAACAGCATTTTTGAATTTCCATTGAAACAAACAACAACGCAACAACAAACAAATTAAAAATTAGAATTAAAATTTTATGATTCCAAAAGTATTTAGAGAGGTAATAGACCTTGGAGATGGAAGAACCATTTCATTAGAAACCGGTAAACTAGCAAAACAAGCTCACGGTTCAGTTGTTGTTCAAATGGGAAAAGCAATGTTATTATGTACAGTAGTATCTAATTACAAACAATCCGACGTTGATTTTTTACCATTAACAGTAGATTATAGAGAAAAATTTGCAGCCGCAGGACGTTATCCTGGTGGTTTCTTTAAAAGAGAAGCAAGACCAAGTGATGGAGAAGTATTAACAATGCGTCTTGTAGACCGTGTTTTACG
>NZ_JBPOGL010000035.1:0-41839 GCF_051251875.1 Polaribacter sp.
TCATCAATAGATGTATTTCGCCCCGATACAATTTTGCTACCTGGTTATGTTTATCAATTTCTAATTTTAAAGATAGAAATTTTAAATATCTTTGACTACTACAAAGATATGAGCCCTGATTGAGCGGTCTGTTTGAGCTCTTTTTGTTTTGCTGAACTTTTTCAGCAGAACAAAAAAGCGAGTAGTGAAAGCAGGAGATAGCTTCTAATAAAAAACTAAACTTTATCTAACAAAATTTCAAAAGTTGTTCCTTTGCCAATTTCTGATTTATAAACAACTATTTTTCCTTTGTGGTAATCTTCTACAATACGTTTAGAAAGTGATAAACCCAATCCCCAACCTCGTTTTTTGGTGGTAAATCCTGGTTTAAAAATTTGTTTAAACATGCTTTTTTGCATTCCTTTTCCAGTATCAGAAATAGTAATTCTTATTTTTTTCTGTGTATTTTCTATGTTTAGTTTTAGGTTGCCTTTTCTTAACATGGCATCAATGGCATTTTTTATAAGGTTTTCTATAACCCAACCAAATAATTCTGCGTTTAAGTTGGTGTAAATTTCAGGATCAGAAGTGTTAAAGAAGAAAGAAATTTGTTTAGAACTTCTAGATTCTAAATAATCAAAAGCCGTTTTTGTTACGGTAACAATATTTTGTTTTTTTAAGGTGGGTACAGAACCAATTTTAGAAAATCTGTTGGCAATGGTATTTAATCTGTGCACATCTTTTTCTATTTCCTCTATATATTTGTCATCTACTTTTTCCATTTTTAAAATGGCAATCCAACCCAATAAAGAAGAAAGCGGTGTTCCTATTTGATGCGCTGTTTCTTTTGCCATTCCGGTCCAAAGTTTATTGGTTTCAGCCACTTTATTAGAGTTAAAGAACATGTAAATAACGCTTATAAAAAGCACCAAAATAAGAATTAACGCAACAGGATAATAGGTAAGTTTATTTAATAAATCTGAATTTCTATAATAAATATATTGTTTGTTGTGGCCTTCGTAACTAATTTCAATAGGCGAATTTTCAGATTTCATTATTGCCAATTGATTTTCTAAATAACTTGGCTTTAATGCTTTTATAGAGTCTAAATTTTGAATATTTATTATGTCTCCGGTTTCATCAACCAAAATCATAGGAATATTATTATTGTTTTCAATAATTTTTAAGGGTAAATCTACATTGGCGTTTATATCTCCGGTTCCCAATTCTTTTGTAGCGGTTGCCAAAATTTCCATTTTAATGCGTTCTTCTTGTTTAAATCTTTGAAAGAACATATAAGTATTCCATAAAATTAGAGATACAATTACAAAAGAAACTAAAATTGCAATTCTTCTAAATAAAAAGGTGTTGGTTATAAATTTCATCAAAACAAATATAATGGTTTCTTGTATATAACTCATTTGTTATTTTGATAGTATCTTTACAATGCTAAATATTTTAAGATGCTTACGTTAGATCCGAAAGAAATATCAACACAAAAATTACACGGTTATTTATTGGGTGCAATTGCGCCAAGACCAATTGCATTTGCAAGTACTATTGATGCAGATGGAAATCCGAATTTATCGCCTTTTAGCTTTTTTAATGTGTTTGGTGCTAATCCGCCAGTTTTAATTTTTTCTCCGGCAAGACGGGTTCGAGATAATACCATAAAACATACCTTAGAAAATGCGTTGGAAACCAAAGAAGTAGTTATAAATGTGGTTAATTATGCCATTGTACAGCAAATGTCTTTGAGTAGTACAGAATATGATAAAGGTGTAAATGAGTTTGTAAAAGCTGGCTTTACGATGTTAAAGTCTGATAAAGTAAAACCTTATAGAGTGGCAGAATCTCCTGTGCAAATAGAGTGCAAAGTAAAAGATGTTATTTTTACAGGTGATGAAGGTGGCGCTGGAAATTTAATAGTTTGTGAAGTTGTAAAAATGCATATTTCTGAGGATGTTTTAGATGAAAACGGCGCAATAGATCAACATAAAATAGATTTGGTGGCAAGAGCTGGCGGAAATTACTATTCTAGAGCAAGAGATGGTTTTTTTGAAATACCGAAACCTATAGCAACATTGGGAATTGGAGTAGATAGAATTCCGTTAGACATTAGAAATAGTACTATTTTAACAGGTAATAATTTAGGGATGTTAGGCAATGTTGAAGAACTTCCTAGCAAAGAAAATGTTGATAACTTTGGGAAAGAACATCCTAAATTTATTGGGTTAGAAACCACAAAAAAACATACATTTGCCCAAGAGTATTTAAAAAAGAATGATGTAGAAAGTGCTTGGAAAGTACTTTTATTAAAATAGAAATTATGGAAGTTATTGGTAAAGTTAAGTTAATTGGTGAGGTTCAAACATTTGGAGCTAACGGATTTCAAAAGAGAGAATTAGTAGTTACAACAGATGATCAATATCCGCAAATGATAATGATAGAATTTGTGCAAGATAAATGTGATTTGTTAAACAATTACAAAGTAGGACAAGATGTAAAAGTATCTATCAATTTACGTGGTAGAGAATGGATAAACCCACAAGGTGAAGCTAAATATTTTAATTCTGTACAAGGATGGAGAATAGAAAATTTATCGCAAGGTGTAAATAAAAATGTACCTCCTGTAAGTGAGTTTGAGCCAGCTTCTAAAATTTCTGATGAAGAACCAGACGATTTACCTTTTTAATATTAAGAGTTTAAGAATTAAGATTCAAGAATTAGGAATTAGGAATTAGGAATTAGGAATTAGGAATTAAGACAAAAAAAGAGAGAATTCAGTACTGAATTCTCTCTTTTTTTGTCTTGTATATGTTCTAAATTAGAAACGGTCTACCGTTTAAAAAAACTACTTCTTTTCTCCTTTTTTAGGCATTGGTCCTCGTAAATGAATAACTAAGCCATTTAAGAAATTACGTAAAATTTGATCTCCACATTCTACATATTTCGGATGTTCTTCATTTCTAAATAAAGCGCCCAATTCACCTTTACTTACTTTAAAGTCTACTAGTGCACAAATTTCTATAATATCTGTGTCGCGCAATTTATGTGCAACACGTAATTTTTTGAAAATATCATTATTTGTTAATCCCATATTGCAAAGGTAAGTTTTTAAATTAGTTTTTTTTATATAAGAATTACACTGTTTTGTCGAAAAAATGAGGTGCTATTTTATAAGGTTTGTTAGCACTGCGTAATTAGGAATTTGACAGGGGTTATTTTAAATCTTTTAATAACAATTGTATAGATGTATTCCCGTTCCATTCATTTTCATCTAGTGCATACACAATATCAAAATTGTTTTGTGCCAGTGCCATTTTATGTCCCAAATTAAAACCAATAGAATTGAATGTTTTTTTATTATCACCTTGAAAAACATTTAGTTTTAAATGTGTTTTATCTGCGCCAACTTGTCTGCCATACCCATTGTCTCTAACGCAAGTAGATATAAAAGTTGGTTTCATGTTCATGGGGCCAAAAGGAGCCATTTGCTGAATAATTCTAAAAAACTTAGGTGTAATTTCTGATAAATCAATCTCCGCATCCACAGAAATTTCTGGTGTTAATAGTTTTTTATCAATAGTTTTTTCGACAACTTCTTCAAACTTGTTTTTAAAATTTTCATAATTTTCTGGTAACAAGGTTAAACCCGCAGCATATTTATGTCCGCCAAATTGCTCTATAAATTCCTCGCATTCTAAGAGCGCATTGTAAACGTCAAACCCTTTTACAGAACGTGCAGAGGCGGCTAATTTATCGCCACTTTTTGTAAAAACAAGTGTTGGTCTGTAGTATTTTTCTATCAACCTAGAAGCAACAATACCAATAACGCCTTTGTGCCAATCTTCTTGAAAAACAACGGAAGTAAAACGTTTTTCTTCTTCATTGTCTATAATTTGAATAATGGCTTGTTCGGTAATTTTTTTATCCAGGTCTTTTCTATCGGCATTAAAAATTTCTATTGCTGCTGCAAATTCAAGGGCAGCATCAAAATGCATTTCTGTTAACAATTCTACAGCATAATTACCATGTTTCATTCTACCTGCGGCGTTTATTCTTGGTGCAATAATAAAAACAACATCGGTAATTGTAAGTGTTGTTTTTTTAGTTTGATGAATAATGGCTTTAATTCCGTTTCTAGGACTTTTATTAATTACTTGCAAACCAAAGTAGGTAAGGATTCTATTCTCGCCATTCATAGGTACAATGTCTGCTGCAATTGCCGTAGCAACCAAATCTAAATAGGGAACAAAATGTTCTATTGTTTGATTTCTAGAGACTCCCAATGCCTGAATTAATTTAAAACCAACGCCACAACCACAAAGTTCATCAAAAGGGTACTGGCAATCTTCTCTTTTTGCATTTAAAACAGCCACTGCTTTCGGAATTTCTTTACCGGGTTTATGATGATCACAAATAATAAAATCGATATTTTTTTCACTGGCATACGCCACCTTTTCAATTGCTTTTATTCCACAATCTAGGGCAATAATTAAAGAGAAGTTATTGTCTTCGGCAAAATCAATTCCCATATAAGATACACCATAACCTTCTGCATATCTATCAGGAATATACGTTGCAATATTTGGGTGAATTGTTTTTAAATAAGAAGATACTAAGGAAACAGCAGTGGTGCCATCTACATCATAATCGCCAAAAATTAAAATATTTTCATTGTTGGTAATTGCTGTTTCAATTCTGGCAACTGCCACATCCATGTCTTTCATTAAAAAGGGATTGTGAATGTCTTTTAAACTTGGACGAAAATATTTTTTTGCTTCTTCAAAAGTTTCAATATTACGCTGACAAAGTATTTTTGCAATGGTGGTATCAACCTGTAAATCCTTGGCTAAAGTTTCTATCTTTTCTTTTTCTGGTAGTGGTTTTAATGTCCATCTCATAACGGCATATTTTTAATTCTTCTAACCGCAATAATATAATTATTTTATGGTTACTTGGGCATTTTATTTTGAATGTAGCTTCTTTCTTTAATTGGTTGGTATTGTGGTTGTTTTAATACAATGCTAAATATTTATTTTAATTATATTGATTGTTTTTTAAAATTCGTTGTGAATAATTGAAAAAATTATCTAAATTTATGAAAATTTTTAACTAAAAACCATTTTATGAAAAAAAAGATTACTTTGTTAATTGCGGTTTTTTTACTTTTTACTTTAAATCTCTTAGCACAAGAGGTTACAGTGAAAGGTAAAGTAACTGACAAAACAGGCGCATTACCAGGTGTCAGCGTTGTTGTTAAGGGAACAGCAAAAGGTACCAGTACAGATTTTAATGGAATGTATTCTATTAAAACAAATAATGGAGATGTTTTAGTATTTTCTTCGTTAGGATTTAAAACAAAACAACTAGTTGTAAAATCTACCAAACACAACGTAGTTTTAGAAGAAGACACCAATGTGTTGGGTGAAGTTGTTGTAACATCTTTTGGGATAAAAAAGGAAGAGAGATCTTTAGGGTATTCTGTACAACAAGTTAAAACAGAAGATTTAGAATTAAATGGACAAACTAGTGCTTTTTCTGCATTACAAGGACGTGTTGCTGGTGTTCAAATTAATCAATCGTCAGGTGCATCTGGTGGTGGATTGGACATTTTAATTAGAGGGGTAACTTCTGTAAATCCAGACAGAAATAATCAACCTTTAATAATTGTAGACGGATTGGCAATTAATAATGACACCTATTCTGGTAATGTATTACCAAGTACAAATACTTCATCTCCTAGTAGTGCTGAACAATTTTCATTTTCTAATAGAGGGGCAGATATTAACCCAGATGATATAGAAAGTTATAGTGTACTTAAAGGTGCGGCAGCTACCGCTTTATATGGGGTAAGAGCATCTAACGGAGCAATTATTATAACCACAAAAAAGGGGAAGGCTGGAAAAGCTAAAATAGATGTTTCTGCGTCTACAACCTTTAGAAGTATTACAAAAACACCAGAACTTCAAGAGACGTATAGAGAAGGTTATAGTGGTTTGCCACGTAGTTTATATACGCCAGATACAGAAACAGGGTTTACAAGATTAGGAGGAACAGTATTTTATTCTTGGGGACCAAAATACACAGATGATTCTGCTGTAGTAGGTGGTGAAACAATAGATTTATCTAATGATAAATTTTACAGTCCTTATGATTTATTTAGAACAGGTGTAAACAAACAAGTTAACTTTAGTATTAGCGGTGCAAATGAAAAAATTGATTATTTCTTTTCAATGGGTAATAATTCTGAAGAAGGTGTTTTACCAAATACAGATTATAAAAGAACCAATTTTAGATTAAAAGGAAGTTACCAAGTATCAGAAAGTGTTAATATTAGTTCTTCTGTTGCGTATACTAAATCTGGAGGAAAAAGAGGAAACGGAGGCGATAAATCTGTATTTAGTGCATTGTCTTATTTTTCAGGAACATTTCCTATAAATGATTACCAAAATGCAGATGGTTCTGAAAGAGATTATTCTTTTGGTATCATTGATAATCCTAGGTATGTATTAGAAAAAAGCCCTTTAACTGATGATGTAAATCGTTGGATTGGTAGCGTTACCTTTAATTGGAAACCAAAAGAATGGATTAATGTAATGTATGCGGCGCAAATAGATAATTATTCTGATAATAGAAATAGATTTGTTGGACCAGATTTAGATAGAGGGGCAAAAACCGGTGGTTATATTGTAAATCAAGATATTAATTTTGTGGGTTTAGAGTCTAACTTTTTAGTTACCTTAAATAAAGATTGGACAGATGATTTTAGCACCACTTTAACGGTAGGAAATCAATTTTCCGATTCAAAAAGAGATGTGTCTACAGTAAGAGGAGAAACATTAAATGTGCCAGGAATAAATGATTTGGCAAATACAATTAACACTTTTGCAGATAAAGATGTAACACAATTAAGAAATGTAGGTGTTTTTGGAGAATTTCAAGCAGCCTATAAAAACCAATTGTTTTTAACCGTAACCGGTAGAAATGATTGGGTTTCTACGTTGCCACAAGATAATAGATCTTTCTTTTATCCATCTGTAAGTTTAGCATATAATATTAAAGATTTAATAGATAAAGAAGGAGAAGTTTTATCCTTTGGTAAACTAAGAGCATCTTGGGCAGAAGTTGGTAAAGGACCTTTATTTGGACAAGTAGGACATTATTTTGTGGCCGATGGAGATTTCCCTTTTGGAGGAGCAGGTGGTTACAGAGCTAGTACAAGATTGGGTGATACTAATATGATTCCGGAAAGTAATAAATCTTATGAGTTAGGTGCAGATTTTCGTTTCTTTAACAATAGATTAGGTGTCGATTATTCTTATTATAAAACTAGAATCGATAATCAAATTTTTACCGTAGGTACTGCATACTCTTCTGGCTTAGGAGGTATTGTAAGAAATGCAGGAGATTTTGAAACAGAAGGTCATGAGTTTTCTCTTTCTGCGGATATTTTTAAAGGTGAAGATTTTAAATGGAATGCCGTTTTAAATTGGTCTACAAATGAAGGCCATGTGTTGTCTTTACCAGATGATATAGAAAGTTTAATATTTGCTGATGCAGGTTTTGCTGGGATTACTTCAGAAATTAGAGATGGAGATTTAATGGGAACCTTGTATGGGTACAAATGGCGTTATGAAAATGGCGAAAGATACATTGGTAGCGATGGTTTACCAAAGGTAAATTTAGACGAAAGAGTGAAAGTAGGAAACGCTTTTCCAGACTTTATAACATCACTTTCAAATAGCTTTTCTTATAAAGGATTTAATCTAAACTTTTTATTAGAATGGAAAAAAGGTGGAGATTTATATGACTCTGGTAGAAGAAACTCAATAAGAAACGGAATTTTAAAAGTGACAGAATACAGAGATGTAGAAACGATTTTAGAAGGAGTTATGGATGATGGTAATGGTGGTTTTACAACCAACACAATCCTTGGTACAATAGATCAGAATTACTACAGAAGTTCTACAAGTTACAATAGAGCGGCAGAAGTTTTAGTACAAGATGCTTCTTGGGTAAAACTAAGAACTATAGGAATTACTTATAATTTTGATGGAGCTATTTTAAAAAAATTAAATATGCGTAATTTGTCTATAACTGCAAATGCTAATAACCTTTTATTATGGACACCTTATGAAGGGTATGATCCAGAAGGAAGCCAGTATAGTGCAGGTACTAATGTTTACGGATTTACAGGTTTAAGTACTCCTATTAGCGAAAGTTATTCTTTAGGAGTTAAATTAGGATTTTAAAAAATAATAATTATGAAAAAACACATTATAAAAACAATATTTGTTTTACTATTAATTACAAGTATAACATCTTGTAACGATTCTTATTTTGATGTAAATACGCCATCTGGTACTGCAGATGTTAGTCAATTAAGAATGAACGATTTATTAGCACCCGTTATTCACAGTACCTTAGAGGGGCAACATTCTGCCGAGCAAGCACTTGGTAATTATACACAGTATTTTGTGGGTCAAGGAGGCACAGCTGCAGGAGAAACAACCGCAAGTGGTCTTTGGTCTCAGGTGTATTTGTATGTATTGCCAAATATTCTAATAATTAAGGAAAAAGCAGCAGAAAAAGGAGCAATACATTTTTCAGCAATTGCAGATATTTTAACAGCAATTAATTTAGGAATAGCTACAGATACTTGGGATAATATTCCGTATTCTGAAGCAACGCAAGGGCAAGATAATTTGTTTCCAAAGTTTGATTCTCAAGAACAAATTTATACCACAATTTTCACCTTATTAAACCAAGCAATTGTAGCCTTAAATAGTGCTGATAATTCTGGAATATCAATTGGTAGTGAAGATTTAATTTACAATGGTGATATTGAAAAATGGAAAAAAGCAGCATATACTTTAAAGGCACGTTATCAATTACACCTTGTAAATAAAGGAACGGTAACTGCAAATGAAGTTTTAACAACAATTGCAAATGGTTTTACTTCTACTAGTGATGATTTTAAAATGAGTTATAATGATAAGAACATCAATCCTTGGTATTCTGTAGAGGTTTTATCTAGAGAAACAGGAAACTTTCATAATGATATTGCTAGCCAGTTGGTAAGCTCTATGAATGGAGATTATTATCCTTTTCAAGGAACTTTAACTATAGATCCTAGATTACCAGTTTTTGCGGAAAATGACAATGCTGCAACTTGGAAAGGTTATGTGAGTGGTGGTGGAGGTCTTTCTCCAGACGGAGTAACAGATGGAAATGTAGGTTTTAAATCAAATGGGTATTACACTACTATAGATTCTCCTTTATTATTAATTAGTTATGCAGAGGCGATGTTTATTAAAGCGGAAGCAGCATTTTTGGCAAATGGAGGAAATGAAACAAGTGTAGGTTCTAACAGTACAGCGTATGCTGCGTATTTAAACGGAATTAATGCAAGTATGAGTATGTATGATGTAGATGGTGCAGATTATGTTGCAGACGGTGCAATTGCTGTAGGACAGGCAGGTTTAATGTTAAACCATATTATGAAAGAAAAATACATTCACAATTTTTTAAATCCAGAAACCTATGTAGATTTTAGAAGGTATAATTTTTCTAACAATGTGTTTAAAGGATTAACAATAAGAGAAGAAATAGACGCTAATGGAGATTATGCAGGAGAATGGTTTACAAGAGCAACCTATCCATCTTCTGAATTAAACAGAAACAAAGCCAATGTAGAAGCAAACCAAAAAACACCTGTTACAAAGGTTTGGTGGGCACAATAAAAAGTAAGATTTTAATTAGATTAAAAAAGCTTTAACAGAAATGTTAAAGCTTTTTATTTTAAACACTGTTCTAATGTGCTCAGTTGTTCTTTTGTGTGATTGGCGTTTAAAACAATTCTGTTAAATTTTTTAGTACTTGTTGGGTAATAAAAGGACGTGATAATTATATTTTTTGATAATAAATAGTCTTCAATTTTTTCTTTTTGATGAAAAAAAACAGGATAAGAGCTGTCTATTCTTATTTCAGTATTCAAATTTAAGGCATCATACAGTATATTAATATTTTTTCGAAGCTTTTTTAATTGACTTTTATATATTGCTTGAGCCTCTAAAAAAGTCTCTAAATAAGCAGGACTCATACCTGCACTTCCCACAAAAAGAGGATCGTTTTTTATTGATGCAATAAAGTTTTTAGAACCAGCAATTATTCCTCCATTGATGCCGTAAGATTTACCCAATGAAGAAGTAACTATAATTTGTACATTTTCTTTTGTAGAGATTTCAGTAGAAATTCCACAGCCATTTTTACCTAAAACCCCCAAACTATGCGATTCATCTATCAGTAAATAGATGGTATTAGAAGGGTCTATTTTGTCTAAAAATTGATATGAAAAAGGTTGGGTTTCTAAAGCGGCAATACCATCTGCTAAAATGCAAATTGTTTTATTTTTTAAGGTATTTAATTCAGAATTAAAAATTGAATTCTCAAAAACAGGTTTGGCATTTTCTGTTAAAATTGCAGGATGCGTTTTTGGCATAAAATAAAAGTCATCTACTAGTTTTGTAAGAGATCTTAAAGAAAATAACCCTGCTAAAGTGCCAGAAGAAACAGTTACACAATCTTCTTTTTGCAAGAAATTTGCAATAAAAGATTCTGCTTTCTTGTAAATATTTAATTGAACGTTTGCATTTCTAGAACTTCCGTAAGAAGTACCCCATTTTAGAATGTTTTTGATAACAATTTCTTGAAATTCTGGCAAAGCAGCAACACCTAAATAAGATGTGCCGCTAAAGTATAAATAATTTGTTCCGTTAAAAGAAAGCGTTGTACTTGGTATTTTTTCTAATTCCATCATTATAACAAGCTTGCTCCAATGCCATTTTTATCAGCATAAGAAATTACACCATTATGAATAGTAATTCCTGTAGCAATATCTTTTTTAAGCAACAAACCGCCATCCATATCTACATAATCTAAAAGAGGTAATAAATGTGCAATGGCAGAAATACCAACAGTAGATTCTGTCATACAACCCACCATGGTTTTCATTCCTAAAGATTTTGCTTTTTCTAACATTCTTTTACCAGGAGTTACACCGCCACATTTTGTAAGTTTTACGTTTACACCATGAAATAAACCAGCACATTTTTCTACATCGCTTTCCACAATGCAGCTTTCATCAGCAATTATTGGTAAAGCAGAATTTTCATATAATTTTTTAGCGCCAATAATATCATTGGCTTTTAAAGGTTGTTCTAAAAACTCAACCCCTAATTCTTTAAGTTTAAAAGAATTTGCTATCGCTTCATCTGCAGTCCAGCCGCAATTTGCATCAATTCTAAAAATAGCATCTGTGTATTTTCTTAATTCAGTTACAATGGCAATATCATTTTTTGTACCTAATTTTATCTTATAAATTGGCCAAGGAAGTTCTTGCATTTTTGCAACCATTTTTTCAATAGAATCAATACCAATAGTATAATCTGTTTTTGGATTTTTATCAATGTGTAAACTCCATAAATCATAGAGTTTTTTACCTTTTTTTTGGGCGTACAAATCTGTAAAAGCCATGTCTAAAGCACATAATGCAAACATGTTTTCTGTAAATATAGGTTGTAGTTTTTTCCAAAAATTGGTAGGTTCTTCTTCGGATAAAGATTCTATAAAAGTGGTATTTTTTAGAATAATTTCCTTTGTATTCTCAACAGTAATATTGTAGTACGGATTTGATGTTGCTTCACCCAAACCAGAAAATTCACCATCAATTAATTCTACAATTAAACTCGGTTGAAAATCGTGCGATTCTCTAGAAATTGTAAAAGTGTGCTTTAATTCTAGGTTGAATGCGTGTAATTTTATTTTCATGGTTTGGCTAGAATTTTTATTTTTCGTGAAAAATGATGGCTGTTGTTAAATCTGCAAATTGGCGAAACATTTCCATAACACCACAATATTTTTCTACCGATAAATTAACGGCTTTTTTAATTTTATCTTCTTTTAAATTAGTTCCTGTAAAATGATAATCTACTTGTACTTTATTATAAAATTTAGGATGTTCATCGGTTAATTCTGCCGTAACTTCAATTTTAAAATCATCTACTTCTGCACGCATTTTCTTCAGTAAAGAAATTACATCTAAACCAGAACATCCTGCCAAAGAAGAAAGCATTAAGGCTTTTGGCCCAAAACCTGTGGTGTTTTTATTTTCTTCATCAGCTACAGAAAACATCGTTAATTTATGTCCGCTAGGGTTGTTTGTTTCAAATTGCCCTTTTTCTGTCCAAACTGTTGTTACTATATTTTTAACCATAATTTATATTGTTTTTGAGGTTGAAGTATTAAATTGTGCTGTTTTACAAAAATAAGAACATCGGTTTTAAGTTAATGGTTAAAATGAATAAATATTTAATACTTCGGCATATAATTTTCCTTCAAGTTTTTTTGTTGATGAGTTTGCAATTGTTTTCACAAGCTAACAATTCGCCAATATTAACAGCAAGCGGCAAGCAAGCTTTTTGCCCAGGGAATTCAATACCAATTGTCACAGATTTTACAATTACTGATACTGATGATACTGGAATAGACTCTTTTTTTATTCAAATTTCTTCTGGATATCAAGTTAATTTTGATCTTTTAGAATTAACGTCAAAAGCAAGTCATCCAACCATAAATTCAAGTTTTAATACAACTGAAGGTAAATTAACATTTACTCCAAAAGTAGTAGGTGATGAAATTTTATATACAGATTTAGAAAACGCCGTTAAAGATGTGGTTTTTACAACTACAGCAACAACAATTACTGAAGAAAAATTTTTCTCATTAACTATTGGTGATGCAAATTATTTACCATCAACAGGGCATTTTTATGAATATGTGGCAGATTTAGGAATTACGTGGTCTAACGCAAAAATTGAAGCAGAAAAGAGAACTTATTTTGGATTAAAAGGATATTTGGCAACCTTGTTATCTGCAGATGAAGCTGCGTTGACAGGAGAACAAGCATCGGGCGCTGGTTGGATTGGTGGTTCTGATGAGGAAACAGAAGGCGTTTGGAAATGGGTTACTGGTCCAGAAGCGGGTACCGTTTTTTGGAATGGAAAATCAAATGGAAGTACACCCAATTATGCAAATTGGAATAATAATGAACCCAATGATTCTGGTGGAAATGAAGATTATGCACATATTACAGATCCTACAATAGGTATTCTTGGCGCCTGGAATGATTTGCCAAACCCAGGAGATCCGCCAGGCCCTTATCACCCAAAAGGTTATGTGGTAGAATATGGCGGTACAACTGGTGATCCTGTTTTAAATATTTTTGCAAGTACTAGTATTTATTTGCCTAAAATAAAATCTATAACAGAGGCAGCGGTATGTGAGTCTGGGGTAGCTACCATAGAGGCAATACCTAGTGAGGGAACGGTTTTGTGGTACAATGCAGTTTCAGGGGGAAACTTATTACATACGGGAAATAGTTTTACAACTCCAGTAATTGCCACAAATACAACTTATTATGCAACGGTTTCTGTGGGTGGTTGTGATTCTTTAGAAAGAACGGCCGTTACCGTTATAGTAAATAAAAGACCTACAATTACTACCAAAACAGACGATTTAATTTGTAACGGTTTTGGAGAGATAAGTGCAACAGCGTCTGATGGAGATATTATTTGGTTCGATTCTTTAACAAGTACAACACCATTATTCAAAGGAAATAATTTTACAACACCAATTATCACTTCTGATACGTCCTATTTTGCAGAAGCCAAATTTAATAATTGTACAGCTACCACAAGAGTTGAGGTTACCGTTTTTGTGGATGCTACAATTCCGGATTTTGAGCTAGCGCAAAACAATTATGTTTTGTGTAAAGATAAAGTTACTGTTGCTTTAGAAACCAAAAATTCATTAGGGAATTATACTTATTTATGGAAAAAAGAAAATGAAATTCTTACCGAAAATAAAGAAATTTTAGTTGTTGATGCTGCTGGAAATTATTCGGTAAGTGCAATTACTTTAGCGGGTTGCCAGTCTATAGAAAAAAATATTTTGGTTACAGCATCAGAAATTGCGACCATCACTAAGGACGATGTTTTAATTGTAGATGATTCTGAGAATAATTCTATAGAAATAAAATCGACTAACTTAGGAATTGGCACGTATGTATTTTCTTTAGATGATGAGTTTGGGCGGTATAAATCTACTCCTTTTTTCGATGGAATTTCTGAAGGAAATCATACTTTGTATATTAAGGAAATTAATGGTTGTGGCACAATAAACTATAATTTTTCAATCTTAAACTATCCTCGTTTTTTTACACCTAATGAAGACGGAACAAATGATTATTGGCATATTAAAGGATACGATAAGGAGTCTTATACATTTTCAAATATTTATATTTACAATAGATTTGGTGTGTTATTATACACAATTAAAGCGGATAGTTTAGGTTGGGATGGCAGATATCAAGGAAAAATACAGCCTTCTAATTCGTACTGGTTTCAAACTATATTAACCGATAAAAATGGTTTGACGGTAGAAAAAAAGGGAAGTTTTAGTTTGATAAGAAAATGATTTTATAAAAAAGTAAAGAAATTTAAAAAACATAAACTACTATTGGTTATTCTCTGTGAATGAGGTAATTGTTGTAGTCTGTAATAAAAATAGAAAATATGGCATTAGTAACACCTTTAAGTGCAGAACACGATTTAGAAACAAAAGAATTAGCGTTATTTTTTAATGAAACATTAGGGTTTTGTCCTAATTCAGTTTTAACAATGCAACGCAGACCAGCAATTTCTAAGGCTTTTATCAATTTGAACAAAGCGGTTATGGCCAATGAAGGCAGGGTAACATCTGCATTAAAAAGAATGATTGCTTGGGTTTCTAGTAACGCTACTGGTTGTAGATATTGTCAGGCACATGCTATTAGAGCAGCAGAACGTTACGGAGCAGAACAAGAACAGTTAGATAATATTTGGGAGTACAAAACGCACAAAGCTTTTTCTGATGCGGAAAGAGCGGCTTTAGATTTCTCTTTGGCGGCTTCTATGGTGCCAAATGCGGTAAACGCAGAAATAAAGGCTGAATTGTATAAGTATTGGGATGAAGGTGAAATTGTAGAAATGTTAGGTGTTATTTCTCTCTTCGGATACTTAAACAGATGGAATGATTCTATGGGAACTTCTTTAGAAGAAGATGCTATTGAAAGTGGAAATCAGTTTTTAGGAAAACATGGTTTTGAAGTTGGCAAACATGATGGTTCTAAGTATTAGACAATACAATTGCAATTTATGAAAGCCTGATCTATTTGATGAGGCTTTTTCATTTTTTATAATTCTGATAAAAATTCCATTATTAGTAAAAAAATTAAAAGTGAGATTTCTCAATCGCAAAAAAAACTCATTTCGAAATGACAACCTGAATGTTATTCTGAACGAAGAATAAATAGAAATATTTCTTTGGTCTAGATGAGATTTCTCAATCGAAAAAAAACTCATTTCGAAATGACAAACAGATTCTAAAACAAGTTTATTATTTCAATTCTAAAGCTTCATCTTCAAAAGACAAACCATCGAAACCAGACTTCATAAAGTTTCTAATATTTTGATGAGAAGAACCGTTTTTATCCTCCAAAACACTTTTATAATGTTCACCAAAACAAAATAAAGTTTCTTCTTTTGTTAATTTTTGAAGTATTGCAAAAGCAAATAATTTACAAGAACCAGAATTTTCTCCTGCTTTGTTTTTGATATCTCCATTTGTAAAAGTAGTTGGAGTAAAATTGTAGTTACCCTCAATTACTTGCATGGTTTCTGCAAATTTAATTGATGTTGGGTTTGCTTTTAATTTGGTTTTGAATTGATTTAGCGTCATTTAATATATTTAATTACAATTGAAAAGCTTCATTTAAAGCAACAAACTTAATACATAAATCCAAATAAATATAAAGGAATTATATTTAAACCACCAACTTCCATATCATCTCTAACCACAAAACCATTTTCAATTCCTTTAATTTGTTTTGTTGGTTTATTTTTACCGCCAATTTCAAAAGTATATTTTTTGTTGATGATAAAATCTCCTTTTTCTGCTAAATGAATTTCGTGAATATGTTTCATTTGGTTTGCAAAAAAAGTTTCTCTTAACGTGCCAATTTCTGCTTGTTTTGGTGCTAAAGCATAAATTAAATTGGTGTTATTCAAATACAGTTTTTCTGGTTTTGTTAATGCACCAACTCCTTTTGTTGTTTTATAAAGTTCTAGCACTAAATCTGCTCTGTTTAGTAATTTTATGGCATTTATTAAAAACACACGAGACATTCCTAAACGTTCACTCAATTTAGAAATATTTGGTGTAAACGGAACACTTTGTGCAATGGCGATTAATAATTTCTTAATTTTTCTACTATCATCATAAGAAATATTTTCAATAGCACTTAAATCAGATTCTAAAATTAATTGAATGGTTTGTGTTAATTTGAATAAGTAACTTTCTTTGTTTTCTAAAAAATAAGGATAGTTTCCATACTTTAAATAACTTTTAAATTCTTTTATTGGCGTTTTTAAAGTAGTATTTATTTCTCTTGCAATTGTTACATGATTTTTTAAAATTTCTTCTAGTGAAAATGTTGGTAAAATTATTTTTTTATCAAAATATAAAAATTCTCTAAAAGACAATTCTTTTAAGAAGTAAGAAACAGCTCTTCTACTTAAATCTGATTCTCCTTTGTAAATTTCTAACATAGAAGAAGATGTAAAAACAGTTTTTAACTTCGGAAATTGGTCATAAATCAGCTTTATTTCTCTGGACCAATTTGGGTATTTATGTACTTCATCTAAAAATAAATGTGTGCCTCCTTGCAAAACAAATTCTTCTGCTAAATCCACTAAATTATTTTCTAGAAAAAAGATGTTATCTAAAGAAGTGTATAAAGCAACGTCTTTTTCTGATAAATTGAATTTTACTTGTTGTAATAAAATTGTCGTTTTTCCTGAACCTCTTGCGCCTTTTATGGCAATTAATCTGTTAGACCAGTCTATTTTTTCTGATAAATATCTCTTATAAGAAGATGTATTACTTAATAAAAACTCCTGAAGTTTAAATAATCTTTGCATAATTGTTTATTGTCATAAACAAAAATACAAAAAAATGTTAAGTTTTTAGAACAAAAATTTTAAAAAATGTTTATTTAAGAAAACAATTATATGAAATATTGTTTATAATAAAAAACAATATTTTAATTTGAATTGTTATTGAATTGCAAATAATTTATAAAAAGCAGAATTTTTGTCTACTTTATTTGATAAAAAGTTTTTTTCATTTTTTATCAAATAATAATATTGAAAAGAAATAATTCTCATCTACGCTCAAACCAACATTGTTACATTTTAAAAATGAAAAATTAGTTCATTAATCACTTTTTCCCTTCAACCACAACTACAACAATTTCACCTTTTGGTGGTATTGATGTATAAATCGCTAAAACTTCTGAGGTAGTAATTTTACTAATTTTGATAAATTCTCCTAATACCAATGAAAAAAAACGGATGTCAGTCTGAGCTTGTCGAAGACCTTTTTTTTCATCTAAATGTGTGCCTAATTTATGCTTCGACAAGCTAAGTATGACGTTGTTACATTTTTAAATGGATCAATTATTACATTAATCTATTATTTTTTCCCTTCCACAATTACCACAATTTCTCCTTTTGGAGGTTTTGCTGAATAATGAGCTAACAAATCTATGGTAGTATTTCCAATGGTTATTCGAAAATTTTATACATTCTCCTAATACAAATGAAAAAAAACGGATGTCAGTCTGAGCTTGTCGAAGACCTTTTTTTGAATCTAAATGTGTGCCTAATTTATGATTCGACAAGCTAAGTATGACATTGTTACATTTTTAAATTGATCAATTATTACATTATAACCTATTATTTCTTCCCTTCCACAATTACCACAATTACCACAATTTCTCCTTTTGGAGGTTTTGCTGAATAATGAGCTAATAAATCTATGGTAGTATTTCCAATGGTTATTCGAAAATCTTATACATTCTCCTAATACCAATGAAAAAAAACAGATGTCAGTCTGAGCTTGTCGAAGACCTTTTTTTGAATCTAAATGTGTGCCTAATTTATGCTTCGACAAGCTCAGCAAGACATTGTTACATTTTTAAATTGATCAATTATTACATTATAACCTATTATTTCTTCCCTTCCACAATTACCACAATTTCTCTTTTTGGAGGTTTTGCTGAATAATGAGCTAACAAATCTATGGTAGTATTTCCAATGGTTTATTCGAAAATTGTATACATCCTTCTAATACCAATGAAAAAAAACGGATGTCAGTCTGAGCTTGTCGAAGACCTTTTTTTCCATCTAAATGTGTGCCTAATTTATGCTTCGACAAGCTCAGCATGACATTGTTACATTTTTAAATTGATCAATTATTACATTAATCTATTATTTTTTCCCTTCCACAATCACCACAATTTCTCCTTTTGGAGGTTTTGCTGAATAATGAGCTAACAAATCTATGGTAGTATTTCCAATGGTTATTCGAAAATTTTATACACTCTCCTAATACCAATGAAAAAAAAACGGATGTCAGTCTGAGCTTGTCGAAGACCTTTTTTTCATCTAAATGTGTGCCTAATTTATGCTTCGACAAGCTAAGTATGACATTGTTACATTTTTAAATTGATCAATTATAACATTATAACCTATTATTTCTTCCCTTCCACAATCACCACAATTTCTCCTTTTGGAGGTTTTGCTGAATAATGAGCTAAGACTTCAGTGGCTGTTCCTCTAATGGTTTCTTCAAACATTTTTGTGAGTTCTCTAGAAACAGAAACTTGTCTGTCTGCTCCAAAATATTCTACAAAATGCCCTAATGTTTTTACTAATTTATGAGGAGATTCATAAAAAATCATCGTTCTTTTTTCTTCTGCTAATAATAAAAAACGAGTTTGTCTTCCTTTTTTTACGGGTAAAAAACCTTCAAAAACAAACTTATCATTTGGCAAACCAGAGTTTACCAAGGCTGGTACAAAAGCAGTTGCGCCAGGTAAACAATCTACCTCAATATTACTTTCTACACAGGCTCTGGTTAATAAAAAACCAGGATCTGAAATGGCAGGAGTTCCGGCATCTGAAATTAACGCACAGGTTTCTCCGTTTTGTATTCTTTGCACAATTCCTTTTACAGATTTATGCTCATTATGCATGTGATGACTGTGCATTTGTGTAGCAATCTCAAAATGTTTTAAGAGTTTTCCGCTTGTCCGTGTGTCTTCTGCTAAAATAAAATCGACTTCTTTTAGAATTCTAATGGCTCTAAAAGTCATGTCTTCTAAATTGCCTATTGGTGTGGGTACTAAATATAATTTACTCATTTTATTTCAGTTGTCAGTTAGCAGTTATCAATTATCAATTATTAGTGTGCTGTAATGTTGATAATTGTTCATTGTTAAATTGATTCATAGGTTTCTACTGTAATATCAGCAATAATATCTCCTGTATGTTTAATAGAAAGTGGCTCAAATAATAAAACATGAACTTCTTCTTTTGCAATTGGCTTATGTTCTACTCCTTTTGGTACAACATAAAATTCACCTTCGGTTAAAGTAATTGTTTTATTGCGTAATTCAATATTTAGACTGCCTTTTATCACCATAAAAAGTTCATCTTCATTATCATGTTTATGAAAAACAAACTCACCTTTTAGTTTTGCTAATAAGATCTGTTGGCCATTTAGTTCACCTATTTTTTTAGGAGACCAATGATCTGAAAATAAATTTAATTTCTCTTGAAGATTAATTACGCTCATAAGCACAAACTTACAAAAGAATTGTGTAAAATTCTTTTGTAAGTTTGGTAAATGAATTGATAAAAATAGTATTCTTTTTTAATAAATACGAGTGCCTTTTTTTGCCATTATTTTATTTCTTCTAATTCCGTTATCGAATACTTTTTATGATTAAAAATATCTACATCTTCACAAATTATTTCAGTATTTGCACCTGATTTGTCAATGATCATCCAAAATTTAAACTTTGTTTCACTATCAAACCCTTCAATTACCTTACATTTAATTCTCCTGCAGGTACTTTAATCTTTTCTATTTTTACAATTCTATATGTACCTAATTCTTTTTGTGGTAAAAAGTCGTTAGACCTACTTAACAATCCTCCTTTATAACTTTCTGAGTATTGCGTAGTATCTTTATTAGAAACACTTAAATTAGCTAGACTAATACTTTTTCTTTCTATATCTAAGTTTATTTTAGATAATAAAGTGCTTACTTTAAAACTAATTGTACGGGTGTTAATGTATGTTCTTTATACTTTAAATAAGTAACATTTTCTAGTCCTTTTAATAAAGCATTAAAATTTGTCTAAGGAGAAGTATTGCCTTGTCGGTTAGGAAAATCAGCAATATTAAAAGTTCAATATCTGTTGATGAAGTTTCTTTTTTAGCAACCAATTTTACGTGCTCTTTTTCGAATATAAATTTGTTTTCAGAAAGCTCTTTTATCATACTTTTTCCTTTCAATAATTTTGACTACCCCATAAACAAAACAGATTATTCTTTCGCTTTATAAATCCAAGTACTTTTATAGTTTGAAGTTGCGCTACCTCCAAAAGAAATTTGGGTGAGTGTAAAAGTATCTGGAAGTTCTATTTTTAACAATTGCATTTTATCAAACTCATTTTCTGTTTTTCATTCTCCCATTAAGTTTGATGTTGCATTTTCTTTGGCTATTTTATCAAATCGAGTTTTAAGTAAGTTACTTTTACCCCTTTTTTTTCAAGTACCAGTTCTTTATCTGTAAAGCTTAAAATTTTATTGACACCATTAAAGTCTTTTTCTATATCAGATTTTAACTCAATTTCATTCTGACCTTTTAGCAAACTCCATTCCCATCATCAACATTTTTCCACCTTTAACAAACTCTTTAACCCCCTATGGTTTTTGCTTTTTATTAGGTGTTTCAACTTTTGTGATCAACCAACTTCCAATAATTTTAGATTTTTGAGCGTTTATAGAAAAGCAACAAACCAATGATAATAATTACAATTATTTTCTTTTTTATAAGATTCTCGTTTTTAAAATTTATTTTTTCTGTTGCATTCTTATTACTTTTTGCATCATTTCGTAGGTCTGTTGCAACTCTTCTTCACTCATTTGTTGTATGTCTTCATTATCCTTATCCGTCAAAGCCATTTTTTTCCATTCAGTAAAAGACATTTTACTAAGTTTCTCCATTTTGGCATCCATATTCTCTACCTCATCTTCATATTCTTCATTATCCATAAAACCTTCTTCTTTAATAATAGGGAAATCTGGCAGCTTAAAATTACTATCTGCAACATTTGCGTTTAATTGTATACTTACGGCTTCTTTAACCGTTTTAACTCCCATTATAGTCATTTCTAACTTTAATACAATGCCTTTATACATTAGTTGTTTAGCTCCGTGTACATCCCAAAGTTCACAATCATAGCCTAAAAAATTTTGGTTGCCAATTAGCTTACCACCAACTTCTTCTAACATTTTTTTTCCTGTTTTATGTACGGCTCCATTTGCAAACTTTTTATTTAGTTCCATTGCCATATCACGTCGTAAAAAAATTTGTTTTCTGTTAAAATCTACCTGGTAACTTTCTCCGTTATTTAATTTAGACATTGTATGTGTGGTAGAGATGTCTGTATTTTTTTTACCAAAAATAGTTGTATTTGTTGTTCTTGTAGATTTTTCTTCTACAAGTTCTATATTTCCCCAATCTTTAAAATACAAATTTTCAGTTCCGCTCCCTAGAATTTCACTTCCCAAAACACTACCAGTTATACTTAACTTGTACTTAACGGCACCTGTTTTTACTTCGTATCGTTTTAATTTTGGTTCTTGTTGTTCTGTTTTAATTGATAAATTATTAGCAGATTTAGTACTGTTTCTATTGCAAGCTATGGTTACGGTTAATATTGCGATTAAAATGCTTAAATTTTTCATAGTATCTATATTTTTGTTTATTAAACTCGCTTAAACATTTTATTTAAGCGAGTTTTAACTTAAAATTACTCTTCAGTTAGCAATATTCTTGACATATTGTTTATGAATTTTTTATTAACCCTAGCTGCATACGTTTTTCCATTGGTATTGTTCTTAACCTCTACCCATTCACAAACCCATGCATCTTTTTTTTCTGTATGATAAAGTTCTATGTATTTTAATTCTCCCAAGTCTTCGTGTTTATCTATATGATGTTCATCTGTATGCCCTCTTTCTCTATCGTCTTTAACGGTATCTAAATTTTCCCACATACCAACACGTCTTATTCCTAATCTATCTACCCCTGTTAAACGAGCTAAAACTTTTGCATCTGTATCATCGTATTTAGAGTTTCCAGTTTTTATTTTAATAACATAATTAACTAGTTTTTTTGCTCCTAATGGACTGTATCCATATTTGTTTTCCATTTGTTTTCCGTATTCATAGGCTTTTTGATGAAGAAAAGATCTTCTATTATAAGAACTAGCTAATTCCCAAATTCCTGTTAAGCCTCGATTATTAGGAAAATCGATAAGTGTAATATCTTCATCTGTAACCGATTTTCTCCAATTTAAATAGGATTGACGGTTTGAAATACTATCACCTCCAATTAAATTATCTCCTCCAACAGTTTCTATTTCAATTTCAGAACTAGATTCGTATTTATTTTTTGTAGTAGCACTAGAAATACTTGCAGATGCACTAACAAATGAAAGATAGCTGGCTTTAACGGCTAAATTCATTTCATCTTTTGAAGCCCACTCATACGTATCAATGGCAGAAGTATAACTAAATCGTCCTCCTAAAATAACGCCATCGGTAAAATAGAGTCCATATTTTTCAAAAAGTTTAATTGGATCCCAATTGTTAATGGCATTTGCAACATCTGTGTAAAGGTATTGTCGTATTCGAGTAGGTGTATCTAAGGTAAGTTGCCATTTTTGTATTATTGATAACTTTCTAAACCACTCGTGGTAGTAACTTTTAGAAACAGATCTGTAAGTATCTAAATTTACTGAACCTTGAAATCCACAATAAGAGCCAGACAATCCTGCTTTTTTTGTTATTTCTTTACACATACTATCTAAAGTTTTACCGCTAAAAGTTTCAGAAAGTGCTTTAGATTTTTTCATAAACTTTACAAAAGGCCAATGTGCATAAGTAATACCGCCTTGTGGTGTTGTGCCCCATTGTTTTATTTTGTTAGGATCAATTAAACGTTCTAAAATTGCGCTTTCATCTGCGTACGAACCAAAAATGTTGTAACCACATCCTAAGAAATGTAGTCCGGGTAGTAAATCAGTATTCTCTGGTTGTGGCTGAGAATTCTCTACCTCATTTAAGAAACTTATTTGTTTTTTAGTTAAACGTCCAAGATTTTGCGTCAATTTTGGAGCAACTTTTGTTTTTAATGACGCTGATTTACTTTTTAATTTTAGTTGTTTTGGTCTCATTTTTGAGACTTTATACATCTTATTTACCGGTTTGTGTTTTATAGTAAGTGCCATAATAATAAAGGTTTTAAATTAATAATTATTTTAGTTTTCTGGTAACAACTTCATCTTTCTAGAAGCTGTATATATGTTTTCATCTGATACTTCTGGTACTACTTGTTTCCTTTTTTTATGTATTCTTATTCATCTAAAAATTTAGAATTTCCCCACAATTTGAACTTTAGTAGTACGTTAATTTTTATAAGCTTTGTAAGTATGTTAATCTCCTTCTCCTTTTGGAAAAAAATAAATAATTTCAAGTGCGCCTTCCCATTTATCATTAATTTGATACACTCCTTTTACAAAAACTGCAGCAGAATTTATTTCGGTTGCGTACGCAACACCACCTCCTGCTAAAATTTTAGATTCTTGTGCTTTTAATTGATTTGTTGATAACGCAACTATTGAAATAATTGCAATTGCGAATACTAATCTTAACTTTTTCATGATTGTTTAATTTATTATTAAGAGTTTTACTTGTTACGGTTTACGTTTAAAAACCTATCAGACTTTTATACCTATTAGGCTTAAAAATCAACTCAAAACTTAACAAATTCAACTCTACGGTTATTTGCTTTTCCTTCTGGAGAACTATTATTATCTATAGGTTTAGATTCTCCAAAGCCATTAGATTTTAATCGGTTTGCAGCAATTCCCATAGCAACTAATTTGTGCATCACAGCTTCTCCTCTTTCTATAGATAATGTCATGTTAGCTGCTTCTCCTCCATCACTATCTGTATGCCCTTCTACACTAAAATTGATTGATGGATTTTTGGTCATTAACTCAAAAATTTCATTAATTGGACCCATACTTTCTGCTTTTAAAGTTGCCTTATTTACATCGAACTTAATTCCGTTTACAATAATTTTCCCTTCAGAAAGTACACGGTCGTAGTATTTTACCCCACCTTTTGCTATACGGAAATTTTTTATCAACCTTAAGTCTTTGTCATGATTACTCATTGTTTCGATAGATACTCCAAGTGGATTTTCAGGATAGTGTGGTATGTTCAATAAGCGAACTTCATCCATATATATTTTTAGTTTTCCTTTGGTAAACGCTACCGAAATATGTCTCCAAATACCATCATCTCCTTTATTAAAAACATTTTCACCGTTATATTTATAGTTTGTTCCATTGCTATATTCATAAATATCATCTTCGTCAATTTTAAAACGATAATTATCTTTATTACTACTACTCGCTAATATCTTGCTTTGGTTTTTTTGGTCGTAAAGATGTATAATGTACGATGTTGAAGGTTCATCTGATTTAAAGTAACAGTCAAATTCTACGGTAAAAACTTCTGGTAAATAATCTTCGTTAGAGTTTTTTAGGTAGGGAACAATAACGCTCATTCTTTGAGGGATTACAATCGCTGGTTCTCCGTCAACAGTTACAATTTCAGCATTTCCTTTGGCAGCATCCCAACGGCTTGGAAATTCTCCATTTTCTTCATTGGTACTTGGACCATCTTCAAAAATAACTTCATCACCAGGCACAAAATCAAACTTACTCCATTCTACAGTAGTTTTGTTTGATTTTGCATTGGCTTCATCAGAATTTATAGATTCTGAATTATTTCCACCTTTTTCATTTTTCTTGCTATTTCCCTCTTTACTATCTTTATTTTTTTCTTTTTTCTTTCCGTCTAAAACGTCTTCAGCTTTATCAAATTCTTTGTCAATTTTTTTATTCATACGACGTTCTGCACGTTTTTCTGCTTCCTGCTCAATTTTCTTTTTCGCTTTTTCTTTTAACTTTTTAAAAAATTGTGCATTACTATCTTGTGGTATTGCTATTAGCATACACAAGGTTAACAGTGTTTTTAAAATTATTTGAGTGCTCTTTTTTCTTTTTGCTGTTTTCATTTTGTATCGTTTTAATCTCCTAAGAGAATTATTGAATAATGATTTTTTTAAAGCTACTGTTTCTAGTATTTGTAATTTTTAAAAGGCATAACCCTTTTGAAATACTAGAAACAGGTATTGCGTTATTTCCAACAGTTAATTTTCCTTTTCTTAAAATTTTCCCGTTTAAATCTATTAGAACAAAATTTGCTTCTTCTTCTATAGATAGTTTAATGTACTCTGATGTTGGATTTGATATTATTTTAAGTCCGTTAAATTCATAGTTTGCTACCGATAAAGTGGTACATTCTGCTTCATCTGCAACAAAATGTGAAGTATCATCTATATTTGTCCAGTTTGTTGCACTCCAAGCAACATTATCTACATAAATACAGCTAAGATTTGGGTTGTTTATGGTATTAAAAGTTCCGTTAGAAATTTTGGTGTTGTTACCATTTCTAAGATCTAAATTGGTTAAAAGATTACTTCTAACAAGCAGTCTTGATACATCTGGGTTATTAGAAACATCTAATTCCGATAATTGATTAATACTTAAGTATAAATAGAAAAGATCTGGGTTGTTAGAAACATCTAAACTTTGTAATTGATTATTATTTGCACTTATTACCGTTAGTTTAGAATTATTAGTTACATCTAAGGATGACAAACCATTTCCATCTACAAATAAATTTAAAAGCTCTTGGTTTGCGCTTATATCTAAAGTAGCTATTTGGTTATTTTCTATACTAAGAAAGTTTAAATATGGTGCATTGTATAAATAATCTAAAGAAGTTAAATTATTATCTCCACAATACAGTTGTGTTAAATTAACATTTCCATTAATATCTAAACTTGTAAGCACATTATTATTGCAGCGTAATACGCCCAATTCTTCATTACTGATAGTTGATAAACTTGTTAAAGCATTGTATGAACAATCAAAATAAGACAATGCATCAAAATCTTTTTAACCCGTTAAATCTGCTATATTTTTATCAATTACTTCTAAACTTTTAACTGTATTTATATTACTTGTTGACACATAATCATCTAAAGAACCTGTGTCATAACCTAAATCTATTAAGGCTTGCTCAAAATTATTGTCTGGCACATAGGTTTGAAAATAATGACAATTATCGCCAAAAGTTTCTTGTCCATTAATACTTCTCCAGTTTGCAGCACTCCAACTAGAATTGTCTACCTGAATACAACTTAAATAAGAATTATTGACTGCATTAAACCTTGTAAAATTTGTATTATTTCCATTTTTTACATTTAAAGTTCTAAGTTGATTATCATTACAAACTAAATCTGTTAAAACAGGATTTTGAGAAACATCAATATTTGTTAATTGATTATATCTAACAAATAAAACTTCTAAATATGGCTGATTAGAAACGTCTATATCAGATATTTGTGTGAAATTAAAATCTAAACTTGTTAACAGTGTATTGTTAGAAATATCTATGCTAGAAATGTTGCTTGTAAAAGTATATGAACCACCAAAACCCAAGTCTTTTAAAGCTGTATTCTTAGTTACATCTAAACTAGTTATTGGGTTATCACTTACATATAAAAGCTCTAAATTAGTATTTTGAGATACATCTATACTTTCTATTTCATTCATCCAACATTCTAAATGTTTTAAAGCTGTATTCTTAGTTACATCTAAATTTGTTAATTTATTTTGTTGACATACTAATTTTTCTAAACCAGTATTTTTAGAAATATCAATACTTGAAATTTGATTTACGGATGCATTTACTTCTACCAATAATGGATTTTGAGAAAAATCTAAGTTGGTAATTACATTTTCTTCACAAAATAAATATTCTAAAGCTGTAAGTTTAGAAGTGTCTAAATTAGTTAGTGCATTTTTATTACATTTTATATAATTAAGAAACGAGGTGTTTTGTGCTAAATTTAAGGTTGATAATTGATTATTATCACAATAAATATAATCTAAATTGATGTTTGTTGAAAGATCTAATGCAGTTAATAGATTATTTTGCACATGCATTCCTGTTAAAGAAACATTGTTTGTAACATCTAAGTTTGTTATTTGATTATTATCACATCTTAAATTAAATAAAGCAGTATTTGAAAAGGTATCTAAGCTTGAAAGTTGGTTATCACTACAGTTTAAACTTTCTAATGAAGTAAAGTCTTCAATTCCTGTTAAATCAGAAATATTTAGTGCATCTACTCTCAAATAAGTTACAGAACTAATATTAGCAGTGGTTACAAGATGATCTCCATCAATTCCATTTCCCATACTATTAGCGTCACCAACAGCTACTATATATCTGTCTTTACTATGAGTTTCTAAATAATGTTCAAAGTTTGCATCTGGTATACTTGTTGTTTGTGCGTTAACTATTAAGCCAAAGATTATTGCTAGAAATAAAAGTAGTTTTCTTTTCATAATATGTGTGTTTTTAAAATCAACCTAGAAATCGCGGGGGAATACTTCCGAGAATGATAAATTGGTTAAAGTGAGTTTCTGTATTATTTACAAAATTTGGCTAATCGCAAGCTGTAATTAAATGCTCTTTAAGTTCTGCAATTAATTCATTATAACTTTCCGTTTCTGAATCTGAAAAGCATTCTTTTCCACTTTCAATTGTAGTAATCATACTTTGAATTTCAGTTTTTAATGCCGCGCAATTTGCATCTGAAGGATTATTATATTGAGCCATTACTGCACTACTATAATCTTGAAGTCCTTCCTCAATATTTTCAATATAATTTTCACAAAAATCTGTGGTTGGAGTGTCGTCACTAGAACAAGAAACGTTAAATAGTATAACTGTTAGCAACAAAACGAGTACTCTTTTTAAATTTTTCATTTTAATTTTGTTTTTGAATTATACTCCAAAGTTATGAGTATAATCAACAAAAACGACCATAAAAAAAGGTGATTTCTATCACCCTAAAGGGTGATAATTAGAAAAAATGAAGAAATTTTATGCAGAAATTTTTTGAATAGCTTGTACTCTGTTTTTTACATCTAATTTGGTGTAAATATGAGAGATATGAGTTTTAATTGTGTTGTTAGAAACAAACATTTTCTCTGCAATTTGGGCATTGCTAAGTCCGTTAGAAATGTGTTTTAGTACTTCTATTTCTCTTTTTGATAATTGAAACTCTTTTAGCTCATTTTTAGGGAAACTACCTTTTTTTTCAGGGTTATTTTTTAATTTATTAATCTGAATTAAGTAATTTTTAAGCTGAGTATTTTTTCGTTCTAATTCTAATGTTTTATTTCTTTTCAATAAAAATAAAATTATCAATAAAACAACAACAGATACAACTCCAACAACAACACTTGCAATAAAAAGCCAAAAATTAGATTTTGCTTTTTTATCACTATTACTTTTTGCAATTGCTAAAGTTTGAATTTTAAGATCTTTTTTAAAAGTTTCATAACCAATTTCTGTACTTATAAAACTTTTTAATGAAGCTTCATTTAAAATACTATCTTTAAAAACCAACACCTGGTTTTGTGCATTTAATGCTTTTTTATATTGATTTGTTTTGGTGTAATAATTAGTTAATGTTTTGTACCCTAATAAAATATTCTCTTTAGAGTTAATATTTTTTGCTTTCTCTAAACCTTTATCAATGTATTTTTTTGCTTCTGTAAACTGGTTTAACTCAAGTTGATTGACACCAATATTTAAATAACTTTTACTTAAATAACGCGTATTACTAAATTTTTCTAACTGCGGAATTGATTTAAAGTAAAATTCGTTCGATTTTTTATAATCTCCTTTTCTTTGATATAATTTACCTAAAAGTGTATATTTAATTGAAACCCCTTCTTTTCTAGGATGTTTAATAGCAATATCTAATGACTTATTAATATAAAAATAGGCAGAATCATAAGCTTGTTTTTCAATAAAGATCTCGCCTAAATTGGCATAACCATATTCTTGGCCTTTATTATTTTTTAATTCTTTTTCAAGTAAAATTGCTTTTCTTAAATAATATAAAGCTTTATTGTATTGTTCTGTATCTATAAAAACATTACCAATACCATTTAAAGCAATAGATTGGCTACGTGTGTTTTTTGTTTTTTCTGATAATTTTAAAGCTTTAAAATAGTGATTAAAAGCTTCTTTTTCTAAGTTTACTTTTCTATAAGTAACGCCTAAATTATTAAGACATTTAATAATTAATAATGTGTCTGTAGTTTGGTTTAAATAAGATAATGCTCTTTTGTGATTTGTAATAGAACTGCTATAATCTTGATCATATCTTGCGGTTAATCCTTTTCTATCATAACAAATACCAATTCCTTTTATATAAAATAAGCTTTCAGAAATCTTTAAAGCCTCTTCAACTAAGTCTGTATTAATCTCTCTTTGTCTTATAGATTGTTTGTAAAGAATAATTAAATCGTCTACCTTTTTTTGAGAATTAGGCGTATTTTTTAGTACTTGAAAAGCACTATCTATTGCAATTGATTTTTTTTGAGAAAATAATGGAAAAGATAAAATTAAAACACACCAAAAAAGGTAGAAGGGCTTCATATTAAATTGTCTATCTCAAAGATAAAACTTAATCATTAAATTATTCCTATACTTTTAACTTTTTAGTTAAATTTATAATGATTATTTATAACGAATTTTAAGAGAATTGTACGGATTCTGCGTTACCGATTGCAGCAATTGTTTGAGCTCTTTTTTATTCTTTTTCGGAATAAAAAAAGCGAGTGCGGAAAGCGGGGTATTTCTGATAAGAAATGAACGCCCAAAAAACCGCTATTAATTAGAAAATGATTAATTTTGCAGCTTCAATTAACCATATTTCTACGTTTGAAAGAATGGTAGATAGCAATATAAAAATAAAGAAATGTATAGAAGTCATTCTTGTGGCGATTTAAGAGCATCGCATATAAATACAGAGGTAACCTTAGCGGGTTGGGTACAAAAAAGTCGTGATAAAGGGTTTGTGGTTTGGGTAGATTTACGTGATAGATACGGAATTACACAGCTAATTTTTGATGAAGAACGTACGCCAAAAGAAATGATGGAGAAAGCAAAATCTTTAGGAAGAGAGTTTGTGATTCAGGTTACTGGAACTGTAATTGACAGAGAATCTAAGAATTCTAAAATGGCTACAGGAGACGTGGAAGTTTTGGTTTCTAAATTAGAAATTTTAAATGCTTCTATTACGCCACCATTTACCATTGAAGATAAAACGGATGGTGGAGAAGATATTCGTATGAAATACAGGTATTTAGATATTAGAAGAAATCCTGTAAAAGACAGTTTAATTTTTCGCCATAAAGTGGCAATGGAAGTTCGTAAATATCTTTCTGATGAAGACTTTATTGAAGTTGAAACTCCTTATTTAATTAAATCTACACCAGAAGGTGCAAGAGATTTTGTGGTGCCAAGTAGAATGAATGAAGGTCAGTTTTATGCCTTACCTCAATCTCCACAAACCTTTAAACAATTGTTGATGGTTGGTGGAATGGATAAATATTTTCAGATTGTAAAATGTTTTAGAGATGAAGATTTACGTGCAGACAGACAACCAGAATTTACACAGATTGACTGTGAAATGGCGTTTGTAGAGCAAGAAGATATCTTAAATATTTTTGAAGGATTAACACGTCACTTACTTAAAGAAGTGAATAATGTTGAGGTAGAAAAATTTCCAAGAATGTTATATGATGATGCCATGCGTTTGTATGGAAATGACAAACCAGACATCCGTTTTGGAATGGAGTTTGGCGAGTTAAATGCAGTTACGCAACATAAAGATTTTGGAGTTTTTAACTCTGCAGAATTGGTAATTGGTATCGCAGTTCCTGGAGGAAATTCTTACACAAGAAAAGAAATAGATACTATTATTAAGTGGGTTAAGCGTCCGCAAATTGGTGCTTTGGGAATGATTTATGCGCGTGTAAACGAAGATGGATCTTTTAAATCTTCTGTAGATAAATTCTACGATCAAGAAGATTTAGCAAAATGGGCTGAAGTAACAGGCGCAAAACCAGGAGATTTAATATGTGTGTTATCAGGTGAAACAAATAAAGTAAGAACACAATTGTCTGCTTTGCGTATGGAATTGGCAGAACGTTTAGGATTAAGAGATCCTAAGGTATTTGCTCCTCTTTGGGTAATAGATTTCCCTTTATTAGAATTGGATGAGGAAACAGGACATTACCATGCAATGCATCATCCTTTTACTTCGCCAAAACCTGGGCAAATGGAATTGTTAGACACAGATCCGGGAGCTGTAAAAGCAAATGCGTACGATTTGGTATTGAATGGTAACGAAATTGGTGGTGGTTCCATAAGAATTCACGACAAACAAATGCAAGCAACCATGTTAAAACATTTAGGTTTTTCTGAAGAAGATGCAAAAGCACAATTTGGTTTCTTAATGGATGCGTTTGAATACGGAGCACCACCTCATGGAGGTTTGGCTTTTGGTTTAGACAGATTGGTTGCTATTTTAGGGGGGCAAGAAACAATTCGTGATTTTATTGCATTTCCAAAAAACAATGCTGGTAGAGATGTTATGATTGATGCTCCTGCATTTTTAGATGAGGGGCAATTAAAAGAATTGAGTTTAAAGCTTACTATTCAAGCATAAGATTAATTATTAATTTCTAGACCTCAAAAGTTTCATTTGTAGAACAGATTTCAGCAATAAAACTTTTGAGGTGTTTTTATCTACATTCAAAATAAAATATACTTTTTGCTTCATATTTTTTAGTAGTTTTGTGGGTACGTCTAATTATAATATATGTCATTAGTTACCTCTAAGGAGATTGCACAAGTAATTGGTTTACAGAAGTTTGGTTTTTTAGGAACTTTTGTAGGTTGGTTGTTAATGCGTATTTTACGTATTTCTGCTATCAACAAAATTTACGAAAAAAATAAAAATAAAACCGATTTAGAATTTTTAAACGGAGTTTTAGACGATTGTAATATAAAGTTTGAAATACCTGAAGAAGATTTAAAAAGAATTCCTAAAGATGGTTCATTTATTACTATTTCTAATCATCCTTTAGGAGGAATAGACGGTGTATTATTACTAAAACTACTTATAGAAAAAAGAACCGATTATAAAATAATTGGTAATTTTTTGTTACATAGAATAGCGCCTTTACAACCGTATGTAATGCCTGTAAACCCTTTTGAAAATAGAAAGGATGCAAAATCTAGTCTTGCCGGTGTAAAAAGTGCATTGCTACATTTAAAAGAAGGAAAACCGTTGGGTATTTTTCCTGCAGGGGAAGTTTCTACCTATAAAGACGGAAAATTAAATGTTGATAAACCTTGGGAAGAAGGTGCTGTTAGGTTGATAAAAAAAGCAAAAGTACCTGTAATTCCTATTTATTTTCATGCTAGAAATAGTCGTCTTTTTTATTTTTTATCAAAAATATCTGGCACTTTAAGAACCGCAAAATTACCATCAGAAGCAGTGTCACAAGGTGGTAGAGTTATTAGGGTACGAATAGGAAAACCTATTTCAGTTGAAAACCAAGATGAGTATAAAGAAATTCCTGCTTTTTATGAATTCATAAGAAAGAAGACCTACATGTTGGCAAATCCTTTTGAGAAAGCCCATAAATTAATTTCAACACAAAATTTAAAAATTCCTAAGAAACGAGCTAAGAAAATTACTTCCCAAAAAAGTGTCGATTTATTTATTAAAGAAGTAAATGCCTTAAGAGAAGGAGATGGCAGATTGTTAGAAAGTAAAAATTACGAAGTCTTTTTTGCCAATGCAAAAGAGGTGCCTAATTTATTACATGAAATTGGTAGGTTAAGAGAAGTTACTTTTAGAGAAGTAGGAGAAGGAACCAATAATTCTATAGATTTAGATAAATATGATAAGTATTACTATCACTTATTTTTGTGGGACAGAGAAGCCAATTGTTTGGTAGGTTCTTATAGAATGGGACTAGGAAAAGATATTTATAAAAAACATGGCATTAACGGATTTTACATTCAAACCCTTTTTAGGATAGAACCAGAATTGTATCAAATGATGGAAAACACCATAGAAATGGGACGTGCTTTTATCATAAAAGAATATCAACAAAAACCAATGCCTTTATTTTTATTATGGAAAGGTATTGTGCATGTAACATTGCGTTATCCAGAATATAAATATTTAATGGGTGGCGTTTCTATTAGCAATCAGTTTTCAGATTTTTCTAAATCATTAATGATTGAGTTTATGAAATCTCATTATTACGATCCATATATTGCACAATACATTTATCCAAAGAAAGAATATAAAGTAAAATTAAAAGACGGCGATAAAGATTTTGTATTTGATGCTACCAAAGCAGACATGCAAAAGTTCGATAAAATTATTGATGAAATAGAACCAGGAGCACTAAGAATTCCTGTCTTGATTAAAAAATATGTAAAACAAAATGCACGTTTGGTGGCATTTAATGTAGATCCTAAATTTAACAATGCTGTAGATGGTTTAATGTACATAAAAGTTGCAGACATACCAGAAAGCACTGTAAAACCTGTTATGGAAGAGTTTCAGGCAGAATTAGAGCGCAAGGCTACAGAGCTACAAAATAAGTAAAAAATAGAATTTATTAATTAGGGCGTTCCCCAAAAAAGGGTCGGGCTTTACGTTGCAAGTCCTCGGTCGTTCCTCCCTGTGGGCTTTTCACTGCAATCCCTAACGCGAGCTAGTTTGTACAGAAATGTTCTCTTATTGCTTGCTGTTTTTTGCTAACATAAACTAAACTAAAAAAATAAATAACATTTCTTACTTTACAGTTTAGCATCAGAATATAATGTACCATTTATAAATAATAAAAAAACGACCCTAAAAATTTTAAGGACGTTTTTAGAAGACAAGTATTCTTTTTTAATAATTTTTAAAAAAGAAATGTTTCATTTTATTTGGGTTAAATAGTATTAACAAAATCTAAAAACACTTTTTTATGACGTTCTAGATCCATATTAGGAGAAAGTGATGCACGAACAATATAATCCTTATCTCCTTCTTTAGTGGTTCCTTGCGTTGAGGTTGCCGGAATGGTCCAATAACATCCATTTAATTGGCCATAGCTCACACAAAACTTACTTTCATTGGGAATTTCTGTAATCATTAAATTGATTAACGTTAAATTCAAGGCTCTTTTATAGCTTTCTTTTTCTTCATCAGTTGTCCCTTTTGTAGGAAGATCTAAAGAAAATACAGACGGCGTAAACCCTTGTTTTGCCAATGCTGATGAAACAAAATTTATTTTTGCGCTTGGTAAAGTCTCTTGAATAAAATTTACAAATTTTCGTGTGTTTTTATACGCATCTGTTATTCTTTGATTCATAGACGGCAATTGATTTGCTAATATTTCATATTGAAAAGGGGTAGCCTCATTATCGCAAAGATGTAAATGTGTTTCTATTTTTTCCATCAATACTTTTGTGTTTTTATTTCCTACGCAGTAGCCAGCAGTACATTTTCCGCCACTAGGAAATTTTGAACCACTTGCAAAAGAAATAGTTCTAACGGATGATAAAATATCTCCTTCACCTAAAAAGCGAACATTAGGGCAAAATGTTTGATCTAAAATAAATACTGGGTCAATTGCTATTTTGCCTGCTGTTGTTTTACGTTCTTGGCGTAACACTTCTTTTAATTTCAGAAGGTCCGGAACTTCTACTCTAGGGTTTGTAGGAATTTCTGCAATAATATAAGGGATGGCATCTTCGCTTGCTATTTTGGTTAAAACAGAATCAATACTTTGCACCATATTGTTATCGCCATCTACTAATAAATCTACTATTTCTACATCATCAATACAGGCTGCAACGCGTCTTGCTTGATCATTTGTGCCTCCATAACAATTTGGAGGAACAATAATTTTGATTGCTTTTCCTGTATGATTTTCTTTTGCATCATGAATTAAACCCATCAAAATAGCATATTGAACCGACAATCCGCTAGAGGCAACTAATGGTTTTGTAGTTGTTCCCGTTATTTGTTGAATAGCAGTTAAAACATTTGTTTTGTTGCTTTCTAGAGAATTGCGTTTCTTTTCAATTGAAAATGGTTCAATTATAGATTTTAAAGCAATAAGAGAATTGGTAGGGGTCATTGCTATTGTTTCTCTTCTTCTAACATGTTGAATGTCTGAAATGTAGCTTTTGTCTTGATTTTTGTTGATGACTAAAACACTTCCTAAAGTGGCGTGAATATTTATAAAAAAATCGATATTCGATAAAATGTCAAAGTTACAAAGAGCTTCTTTTTGTGAAATAAAAATTGTACTTCCGTCAAATTTAGAAATATCTGCAACGTTTTCAATTTTATTTAAATCAAATTTATAACCATAAATATTCTTGAGTATTTCTACATCAAAAAAGGAAGGTAATTCATCAGAATAAAGAATTTGAGTGTTTTTATTTTCTAATAAGTTTTTTCTAAGAATTGCTAAAATAGCAATCGATTTTGATGAAAAACTGATTACATTTTCAGTTTTTAGTTCATGCAATTGCGCAATTGCCCATTCTAAAACACAAGACAAAGGATGCCCTAATCTAATATAATCATAAGCTGTGGGTAATTTATTTAGTGCAGATAGCGTAGAATTATTGTTGTTAAATAAGGTTTCAAACTGATTTAAAAATTGAGTTTTAGCCAACTTTTCAGTATAAATATCCAAGCGATGGGTTGTTAGGTTCAACCAATCACTTGGCATATTTTTTAGTACATTTTTAATAAAGTTTTGCGTTTTATCTACTTGCATATTATTCACCTTTAAATAGGCTTGTAATATACATTAATTAGAATTTTTTAAAAGTGTAATACCTTATTATGTTTTTAAGTGAATACTGGTTTGCACTATCTTTTAATTTTCCCAGAAGTGTTTCCGTCCATTAAACTTTCTACATTTTCTTTTGATACCATGTTTACATCACCAGGAATGGTATGTTTAAGTGCGCAAGCAGCTGTTGCAAAATTTAAAGCTTGTAAGTCATTATCATAATGTAAAAGTCCATAAATAATACCAGAAGCAAAAGCATCTCCAGTACCTACACGATCTATTACATGGCTAATGTCTAATGTTTTGGTTTTAATATATTCATTGCCATTCCACATTTTACCTAATATTTGTTGATGAGAAGCGCTGATAGAAGTTCTAGTTTTTCCAACTACTTTCTTAATTCTAGGAAAAGCTTCCATTAATTTTTTTGCAGAAAATCTAAATTTATTACCAGGTTCTCCCAATCCAAACATTTCATGAATACCATAACTACTAGTAATTACAATATCGCAATGTTCTACTAATTCCGGAATCACTTCTTGCATGGTTTTTCCGTATTTCCACATGTTTTTTCTAGAATTAATATCACCAGAAACTAGTACGCCCATTTTATTGGCTGTTTTAATGGCATCTAAAAGACACATTGCCGCTCCTTCTGAAATGGCCGGAGTAATCCCTGTCCAATGAAACCAATCTGCACCTTCAAGAACTTGTTCCCAATTGATCATAGAAGGTTCAATTAAAGAAAAAGCAGAATCTTCTCTTTCATAAATGACAACACTAGATCTATGAACAGCTCCTTTTTCTAGAAAATACATGCCCATTTTATCTCCACCATAGATAACATCTACGGTACTTAACCAGTGTTTACGTAAAAATTGAGTGGCCGCTTTACCGAGTGCATTGTCTGGAAAACGGGTTACGTGAGCAGCTTTCATACCAAGATACCCACAAGAACTACCAACGTTGGCCTCGCCACCACCGTAAACTAGATCAAAAGAAGTTGCTTGCGAAAACATTGAATGTCCGGGAGGTGATAAACGCATCATTACTTCACCAAATGTTACTACTTTTTTAGCCATACTATCAGTTTATTTGAGTTAATTGTTTTATAAAAAATTATATTAAGTTTATTTTCAATCCTGAATATTTTCAATTATATTTTTTGCTAACAAATAAATATAAATGCTAAAAAATTCATTGTTTTTAGGCAAAGACTGTTAAAATGTCATTGATTAAATAGCTAATTTTTTCTAAAAAAGATGTTCTTTCAGTTTAGATACTTAGTGCGGTATTTGTTACCAATTCTTAAAGTGTTACTACTTTAATCAGCTGTAGCTAAGTTAGATTTTTTAAAGTTAAGAAACAAATCAAAAAAATCACGTAAACATGACAAAAATGCAGACTTTGTAATTTGGTATAGTTTTCGCAATTAGGGTGTACAGATTATTTCTTGAGATTTTTCTTAAGATTCAATAAAAATTATAGGAATGAAACCTTTTTTAAAGATATTATTAACAGCCTTAGCGGTAATTGTTTTGGCCAATATTTTACCAGGAATAGCAGTAGATGGTTACGTGTCTGCAATTATTGTAGCCGTGGTTATTGCATTGCTAAATATGTTTGTACGTCCGCTTTTAATCTTTTTTACCTTACCAGCTACAATTGTTACATTTGGTTTATTCCTTTTTGTAATAAATGCGTGTATTATTTTATTGGCAAATAAATTGGTAGATGGTTTTGCTGTGAATGGGTTTTTTGCTGCCTTATTATTCAGCATATTACTCTCTATTTTTAGGTCGGCATTATTTTCATTATTAAAAGAGGATCAGAAATCAATAGAAAACTAAATAACAATACTGAAATAGAACTATTTAAACCTTTGCAAAATTGATAAAAAACAGTAATTTTGCACTCGATTTTTCAAGATAAAAGAACATAGAAATGAATATTACAAAAGAAAACATAGATGCGTTAAACGCAGTTGTAAAAGTAGATATTGTTGCTGATGATTATCAAGCAAAAGTAACAGAATTATTAACAGATTATCGTAAAAAGGCAGACGTTCCTGGTTTTAGAAAAGGGCATGTGCCAATGGGAATGATAAAAAAGCAGTATGGTAAATCTATAATGATAGATGAGGTTAACAAGCTTTTACAAAGTTCTTTAAATAAATTTTTAACAGAAGAAAAGTTAGATATTTTAGGAAATCCATTACCTAGAATTGAAGAAAATTTTAATTGGGATGCAGAAACTTTTTCTTTCGAATTTGAGTTAGGTTTAGCGCCAGAATTTGATGTAGATTTAAAATCTAAAGAGAAAGTTACACAATATAATATTGTTGCAACAGATGAATTAATTGACGAAGAAGTTAAGAATATTCAAACGCGTTACGGAAAAATGAGTACGCTAGAAGAAGCTACTGAACATGCAAATGTTACAGGAACTTTTGTAAACGAAGAAAGCGAAATCAATAAAAAATCTACTTTTTTAGTGAATGACTTAAAAGGTAAGAAAAACGAAGCAAAATTAATTGGTGCTAAAGTTGGTGATGTTATCGAGTTAAAAACGAAGAAATTATTTGAAGACGATCATAAATTACAACATATTTTAGGTGTAGAGCATGATGTAATTCATGATTTAGATGTTACTGTAACTTTAACTGTAGAAGAAATTACAAAAACAGAACCAGCAGAGTTAGACAAAGAATTATTTGATAAATTATTTGCTGATGGTAGCGTTAGTACTGTAACAGAATTAAGAGAAAAAATTAAGGAAGACGCAGAAAAGCAGTTTCAACAACAAGGAGATCAACAATTATTAAATGCCGTAACAGAACATTTAGTAGAAAATACAAAGTTTGATTTACCAGCAGATTTCTTAAAAAAATGGTTAGCAACGGCAGGAGAAAAAGAATTATCTGCAGATGAAGCTACAGCAGAATACGAAAAATCTGAAAAAGGATTGCGTTATCAATTAATCGAAGGAAAGATTATGAAAGATAATGACATTAAATTAGAATATGCAGAATTGGTAGACTATGCAAAAGGATTTATCCGCACGCAAATGGCACAATTTGGTAATATGAATCCTGAAGATAAAGAATTGGATGAAATTGCTGGTAGAATTTTACAAAATCAAGAAGAAGCTCAAAAATTACAATCTCAATTAATTAGCCAGAAATTATTGGCTTTTTATAAAGAAAATGTAACTTTTAAAACAAAAGAAGTTTCTTATGAAGAGTTTATAAAAGAAGTATACAAATAATAGCTTCAGACTATTTTTAGTATCTCACTCTGCTGTTTTGAATAGCTAGTAGAGCCGCTTCGAAACTTACTTATTTTAAGTTTCAACAAAGAAAAAAAAACCTGAATTCAATAAAAATTCAGGTTTTTTTAGCAACTAATTCTAACAAAATAGTTCTTATATTTACACAAATAAACATAAAAAATAATCACAGAAATGGATTACGGAAAAGAGTTCGAAAAATACGCAACAAAGCATCACGGAATAAATAGTACATATTTTGGTAAAATTACAAGCAGTGTAACACCATATATTATGGAAGAACGACAAATGAACATTACTCAAATGGATGTTTTTTCTCGTTTAATGATGGATAGAATTATCTTTTTGGGAACAGGAATTAATGACCAAGTAGCAAATATAATTCAAGCACAATTATTGTTTTTAGAAAGTGTAGATGCTAATAAAGATATTTCAATTTATATAAATTCTCCTGGTGGTGGTGTGTATGCCGGCTTAGGTATTTACGATACCATGCAGTTTATAAAACCAGATGTAGCAACTATTTGTACAGGTATGGCTGCTTCTATGGGCGCTGTTTTAATGTGTGCAGGAACCAAAGGAAAACGCTCTGCTTTACCACATTCTAGAGTCATGATTCATCAACCTTTAGGTGGCGCACAAGGGCAAGCTTCTGATATAGAAATTACTGCAAGAGAAATTTTAAAGTTAAAAGATGAATTGTACGCAATTATTTCAAATCACTCTGGCCAAACCATAGAAAAAGTACACAATGATTCTGATAGAGATTATTGGATGAAAGCAGATGAAGCAAAAGCCTATGGAATGGTGGATGAAATTTTAGTAAGAAAGTAATAGTTGTTAGTTGTTGGTTTTTAGTTGTTGGTTTTTTCCAATAACCATAAACTGTCAACCAAAAACCATAATAAATGTCGAAAGAAGAAAATTTAGAATGTTCCTTTTGTGGACGTAAAAAAGCAGAAACAGACTTGTTAATTGCAGGAATGGATGCACATATTTGTGATAAATGTATAGAACAAGCTCATGGTATTGTAGAAGAAGAAATTTCCGATTCAAAAACAAGCAGCTTATCTAAAGATTTAACACTAAAAAAGCCACAAGAAATTAAAGATTTTTTAGATCAATATATTATTGGGCAAACAGAAACAAAACGTGCAATGGCTGTTGCTGTTTATAATCATTACAAAAGATTATTGCAGACCAAAGATGATGAAAACGAAGTAGAAATAGAAAAATCTAACATTGTCTTAGTAGGAGAAACAGGAACCGGAAAAACATTGGTAGCAAAAACAATTGCAAAAATGTTAAATGTGCCGTTTTGTATTGTAGATGCAACCGTTTTAACACAAGCTGGTTATGTTGGTGAAGATGTAGAAAGTATCTTAAGTAAGTTATTACAAGCTGCAGATTACGACGTAGAAAAAGCAGAAAGAGGTATTATTTTTATTGATGAAATAGATAAAATTGCCAGAAAAGGAGACAATCCATCTATAACTAGAGATGTTTCAGGTGAAGGTGTGCAACAAGCATTACTTAAACTATTAGAAGGTACAGTTGTAAATGTTGCGCCAAAAGGAGGTAGAAAACATCCAGAGCAAAAATTTATAGAAGTAAATACCCAAGAAATTCTATTTATTGCAGGAGGCGCTTTTTCAGGTATAGAAAGATTTATTAGCAAACGTTTAAACATGCAAGCAGTTGGGTACAGCGCATCTATAAGTGATGATAAAATTGACGAAGAAAATTTATTACAATATATAATTCCTTCAGATTTAAAATCATTTGGTTTAATTCCAGAAATTATTGGTCGTTTACCTGTTTTAAGTTATATGAATCCGTTAGACGCCGTAACATTAAGATCAATTCTTACAGAACCTAAGAATTCTATTATTAAGCAATATACAAAATTGTTTATGATGGATAATGTTGCCTTTACCATAGAGGAAGAAGCATTAAATTACATTGTAGAAAAGGCTGTTGAATATAAGTTAGGAGCCAGAGGTTTGCGCTCCTTATGTGAAGCAATTTTTACAGACGCTATGTTTGAACTACCAAGTTCAGACGATAAGGAATTTAATGTAACGAAAGAATATGCAGAAGCAAAATTAACAAATTCAACCTTAAAGAAATTAAGAGCCGCTTCTTAATTTATTTGGGCGTTAACTTTCAGGTCAGGCTGAAGTTTATCTTAAGCATAATCGAAAGGCGCTCGCTTTTTTTTTTGTGAAAAACAAAAAAGAGCTTAAGCAATTGCTCAATCCTTAACGCATATTACTAACTAGAAAAAGGAAGTTTGTAAAAACAATTTTTTAAAATTTATACAAACCTCAAAGGTTTTTAAAACCTTTGAGGTTTTATTTTGTTAGAACTTTTTATAATAGAAAAAATAACGTTCTAATTATTATCTTTGTCATCACTTTCCAATAAAACCAA
>NZ_JBPOGL010000036.1:0-41542 GCF_051251875.1 Polaribacter sp.
CTATTTTAGTAAACATTAAAAGGGACGAGAAGTTTATCTTGAGCGGAGCCGAAAGGAGTCCCGTCTTCCACCCAAAACACAAAGCTTCTTAGAAATAAGTAGCTTTTTTTGTGTCTCTATTTTTCCGCTACAAAATTTTAAAAATATTGTAAGAATAACAAAATAAAATTAAAAGGTGTATAATTTTAGAGTTAGGAGGTTACCCCACCAAAAAAGGCGCGGTCGGGCTTTGCGTTGCAATCTTTTTATGCTGATTTTTTTTCAGAGTCTATATATTATTGAAAACACCTGTAATCATTTAAAAGAGCTATTGAAATATGTAGAAACATAAAAAGGATTTCCACTGCAATCCCTAACCCAAGCCTACTAGTATTTTTTAAATCTAGTAATGTAATTAGACCAATGCTTTTTTTAGGTTCTAGAAAAGTAGTATTAAAAAGAATTTAACACCTGTAAAACTTCGTTTCGTTTTCTTACGGACACAGGAATATTAGAGTTGTCTGTAAGCATTAAATAGCCTCCATCAGATTTAATAAATTCTTTAATGTATTTTATGTTTATTAAATGACTTTGATGTACTCTTAAAAACCCTACTTCTTTTAATAAATCTGCATAATATTTTAAGGTTTTAGAAACCAGTATTTTTTGATTATTTTCTAAGAAGAAAGTAGTATAATTATTGTCAGATTTACAACGTATAATTTCTTGAATGTTTACAACTAAAATTTTATCAGCAGTATGCAAAGATATTTTTGTTGGTTTTGTGTTTGGTGCTTTTACAGTTTGTTGCAAAACGTTTATTTGTTCTTTATCTGGCTGAATTTGATGTTGTACTTTTTCTATAGCTACTCTTAAATCTTCTTCTGAATAGGGTTTTAAAATATAATCTATGGCAGCAAACTTAAAAGCTTTTATAGCATACGCGTCACTGGCTGTAACAAATATTATTTTTGATTTTAAATCCGGAAAAATTTCTAAAACATCAAAACCAGTTCCATCTCCTAACATAATGTCTAAAAATAAAATATCTGGTTCTTTTTTGCGTAACAATTTTGCCGCTTCCACAACAGATGCTGCAGTTCCTATAATTTCAATTTCTGTATGATAATTTACAATGTCATTTTGTAGCATTTCTAAAGCAGCAGGCATATCATCTACTAAAATTGCGGAAAGTTTTTTCATATTATAATTTTTCTTCTAGTTCAAAAATGGTAATTTCTGGTCTTACATTGCATCTAACTTGGTGTAAAAACCCCAAAGCTCTATTTATATAAAGTGTTCTGCCGTTAGTTAAGTTTATTTTTCCAGAAGTATATTTATTATTTTTTACAGGAAGTATTGGCGGAGTTAAAAATGGTGGTTTTACTTGACCGCCATGTGTATGTCCAGATAAAATCCAACTATTATAATGATACCAAACATCTAAATCACACACATCCGGATTATGGCATAAAACAAGATTAGCTTTGTGGCTATCTACTTGAGACATTATTTTTTGAGGATGAAAGTTTAATCCCCAAAAATCATCCAAACCAATAATATTTAATCCTTCAATTGAGGTTTCATTATTACTTAAAATGGTAACACCAGATTTTTCTAAAATACCAGTAATTTCATCGGCCACATTTTGTTCTACCCAATTTTTTCCATAATCATGATTTCCTAAAACACCCACGGTTCCTAAATTTCCCTTCACAATATATTTACAAACTTTTTTTAGTTGTTTAAACTGTTGTTCATCTTCATAGGAAACATAATCACCTGTATATACCACAAAATCTGGTTGTAGTAATTGTGCTTTTTTAAACGAATCTATGATGTATTGGTGGTCCATTCTATTTCCTACATGAATATCGCTAATTTGCATTAATTTTTTACCAATTAAATTTTTGGGCAAATTTTTAATGGGCATTTTTATATGAGTAAATTCTAACCAATATGGTTCTATTTGCCAAGCATACATACTACCAATAAAACAGGCTCCTAAAGCGCCAATAGTAGATTTTCTTATAAATTGTCTTCTTTTCATATTTTAAAAATCAGTTTTTAGAGGGATTTTAAACCAAATTTTTGTGCCTAAAATAGTGTTTTCTTTTATAATTTCTTCCACAGAAAAAGCACTATATTTAGATAAATTTTGAATTCTTTCTTTTGTAACTTCAAAAGCTACAGAGGTATGATTTGTTGTTGTTTTTTGTTTTTTAGATTGATGAATTCCAATACCATTATCCAAAATTATACATTCAATAAATTGATGTTTTATTTCAAAATCAATTTCTATTTTACCGTCGGTAGCGTTTGGTGAAATGCCGTGTTTTATACTGTTTTCTATAAAAGGTTGTAATAACATTGGCGGAATCAAAATTTCTTCAGCATCTATATTCTTCAGCGTTGTTTTTATGGTATATGTAAATGTTTTTGCACTTAATTTTTGTTCTAAATCTAAATAGTTTTTTAGGGTTTCTATTTCATCATGTAAACTAATTTCTTCTAATCTAGAATTGTTTAAGATACTTCTTAAAAGAATAGAAAATTGTGAAATTGTGGTATTTAATTCTCTCGTTTTACCAGCATTTCCTAATGCTTTTATACCGTTTAAAACATTAAAAATAAAATGCGGATTCATTTGTAGTTGCAATGCTTTTTGTTCTAAACCTAATAAGTGATTTTTGAATTTTAATTTGTCTAATTTTTGTTGATTTCTCTTGTTTATTTTTTTTATATAAAGATCAAGTAAACCGCTTGTAATAAAGAGTATCAAGGAAAAGCACAAAATATAAAACCATGTTTTTTTATAAATTGGCATTTCAATTACAAATGAAAAATGCTTTAAATTACTAGTTACTTTTCCTTTTTTAGATTGCACTATAAACGTGTAGCTGCCAGCTTGTAAATTGGCAAATTCTATAGTGTTTTTTGAGCTCCAAGGAGAAAAATCGCCCATTAATTTGTACCTGTATTCAACTTGTTTTGGCTCTTGTAAATCTACCGTTTTATAGGTGAAAGAAATATTATTTTCAGTTGGTTTTAAAGTCAGTTTTTTAGTTGAGAAATTATTTATATTGGCATAATTTACAGCAATGTTTTCAATATAAATTGTAGGTTGCTTGTCTATGGAATTTGTAAAATTTAAGGCTTTGTACTTATACAAACCATCATTTTTAGTGCCAATCCAAATATAGTTTTGGGAGTCTTTAAAAACCGTAGTAATGTTATTAGAAATTGCCGTATTATACTTATTTATTTTTTGTTTAAAAGAAAAATCATCAACATTATAAACTTCAATACCATTGTTGTTTGTAATTAACCACAACTCATTATCTAACTTTTTTACCGTCTTAATATGTTCATTTGTAGAGATTATTGTTTTAATATTATTTCTGTGAATTGTTTTTACGTTTTTGTTATTAGCTGCACCAAGTAATAAATCATTTACTATAAGAAGTGTGCTAAAATTATCATCTAATATTTTAACAATATTTGTGGGATTATGAATTTTATCTAAAATCCATAATCCAGTATTTGTAGCAATATAAACTTCGTTTTTATAAGAAATAATGTCATTAATGATAGAGAAATCTATTTTAGAATGTAATGCTAAAGGTTGTAAGATTGTCTCTTTTAACTCAAAGATACCTTCTGTAGTTGCTAAATAAATAGCATCTTTAAGAGCAATTATTTTAGTAACTTTTTTAGTGCTCAATTTTATGGTTTTTCCATTTTTATGTAAAAAAACCTTGTTATCATAAGCACTAATTAGTGTGTTGTTTTTATGTAAAACTGCACTAACTTTTGATGTGTTTTTAATATCAGAAGTAATGAAATTTATACCATCAAACGCTACCAAACCGCTATCTGTTGCCAACCATAAGTAGCCAATTTTATCTTGTGTAATATCATTAATGGTTACATTTGGCAATCCATCTAAAATCGTAAATTTATGTAAGATGTTTTGTTGTGCAGTAACATCAACAGAAATAAGAACAAATAAGAGAAGTATGATTTTAGCAACTTTTTTCATTAAAACAAACTTACAAATTTAAACGTTGTTACGCCATTTTAAATTTTGCGTAACAACGTTTTTTTAATTACAATTTCTATTCCAAATGTTTATTTCATTGCGTATAAACGCTTGTTATTTGTGTCTGGTTCTATGTGTTTTAAATCTCCGTAAGGTTTAATTAAAGGCTTTAAAACACATAAAGCAGTAGTTTTTCCTTTAATGGTTAATTTGCTGTTTTTTACAGAGGAAGTCCATCTAAATTTTTCTGCAGGAATATGATATGAATCTAACATTAGTTTTAAATCATCTTGTAAATTTACCCATTCAATAATATCTTGATTATTGGTAAAAACTGGTATTTCATTATCAGAATTATGGAAATCAAACTCCCACAAAATAGGAACACTAAATTGAGTTGTATACGCTTCTCCAACATATCTTTCTTCGTTATTTTGTAATGTATCATACCAATTAATATCTTTTTCTGAAGGATATTTTCTTGCAATTTCTTTAGATAAATCTATTTTTCCTGGCGAGTTTGCAGTAGGATAGAACACATAAAAAGATTCTGCCAAGTAATAATTAGAGAATTTTCCGCCAAAAATTGTGGCATAAGAAGAAGCTACAACTTTAGGAGTATCTTCTGTACAAAATAACTCTTTTAAAGCTTTCATTAACGTTTCATTTTCCGAGAGACCAGTTGCATGAAAAATAATTTTTGAATCTTGATTTATTACATTTTGTAAAATAGGTAAAGTACCTTCTGTAGTATTTTTATGCAAAGCTTCTACAGAAACTTTTTCACCCAAAACAACAGTTTCTAAGTTTAAACCTTCAAAAGGGTTGCTGTTGTTTACAATATGAATTTCACCAAAAGGAAGTTGAGAAACGTTGGCATTTAACCAAAGAATAATTTCTTCTAAAGAATATTGTCCTTCTACAATTTCGTATTCTTTTTGTTGAAAATACTTTCTTGCATTTGCGTAAAAAACTTCATCACTTTGGTCTATTCCTGTTATAAATACTACGGGTTTTCTAATATATACTGCGTTGTAATTCTCTATGGAATCAAGGTTGTTTTCTGCAATTAATGAAGTTTGATTATCTTTTAGAACTTCTTTTTTATCACAATTGATAAAAGAACTTACAGCTAAAATAATACTTGCTGCGATTACTGATTTTTTTAATAAAGTGCTCATTTTTATACTTTTTAAGGATTAATAACACCGTAAAAGTAGTTGAGAAAATGAGGTAAATTTTGGCTGTTTTAGAATTCGTATGCTAAGAATTAGAATTCGTGTTTTAATAAATTTTGTTTTAGAAATAACCGGTTACAAAGTAAAGCAACAATATTAAAAAACTCAGAATTTATGAAATCCTGAGTTTTTTTAGAGCTGTTTTAGAACCTTGTTTGTTTGAATAAATATTCTTTAATAGTACAGTCTTTTTTTAATTGTAAAGCGTGGCCTTTATTTCTAAAATAAGAATTTTAGTTCTTAGTGTATTTTTTTATTAATAATCACTTAAAATATCATTAGGAAAATATTTTTAAGGCAAAATCCGTAACAGGTTATTTCTGTAAAAACTTTTTTCCCATAAAAAAAACGGGAATGACAACCAAACACCACAAATAATTTTTATTAAACTTATTTTTATTTATCATTAAGTGGTCATTAAAAATAACGGAGGCCGTATAATCATTATCTTGATTTAAGATAATCTTACTTGTTTTTTCATGTAAACGTACTGAAAAAATACTTTGATGGTGATGGTTTTCTTTAAATGCGTTTATCTTAATATTTAAGTTTTCAAATATTGTTGGCAATCCTTTTAGTACAAATTTTAAATCGGTTTGATGATTACCTAATTTTATTCCGCCTTCTTGAAGTGCTACAGCATTGCCATTAATATTTAAATGAAAGTTTTCTTTCAAATATTTTACAGCTAACTGTTTGTATTCAATTCCCGATACTTTATCAAACTCAATAGCATGATAATGCTTTTTTAAAGATTCATTTAATCCCGTTTGACTTAAACTTATATTTAAAATGCTTATATCTTCTTTGACTTCAAGATAATACATGGCAGATAATGGATTATGAGCATAGATAACTTTAAAAGAAGTTATTAGAAATAATACCAGAAAAACTAACTTTTTCATATTTATTGAAAAGAAAAATTACTATTTGCAGCAACTCCTTTTAAACATTTTGGAACGTTAGGAGCATCTGTATTACTTGCAACATAATGATAAACACCTTCAGGGAATTCTGTTGTTGCGGCTGTAATTCCTCCACAATCATCTAAACCAGATGGTTCTACTTCATAAGCATAAATAGGATATCCATCTTTTGCAAAACCAATTAATTTACTGTCAGAAACTTGTTCTACTAGTGTACAAGAAACATCTTTTATGTCATTTGCGTCTAATACTTGATTCATGGTTTCGGCAACAAAATGCCAGTGATAATATCCGGCAGGATCATGATGCCCACCACAAGGATCTAAAGAAGGTATATTTCCACCAGCTATTCCCTGCATACCTGGACCATCAACTACAGATGGTGGGTCTCCATTAATGGGCACACCATCTATAGAAACTCCAATTAATTCAACTGTATCAATAGTATTATTTGATGTTGCTAATACGGGTACTGCAGGTATTAAAAATGTTAATTGTAAGTCGTTATCCGGAGCTGCAGCTAAACAATAAGCGTAGTCTGAGTTTGTAGCTCCTGAAGCAAAATCATCAATATGAATATCTCCATTATCATCTACAATATCATAACCGTCTGCTTCCATAGCGTTAAACAAGTCTGCTTTCATTACTTGAAAACCAGGATTGGTTGCACCGTCATAAATACCTAAACCACCTATGTCATCTAAGGTTTCCGGACAATATGGACCATTATCTACAGGATTGCTAGAAAAAACTAACTTATAACAATCTCCAGAGCTTCCATTTTCTAATGTACAATCAACTTTTTCAAAAGAAATTAATGAGGATGTATTAAAGTAAGACTCTTTAATTAATTCTTCTGTACTTTCTTCATTTTCACCAGAAGTATCACTATTGTCATCACTACTACATGCAGATAGAAAAAGCACAAAAATAAAAGCCATAAAACCTATTATTTGCAGACGTTTTAAAATTATTTTAATTGTTTTCATAGTAATTTGTTATAAATTATTTTTACGTTTTTTTAATATCAAGTATAATGCACTTAAGGCAATCAATGCTACCAAAATAGATACTATAGAGGCTGAAAAAAGAGATTCATTTTTTCCTTCTAATACAAATTTATTGGTATCTGAAATTAATTTTAAAGTATGCTTGTTTTTATTATTTAAAATAAAATGTTCTTTTTTAAAACCTGATTTTAAAAGGAGTAAAGCACTTTGATTTTTGTGTATATCTTTAAATGTGCTATTTTTTACGAACACTTTTTTAATTTCTAAAGGAACTCCTATCACTTCAAAAACTACTTTAGTTTCATGTCCTAATTTTACAACTCCTTTACTTAATTCGATAGTTTGGGTATCATTAAAAATAATGGTTAAATTATTTTTAACATGCTCTAGAACCATTTGCTGAAACTCCTCTGGTGTTTTATAAGGAGTTTTAGCAAAATGTGTTTTTATTTCTTGTTGAAAAGCGGTTAAAGATGAACTGATTTGTAACACCCACGTTTTATTTTCTTTTTCAACCAACATTATGGTTGAAGCATTGGGATTATGGGCAAAACTTATTTTAGAAAACAGTAATATTATAATTATTAAATATTTTTTCATCTTTTAATCTACTGCGTAAGCTCCTTTTAAACCATCTATAAAATTATTATTCCCTGCGTCATCTACATGGTAATGATAACCTCTAGTTTCATCTGAATGTCCTCTTAAATCATCTAAATCTGTTGGAGAAACACCGTCAGCATCTTCTAATTCATAAATACCAAATCCGTCTAAAGCATAGCCTATTAATGATGAATGTCCGTCAGTTTGAGTAATAGTTTGTCTATTATCAATATTACTTGTTGCTGCATGATAATGGTAACCTTGGTGCACATTTATATGTCCTCCAGCATCATCAAAAGGAGCAATTGTGTAGGCTCCAAGAATATTATCTACAGGAGCAGGTGCTGAAAACTCAATTCCATTTAAAGCAATACCACGTGTTGATGGCGCTGTATTTCCAGGACCTCCAGGACCTGTTGAAAAATATGTAGGATTATCTTGAGATATTGGGGTAATTGGAATTAACCATGTTTGCGTTAAATCGGTTACATAAGACGGTAAACATTCTACACAAAAGTTTTCATATTCTTCTCCTACATCTGGGTTTGCTGCGTTTATACAATCATCTTCTGTTTCTGTCACATAAATATCGCCATTTGCATCATACATCATCCAAGTAGTGTCATTGTAAAAAGTTGCCAAATTTTTGATAAAAGCACCATCTACATCATATACTTCACCATCTTCTAGCCATATTCCTCCAGATTCAGCAGAATCACTAATGTTTGTAGGGCACCAAGGTCCTATTTGATGGTCTGTTGGGATACTACTTGTAACAATTTGGTAGCAGTCTGTTTCAGTTCCGTCAGATAAAGTACAAGGAACTGTTGTTATGGTTACAGAACCATCTGTTGTTGTAAAATAAGTGGCATTTACATCTACAATAGAGGTGTCATCAGTTTCATTGTTGGTGGTATCATCATCTTCACTACAAGCTACAAAACTTGAAATTAAAATTGAAAATACTAAAATAAGTGTGCTTTTAAAAAATCTGTTTTTCATGGGTATAAATTTAGTTCTAATGTATTAGATGTGGTTTTTTTAAAAAACTTGCACTTTTTATTTTTTTTTTAGAGATACATATTTCAATTCGAATTATTATAATTTATAAATACGGTATGAAAATGAATACTATTAAAGTATAAAACCTTTTATAGTTTGCTAATCGGTTTAAAATGAATGAAGAATAAAAAAAAATACTTGGTTAATATGAAAAGGAAAAGTTGGATTTTAAAGTGTTAAATGTGGACAAAAAAAAGACTCAAATAAGAAAAGGTTTTTCATGTATTTGAAATATTTAAATCTTTGACTATTACAAAGATAGGAGTCCCGATTGAAACGGCATCCTTTTTAGAGACTTTTAAATATGCGTGATTGCGAGTTTACGAAGCAATCTATTTCTAATTATAAGATTGCCACAGTTTACCAATAAGTAAACTTCGCAATGTCAACTATAAAAAGATACAATGGAAAGCGGGAAATAGCTTCTAATAAACCAATTTCTCTGCTAAATATGTTGCAGTATATGATTTTTTATTTTTAGCTAATTCTTCTGGAGTTCCTTGAAAAATAAGGTTTCCACCATTTTTTCCTCCGGCTAAACCTAGATCAATAATATAATCTGCACATTTAATGAGTTCTATATTATGCTCTATTACAATAATTGAATGCCCTTTGTTAATTAAGGCATTAAAGGAGGCTAATAATTTTTTAATATCATGAAAATGTAAACCCGTTGTAGGTTCATCAAAAATAAAAAGCGCTTTGTCTTTTGTGTTTCCTTTTACTAAAAAAGATGCTAGTTTTATTCGTTGTGCTTCTCCACCAGAAAGGGTAGAAGATGATTGTCCTAATTGCACATATCCTAAACCAACATCTTGCAAAGGTTTTAATTTACTGGAAATTTTTGGTACTAAGTTTTCAGAAAAAAAAGTAACAGCATCATCAATAGTTAGGTTAAGGATATCATCTATAGATTTACCTTCAAATTTAACCTCTAACACTTCTTTTTTAAAGCGTTTACCGTTGCAAACATCACATTCTAAATGCACATCTGCCATAAATTGCATTTCAATAGTAACTTCTCCTTCTCCTTTACAAACTTCACAACGTCCGCCTTCTACATTAAAAGAAAAGTGTTTGGGCTTGTAATTTCTGATAGTAGATAATTTCTGATTAGAAAACAAGGCTCTAATATCATCATAGGCTTTAATATAGGTTACAGGATTGGAACGAGATGAACGTCCGATAGGGTTTTGATCTATAAATTCTACATGTTTTAACGATTCGAAACTTCCTTTAATTGCTGTATGCTGACCTATTTTATCTCCATAACCTATTAATTTTTTTTGCATACTTGGGTACAAAATATTTTTTACCAAGGTACTTTTTCCAGAACCAGAAACGCCTGTGATAACAGACAAACAATTTAAAGGGAAGGTAACGTCTACGTTTTTTAAGTTGTTTTCTCGTGCTCCAATAATTTGAATGCTATTTTTAGAAGTTCTACGTTTTTTTGGAACTTCAATCTTTAATTCTTCGTTTAAATATTTTGCAGTTAAGGAATCTGATTTTAAGATTTCCTCAAAATTTCCTTCGGCAACTACATGTCCGCCATAAGTTCCTGCTTCTGGGCCAATATCAATAATATAATCGGCTTCTTTCATAATATCTTCATCATGTTCTACCACAACAACTGTGTTTCCTAAATTGCGTAAATCTTTTAAAACACCAATCAATCTTTCTGTATCTTTTGGGTGTAAACCAATACTGGGTTCATCTAAAATATACATAGAGCCAACCAAAGAACTTCCTAAAGAAGTTGCTAAATTAATACGTTGACTCTCGCCACCAGAAAGCGTGTTAGAAGTTCTGTTGATGGTTAAATATGATAATCCAACATCTGTTAAAAATTGTAAACGGTTGTTGATTTCGGTTAATAAACGTTTTCCTATTTTGGCTTCGTATTTGTCTAATTTTATGTTCTTAAAAAACACAGCCAATTCATCTAAGGGCAACGTTACTAAATCAGAAATTGTTTGTTTATTTATTTTTACAAAATTGGTTTCATGGCGTAAACGCTTACCGTTACAAGATGTACATTTTGTTTTTCCGCGATAGCGAGAAAGCATTACTCTGTTCTGAATTTTATAACTTTTTTCTTCTAAAACGGTAAAGAAATGATGGATTCCGTTAAAAGATTTGTTTCCGTTCCAAACCAGTTCTTTTTGTTTTTCTGTAAGTTGAAACCATGGCTTATGAATAGGAATATCAAATTGATACGCAACATCTATTAATTCTTCTTTATAGTGTATATAAGAAGGTGTTTTAAACGGAAAAATACAATCTTCCATAATAGACAAACCGGTGTTTGGAATCACCAAATCTTCATCAATGCCAATTACATTTCCGTAACCTTCGCAAGTAGGACAAGCACCATACGGATTGTTAAAACTAAACAAATGTGTATTGGGTTCTAGAAAAGACATTCCGTCTAAATCAAATTTATTACTAAATTCTGCTACTTTGTTGTCTGCTAAATTTTCTATAAAACAAACGCCTTTTCCTTCAAAAAAAGCAGTTTGAATAGCATCTGCCAATCGGTTGTAAAAATCTTCATCATCCTTGGTAATTATTCTATCAACTACTAAAAATAAGTCTTCATTTTTATATTCTTGCTGTGGAAAATCAGCAATTCTATATACTTTATCATTCCATTTTAAACGTGCATAGCCTTGTTGTTCTAAAACCTGTAAAACGGTTTTTAATTCGCGGTTTTCATCAATAATAATGGGTGCTAGCAGTAAAAGTTTGGTTTTATCACTAAACACTTTTATAAATTTAACAACATCAGTAACGGTATCTTTTTTTACTTCTTTGCCAGAAATAGGAGAGAATGTTTTACCAATTCTTGCGTATAATAGCTTTATATAGTCGTAAATTTCTGTGGATGTACCAACTGTAGAACGCGGATTTGTAGAATTTACTTTTTGCTCAATGGCTATTGCTGGTGCAATACCTTTTATATAATCTACTTTTGGTTTGTGTAATTTTCCTAAAAACTGACGCGCATAAGAACTCAAACTTTCTACATAGCGTCTTTGTCCTTCTGCATATAACGTATCAAACGCTAAAGAAGATTTACCTGAGCCAGAAAGCCCAGTAATTACAACTAGTTTGTTTCTAGGAATAACAACATCTATGTTTTTTAAATTATGGAGTTTTGCTCCTTTTATAATAATATTTTCTTTCGGATTTACTTTAGAAATATCAGTCTTCATTCATAAAAATATAAGGGTTAAAAATACCTATTTTTTAATGCATGTTAAAATAAATGTTAATCAAAATGTTAAAATAGTTGTCAAACTAAATTAAAATATAGATATTTGTTTTCCTTAAACATTTCAAAATTAGTCGCGTATAGATAAAAAAACTACTTTTTAAATTATTATTTTAATATAAATTAGAAGAGCACTTGTTCTTCAAAAGTAGTTATGGCGAGAAAAAACACAGTTCAGGACAGTATTTTAGTAAGTGATTATATTCTAGGAAAGGAAGCATCTTTAGAGGTTTTAATAAAAAGACATCAACAAAGATTGTTTAGTTTTATTTACAGTAAAGTTCAAGATAGAGATATTACAGAAGATATTTTTCAAGATACCTTTATTAAAGTTATTAGAACTTTAAAGAAAGGTAATTATAATGAAGAAGGTAAGTTTCTACCTTGGGTTATGAGAATTGCTCATAATTTAGTGATTGATTATTTTAGAAAATCGAACAGAATGCCATCTTTTAAAAATACAGATGAATTCGATATTTTTTCGGTTTTAAGCGATGGTAGCCTAAATGCCGAAAAACAAATTATACAAGAACAAATTTATAGGGATGTTAAAGAACTTGTAAATGAACTACCAGAAGAACAAAAAGTAGTATTAATTATGCGCATGTATAAAGATATGAGTTTTAAGGAAATTAGCGAAAATACAGGCGTAAGTATTAATACAGCTCTAGGAAGAATGAGATATGCTTTAATAAATATGAGAAAACTAATAGAGAAGCATAAAATTATTTTAGTAGATTAACAATAAAACTAAAAGGGTGTCGTTAGTTGTTTGTAACCAGTTTAATAAATTAACTATATGATGCAACTTTACTCAAAAAAGCCGTCTGATTTACAGATGCAACCAAAACAAGAAACAGTTCAATTTTTGATTAATTTTTCCAAATCGCTAACTTTTGTTAAAACCAAATCAAAAAATTTCATTGAATTGAATTTGAATTAAGAGTGGAAAAAGCTTCAACAGATGTTGAGGCTTTTTTTATGGCTAAAAACCAAAAATTCCTTCAAATATAATAAAATACAGTGTTTTTCCTTGTTGATAACCAGTATTTTACCTTACTAATTAGTTTTTATTGATACTATATTTGTACTGCAATTGTACATATAGAATTCTTATTATTTTAATTTAAAACTAATTATTATGTCTAAACAAACAGAAAAATTAACATCAATAAAAAGTGCGATAGAAATTGAAGGCGCCAGCTGGCAGGCTGGTAATTCTGATATTTTTGAATTGTCGCAAGAAGAACAAGATTTACTCTTAGGATATGTTCCGGGAGATGATGAACCTTCTTTAGAAGAAAAAGAAGAGGCTGCACAAGCAAATTTTCAAGATTATATGGCCATGTTAGCATCAAATACAGCATTTTCTGCACCTTCTAGTTATGATTTACGAAATGTAGGAGGTAAAAATTTTATTACTTCTGTAAAGAACCAAAGAAGTTGTGGTTCTTGTGTATCTTTTGGAACTATAGCAACCGTAGAAGGTACAATTAGAAAATTAAGAAATGATGCTAATTACGTAGTAGACTTCTCAGAGGCTCATTTGTTTTATTGTCATGCTAGGGCAGAAGGTAGAAGATGTAGCGGTAGTAAAGGAGGTTGGTGGGTACCACCAGCAATGGCCGCTTTTAAAGATAAAGGAGTTACAGATGAAGCACATTATCCTTATACACCAGGAGATCAAAATTGTACAGGATTAAAAACTGGATGGCAAAATAGTGTTAAGAAAATTAGCGGTTTTAAGAAATTAACGTCTATTAGTAAAATGAAAGATTGGTTGTCTACAAAAGGCCCTCTTACTGCTTGTTATTCTGTATATTCTGACTTTTATAGCTATAGAAGTGGTGTGTATAGAAAAACTGCTGGTGCTACCATAAAAGGTGGACATTGTGTTTGTATTGTTGGTTATAGTGACAGTGGTAGATATTGGATTTGTAAAAATAGTTGGGGAACAGGATTTGGAGAACAAGGATTCTTTAAAATTGGTTACGGACAATGTGGTATAGATAATGAAGTTTGGGGAGTTGAAGGCATTGTAGATTCTGGAAACTTAACAAAAAAAGTAACTGGTCTTTGGGCAAATTCTGCAACTAGAAATGCTTTTGTATATTTAAGTGGAGAAGGATGGAAAAAAATTAGCAATAAAAATGATACTAATTTTTATATCATGCTTACTTATTTAGCAACAGCCAAAGGAATGAATAGAACTGTAACTGTAAAAATGAATAACGGCGAAATTATTGAAGTTTATGCCTAATTATTAATCACTAAAAAACAAATAAAATGAAAGATGATAAAAAATGTAACTGTCCTGAAGAAAGCATGGAAGAATTAAATATTGAATCTTCTTCAGAATCTACACCGCAAGAAAGTTTGGAAAACACGGATTCTTTTAGTGAATCCTTTGGACCAGAATTATTACCACCCGATGAAGAAGAGGGGAATGAAACTGAAGGTTTTGGAGCCGGAGTCTGGCATCAAAATAAAAAAGTTACCTCTTTGTGGGCAAAAGATGAAACAAGAAATTCTTGGGCTGCAATTAGTGGAATGGGTTGGAAAAAATTAAACTCATCTAATAATTCTTCTTGTGTAGCTTTGTCTATACTTGCTGCACATGCTAAACAATATAATAGAAACACCAAAATTAATATTAATGGTGGACAAATTAAAGAAATATATGTTTGGTAGAAAAGAATATGTGATAACTTGGGCAGAAGTGCCCAAGTTTTTTTAACTTTAACTGAAAAATAAGAAATTATGGACGAATTTATTTTAATGAAAGAAGATCATGATAGTTTTATTCATGTGAATATTGGTGATTCTATAAAAATTTTACTCACAGAAAATGCAAACACAGGGTATACCTGGGATATGGAAGGAGAAGTACCTAAAGAGTTAAAGATGATATTTAACGATTATAAATTAACTCATAAAAAAACGTTAGGCGGTAGTGGAAAAAGAGTTGTTGAATTTATTGCCAAAGAACTTGGAGAGGTTAGCATTAAACTAAAATATTGGCAAGAATGGAATGGAGATGACTCTATTGATGATCGTTTTGCGGTAACTATATTAGTGGAAGATGAAGATGAGGATTAATATTGTTGTTTTTAATTAATTTAGTAAAATTACCAATTAACCCTTGCCATTATAGGAAAATGATCTGAATATTTTTCTGAATATGAATTATATTGATTAATGATTGCAGATTCATCTGTTAAAATGAAATCTATTCTCATGGGAAAAGGATAATTAAATGATTTACCAAAACCTTTTCCAGCTTCAATAAAAGCATCTTTTTTATCTTTAGATATTTGATTGTAAACCCAAGAATATGCGGTGTTATTAAAATCTCCTGCTACAATTTTTTTACTTTTCCATTGTTTTTCATGTTTTAAAAACAAAGTAGCTTGTTCTGCCTGTTGCTTAAACCTATCTTTTAAATTTTTTATGAGTTTCTCAGAGTCTCCTTGACCAAAGTTTTCTTTATTTGGCACAAGATGCAACGATTGTAAATGTACGTTATACACTCTTATGGTGTCTTTTTTTCTTAAAACATCAACAAAAATGATATTGTTAAAAGTTTTTTTTAAATCCAAAGATCCTTTGTTTACAATAGGGAATTTTGAATAAATAGCCATACCAAATGGATCACTTTTACTTTTAGTTTTTATAAAAGAATATGGATACGACAATAGATGTTTTTTTATATTATAATTTTCTTGAAGTAATAGAATATCGGGATTGTTCTTTTTAATAAGCGATTTTATTTTTTCTGGAATTTCTTTGGTCTCCGACCATTTAAAATGATTAAATAACCGAACATTATAACTCATTACTTTAACATCATCATTAAAAGAAGAATGCTTACCTGAAATTTTAAAAAGTGGCGATAAAAAAATCCAACCAATAATTAATATGATAGCCGATAAAAAGAAATGCTTCTCTAATTTAAAAGCCCAATAAATGGCAAAAATGATGTTTACAACAATTAAAATAGGAACTAAAAGACTTAAAACAGCAAAAACAGGAATGGATTTTGGTGAAACAAGCGGTAAAAAATAGGAGAATAATAATAATGTAACAATTATTATATTTAGGAAGTAAATTATTTTATTAATAAGAGACAAACTTTTCACAAACTTAGGGTTTTGTATTATTTTTTCCTTGTTTAAACAAAAAGTCTTTTTCTTCTTTTGTTAGTGTATCATAACCAGATTTACTTATCTTATCTAATATAGCATCAATTTTTTGTTGATTAAACCCTGTAGTTGGTTGTTTTTTAGTAGATCTATTTTCCGATTTATATACTGTATGTAAAGGTTTTCTTTTCTTTTTAAACAAATTAAAAAACGAATCTAAGAAATTTGTTTTATTATTACTAGCATAATTTACATATAAAAAACCAAACAAACTTCCGCCTAAATGAGCAAAATGACCACCACCATTGTTACCAATTAATCCCAAAAGATCTAAGCCCACCCAAATTGCAGCTAGGTACCACAATTTTACAAAACCAATAAAACGAATGTTTAATTGATAATTAGGAATATAGGTAGCAATACCAATAAAAATAGCAGATATACCAGCTGAAGCTCCCACCAAACTTGAAGAGCTTCCACTAAAAACTGGAAAGTAGTTTTGGCTTAATAAGTACAAGATTCCTCCAAAAAATGTTCCTAATAAATAAAAAGTTAAAAGCTCTTTCTTTTTGAAATATTCTAGAAATAAATTACCTAAAAAATAAAATGCGATAAGATTAAACAGAATGTGTAAAAAGCCATCATGCATAAAACCGTAGGTAATTATGGTCCATGGTTTGGTTATTAAAGAAGTATAATTATCATCTAAAGAAAACCATTGAACTATAAAATTAGTCTGTTCATTGTACAGTCCGTTTATAACGCCTAAAAGCAAGGTAATCACAAAGACAGCCAAATTTATGTAGATGAGTTGTTCTACAATTGTCCCTTTTTGAAAACGGTTTTTTAAATCTGTTATAAAATTCATTAGTGTATTTTAAATTGATTTTGTTTCCAATAGTACGCTAATAAAAATCCAATAAGTGCTCCACCAATATGTGCAAAATGAGCAATGTTACCCACAGAATACTTTGTCATACCAAAAAATAAGTCTCCTAAAATCATTACAGGAATAAAATATTTAGCAGCAATAGGAACAGGGAAAAATATTAATGCCAATTTTGCTTCTTTAAAATACAAACCAAAAGCAACTAAAACGCCATAAACTGCCCCAGATGCACCCACAGCTGGTGTGTTAAATAATGAGGTAATTTTATTAAATTGTTCTTGAGTAATATTTTCTACAACTCTACTATCATTTGTTTCACCTGATTCTAAAATTGATATAATTTCAGAATTATTTAAACCAGCGTTTATAAAATGTTCATAGATTCCATTAAACTGATAATAATTAACCATTGTGTAAATTAATCCAGCACCTATTCCTGCGGAAAAAAAGAAAAACAAGAATTTTTTTCTTCCCCACATTTTTTCTAATGGTGTACCAAATGCCCATAAACCGTACATATTAAATAAAATATGAGCAAAACTACCATGCATAAAAATATGGGTAAGATATTGCCAAAATCCGAAATGCTCATTTTTAGGAAAATGTAGCGCTAATACATTGGTTAAATCTAATTTTAAAAGTTGCGGAACAAAAAATAAAATTACATTTATTATAATTAGATGTTTTATAGCGTCTGTTATTCTATTCATTTTTTATTGATTAAAGATATAATCTATTTCGTTTAACGTTAGTGTTTTAAATGTTGGTTTTCCAAATGGAGAAATTGTAGATTCTTTACATGAAAATAAATTGTTCACTAAACTTTCTTGTTCTTTTTCTGATAATAAAGTACCTGTTTTTATACACAATGTTTTAGCAAAGGATTTTGCCATCACATCAAAATGACTAAAACTAGTGTCTGGTACTTCTAAAGTCATGTCATTTAACAATTCTTCTAAAATATTGGTTATTTTACTTTCGGTAACGGAAACTGGTATTCCTTTTATAGTAACACTATCTTTTGTGAAAAGATCAAAGGAAAATCCTGCATTTTCCAACTCTGTTTTTATGGTATAAATCATCTCTATCTCAGCCGATGTAAATGAAATTTTAACTGGAAATAGTAATTGCTGACTATTTGCTTCTTTAACGGTAATACTTTCTAAAAATTGCTCATATAAAATCCGTTGATGTGCTAAGGATTGATGAATTAATACGGCACCTGATTTTATGGAACTTAACACATATTTTCGTTGAATTTGAAAAGTTTTTTGAGTTTTGGTTTCCTGTTGATTTTCAAATAACTCTTGTTGTTTTTCTTCATCGGTTACAGCAACAGAAGTGTATAAAGATTCCCAACTCTGTGTGTTTTTCTCTCTTTTAAAAGGAAAATTGATTTCTTTTTGTTCGGTTTCCTTAAATGGATTAAAATCTGGATCAACAGAAATTTTAGGAGTTGTAGTAGATTTTGAGCTAAAATGATATGGTGTATCTAGGTTTGCATCTCTATTAAAATCTAAAACTGGCGCAACATTATATTGCCCTAAGCTATGTTTTACTGTTGCACGCAACATTGCATACAACGCTTTTTCATTATCAAATTTAATTTCTGTTTTTGTTGGATGTATGTTAATATCAATACTATCTGTTGGTACTGTTAAATATAAGAAATAGGAGGGATGAGAACCTTGTTCTAATAAACCATCAAAAGCATTTGTAACGGCGTGGTTTAAGTAACTACTTTTTATAAATCTATTGTTGACAAAAAAAAATTGTTCTCCTCTTTTTCTTTTAGAAAATGAAGGTTTAGAAACAAAGCCTTCAATAGTTAAAATATCTGTCTGCTCTTGAATTGGTACAAGTTTTTCATTCATTTTAGCACCAAAAACAGCCACTATACGTTTTCTAAGATTACTGCTTTTTAGATGATATACTTCATTATTATTATGATGTAATAAAAAAGAAATTGCTGGGTGTGCTAAAACAACTCGTTGAAATTCACCTATAATATGACGTGTTTCTACCGTATCAGATTTTAAAAAATTTCTTCTGGCAGGAATGTTATAAAACAGATTTTTTACAGCAATACTGGTTCCTTTTCCTGTTGATACAAATTCTTGAGAAGTAATTTTACTCCCTTCAATTTTTATACAAGTTCCTAATTCTTCAGAAGAGGGTTTTGTTTTTAATTCTACATGCGCAATAGCAGCAATAGAGGCTAAAGCTTCTCCTCTAAATCCTTTTGTGCTTAAGAGAAATAAATCTTCTGCTTTTTGTATTTTGGATGTTGCATGGCGTTCAAAAGACATTCTGGCATCTGTTGTACTCATGCCTTGGCCATCATCTATAACTTGTATTAAGGTTTTACCTGCGTCTTTTACTAATAATTTTATAGTACTAGCTCCTGCATCAATGGCATTTTCTAACAATTCTTTTACCACGGAAGCTGGGCGTTGCACTACTTCTCCTGCAGCAATTTGATTGGCTACATGATCTGGCAATAATTGAATAATATCGGGCATTAATTTCTTTTAAAGATAGACAAGTCAAAATCTATTATATACAAAAAGATGAAGACTAAAATAGCAATGATTATGAGCAATGTTTTATTCACTTTTTTATCAGGATTTTTAAGGTCTTCCATAGCTTCTCCTAGCTTTGCCTTTATACCTTTATTTTTTCCTGTAGTGGATCTAAATTGGTCTAATTTATGCTCAATTTTAAAGGGGTTTCCTTCTCCTTTATAATAACGAGGTTGATAGTCAAATTTTTTATTTGTGCGTTTTAAAAATCCCATAGTTTAGAAAATAATTGATGAATATTGATTTATAGAAATCAAAGATTATACCAATTTAAAGCTAACCAAAATTACAGAATTAAATGGGATATTTCAAATAAAAAATGTTAATAGTAGTCTTAACTTCTTACACGTTTTTATAAATTAACGCTAGTTGTTTATGTATTTAAATTTTTAAGAGAAGCCATTTTAATAGCTGCAATGGCACATTCAATCCCTTTATTTCCTAGTTTTCCGCCAGACCTGTCTAAAGATTGTTGTTTTGTATTATCTGTTAATACACAAAAAATTACCGGAATATCATATTTAATATTCAAATCTACAATACCTTGTGTAACGCCTTCACAAACAAAATCGAAATGTTTTGTTTCTCCTTGAATAACATTTCCAATAGCAATAATAGCATCAACTTGTTGTGTTTCAATCATTTTTTTACAACCATAAACAAGTTCAAAACTTCCGGGAACTTCCCAAGAAATAATGTTTTCTTTTGTTGCACCACAATCAATAAAACTTTCTATTGCACCTTTTTGAAGGTTTTTTGTGATTTCAGGATTCCATTCAGAAACAACAATCCCAAATCGAAAAGGTTTCGCATTTGGGATGGTTGCTTTATCGTAATATGATAAGTCGGTTGTAGCCATTTTTTAGTTTTCAGTTCATTTTTTACAAATAGACTTTACGAACTATTTATTCAGCGTATTTTGCAGCTGCAATAAATTTTTCGATATCTCTACCTTGTTCAGATTTTGAATACTTTTCTTTAATTTGAGTAAATAACTTTTCAGCTTTATCAAATTTCTTTAGATTCATTGCTGTTTGTCCTGCTTTGTATAAATATAAAGGAGTTGTAAATTCGTTCTCTTTTTTAGCTGCTGCTTTTTCATAATAATCTAACGCTTCTTCTGGTTGATTAATATCTGCAAAAGCATCGCCAATTGCACCTAAAGAAACAGGGCCTAACATTTCATCATCAGAATTAAATTTACTTAAAAACTCAATAGCTTTATCATATTGTTTCATTTTTAAGTAAGAAGTACCTGCATAATAGTTTGCTAAATTTCCAGCATCTGTTCCGCTAAAAGATTCTGCAATGTCTAAAAATCCGTATTTTCCATCAGCACCTTCTAATGCTAAATTTAATAAAGAGTCAATACCTGTACTAGCGGTAGCCGCTTCATCAAAATATTTTCTAGGAAAAGCCAATTCATTAGAAGCTTCTAATTCATTAGGTTCTGTAACAAATTTGTTATAAGCTAAAAAAGCCAAGAATAAACCAACAATAACAATTAATGTTGTAAATAACAATTTGCTATTTTTTTCTATCCATTTTTCTGAACTAGATGCAGTTTCGTCTAAAGTATTAAATACTTCTGCCGTTGTGCTCTGCAATTCATCAGCTTGTTGTTGTTCTTTTTTATCTTTAGGTTTATATCCTCTTCTCTTGTAAGTTGCCATATTATAGGTAAAAATTAGTGGCGACAAAAATAGTTTATTTAATTGGATTTTAAAAGCGGATTTTTCGCAAAATTTTCAATAATTTGCAATTCCTATTTAAGACCCTTTTTAATTCATGTATTTACAGAAAATTTCTTTAATCAATTTTAAGAATATTGCGTCTCAATCATTTGATTTTCAGCAAAAAATAAATTGTTTTGTTGGAAACAACGGTGTGGGTAAAACCAATGTTTTGGATGCTATTTATTATCTATCTTTTGCAAAAAGTTACTTTAATTCGGTTGCTGTGCAAAATATTAAACACGGCGAAGGTTTTTTTATGGTGGAAGGAGATTACCTTTTAGACAATAGAAAAGAAAAAATTGTATGTAGTTTAAAGCGTGGTCAAAAAAAAATATTAAAAAGAAACGGTAAGAATTATGAGAAATTTTCTGAACATATTGGCGAATTGCCCTTGGTGATAATTTCTCCGGCTGATAGAGATTTAGTAACTGATGGTAGTGATACAAGAAGAAAATTTATAGATGGTGTTATTTCTCAGCAAAACAAATCTTATTTGCAAGATTTAATAGCGTATAATAAAGTCTTAAGTCAGCGCAATGCATTGTTAAAGTATTTTGCAGCAAATAGAACTTTTGATGCATTAAATTTGAGTGTATATGATGATCAACTTTCTGATTTTGGATCTCGTATTTACGAGGTTAGAAAAGCATTTTTAGCAACATTTATTCCTATCTTTAATGAAAAATATCAAATAATTTCTAGTGATAAAGAACAGGTTAATTTACTATATAAGAGTCAGTTAAATGATTTTTCTATTAAGGAGTTATTAAGAAAATCATTAGAAAAAGATAAAATATTACAATATACGAGTGCTGGTATTCATAAAGATGATTTAAGTTTTGAGATTGGTGATTTTCCTATTAAAAAATTTGGTTCTCAAGGCCAGCAAAAATCGTATTTAATTGCTTTAAAATTGGCGCAGTTTCAGTTTATTAAGCAACAATCTAAAGTAATTCCTATTTTGTTATTAGATGATATTTTTGATAAGCTAGATGAACAACGAGTTTTACAGATTATCAATTTGGTAAATAATGATGAATTTGGACAAATATTTATCACAGACACACATTCTGAAAGAACAGAAAACATTGTAAAACAAAGCAATAAACCGTACCAAATTTTTAAACTTTAATAATTTAGTGCTTACAAAGTAATTTGTTAAATTAATGATGAGTTTGCATCATTAACCAATACATTTGATGCGCAATAACAAATACAATAACCATGGCTAAAAGAGAAAACGATTCTTTTTCGATTCAAGATTTGATGAAAAGTTTTATCAAAGAAAATAATTTAACCAAAGGAATGCAAAAAATAAAGGTTGAAGAAACTTGGAATAACATGATGGGGCCTGGGGTTGCAACACATACAACTTCTGTAAAACTGCAAAATAAGTCTTTAATTATTCAATTAAATTCTTCTGTTTTACGAGAAGAGTTGTCTTATGGAAAGGATAAAATAATTAAAATGATGAATGAAGAAATAGGAGAGGAAGCAATAACTAAATTAATATTGGTTTAGAATTTAAGGTATATAAAGATTTAAGAAGTTTATTGTAAATCACTAAGAATATGTGATTTGTTTTTCTGGCTGTAATTATAAAAAAGCGCAACATTTAAGTTACGCTAAAAGAAGATTTTTTCTGTATAGTTGTTTTTATGATTATGAATAGATTTAATTACGTGTTACTATGTTCTTTTAATTTTGTTTTCTACATTTAAGTTGTTAGAGAAATCTAACGTTCTAATAGGAAACGGAATATTAATATTTTCTTTGTCAAAAGCTCTTTTTATTTCTATAATAGCATCACTTTTAGCTTTTAATTTTTCTAAGGCACTTTTAGAATCAACCCAAAACCTACAAATAAAATTTATAGAACTATCACCAAATTCAGTGTAATAAAATTCTACTTTTTTACCAAGGTTATTTTGATTAAAATGAGCGTTCACAACATCTTTTGTTAACCGTTCTACTTGTTTTAAATTTGAACTATAGCCAACGCCACAAGTAATTGTTATTCTCATTTTAGTTGTTAAAGAGTAATTTTTAAAAGGATTTTCTAAAATTGTTTTATTAGGTATTACAACGGTATTATTGTCTGCTTCTCTAATAACAAAGTAATTAAGATTAATATCAATTACTTCACCAGAATAACCGTTAGTTTCTATCCAATTTCCAATATTTAAATTTTGTCTAAAAGATAAAACAACTCCAGAAATGGTATTCGATAAAGTACCTTGTAAGGCCAAACCAATTACAATACCAGAAATACCGGCAGCAGAAATTATTGCTTTTAAAGTGTCATCAAATTTTAAGACAGTCATTGCAATATATAAACCTGTTAAGAATATAAATGCAGATGCCACTCTAGAAACTAAGTTTCTTACAGATTGCTGCTTAATTTTTTTGCCTAAATTTTTAGAAATAAAATTATTTATTGCCCTTGAAGCAAAATAAGCAATAAATATTACAATTAAGGCAATGGCAATATTTGGTATATTTTTTATAAAGATATCTTTCCAAGCTTCTAACTTGTTTATTATTTTATTCATGTAATTTATTTAAAGGATTATAATTTTTATCTACAAACAGAAGTATTATTTTACAAAACTACTATTTAGTTCTTCTTTAGTGTCTTTAGACCAGGTGTTTAACATCCAGCTAGATTTTTCTAATTCTCTAATATAAGCTCCCATCATGTCTAAAGTACCTTCATCTTTTGCTTTTTTAGCTTTTTCTAGTATTAAACCAAACTGTTCTAGTAAAATTTTATGATCATTTAAGAGTTCTGTAACCATTTCTTGATCTGATAATAAAGGAGAAGATTCTTTAATTTTAGAAATCTCTATATAATCTGATAATTTACTAATTGGGTGATATTTTAGCGTTACTATTCTTTCGGCTACTTCATCTATTTTAGTTTTTGTCTCGTTGTACATTTCTTCAAATCTATTGTGTAGTTCAAAGAAGTTTTTACCTAAGATGTTCCAGTGAAAATTTCTTAATTTTTGATAATAAACGTGGTAGTCTGCTAAAAGCACATTAAGTTCAGAAACTACGGGTAATATTTTTTGTTTGTCTATGTTTAAATAATCCATTTTTATATTGTTTTTTATTGTTCACTACAAAGATATGAGCAAAGTAAAGTTTGCCTTTGCTCAAACAATTTAGATATTAACTCATTTAAACTAATGGTGTTTATTTGGCTCTAGGTTGTTTATAATGTGTAAATGCTTTTAAAAGATATTGCTTTTCCATGCAGTTTGTCACTCCGTAGGAGTCTAGCATTCTATTAACTCAATCTTACAAGAGACTCCTACGTGGTTACAAACAAGGTGGTGATGAATACTAGAAATTCAAGAAAAAGGTGTCTACTTTATAAACATACTTTTTTTAAAAAATAACCTTGTCACTATAAACAACATAGCCCAATTAATTTAGATTATTTTAAAATGGTTATGGAGTAATTATTTTGAAACTTTTATATTTCTATTGCTAAATTATGTAACAAAATAAGTAATTCTGCGTCAAATAAGTACACAACCAAATTAAAAACACATCATGAAAGAAGATAAACAATTATTAGTTCTCACTCATTTAAGTCAATTATTAGATTTTGTAACTGGAATTGGCGGTTTTATAGTACCATTAGTTTTATGGCTAACAAAAAAGGACGAAATCTTTAATATGGATTCTCATGGAAAGGCAATTTTAAACTTTAGAATTTCTATGTTTATTTACATTTTAATTTGCATTCCGTTAATTTTTCTTTTAGGTTTAGGCATTTTAGGGCTAATAGCAATCGGATTTTTCTACCTTATTTTTCCTGTTATTAATGCAATAAAGGCAAGTAATAATGAAGAACCAAATTATCCTTTTAGTATTTCTTTTATAAAATAGAAAAAGAAGTAAGTTAATTTAAGAATCGCTCATTTGGGCGATTTTTTTTTACGATATAATGGTAATAATTGGTTGCTTGTTACAAGCTTCTTTGTTCGTGAAAAGTGGGTGCAAGCTAAAAAGGCTTTCTGTAATTAGATATTCTTTATAACATCTTCATACTCATAAAAGAAAAGTTCAAACTTAGGCATTGTTTCAACAAAAAACTCAAAACAATCTCGCCAAGAGTTTTTATTATAAATACTAAATTTACTATGAAAAGGAACATAAATTCTATGAATTTTTTTTCCACTTTCAAGTTCGTATTCATGATTAAAAATAACTTCAGGTAGTTCTGTTTCTAACAGTTTTTTTAAAGATAGCAGTTGGTCATAATAAAGTAAGTTTACTAATTCATCTGGGTTTTCAATATCCAAACAAACCATTGCTGTTTTTCTTTCTGCTACAAATTTAAAAGAGAATCCTTTAATTTTTGTGTTGTATAATAACCATTTTCTTGGAAAGGATTTTCCAAAACTTGTCCAAAATTCTTTGCGTAATTGTGCCGCTTCTTCTTTAGAGAACATATAAATTTAGTTTAATAATATTCCTAAAGAAATTAACAAACCTCCAAGCCAATAAAAATATTGAGCATATTTAATAATGTTCAATTCATGATCTACAAAAAATTTTATGGGTTGTTTATCAATGTTATTGGAATTGTATTTTTTATGATACCCAATTACTTTTTGAATTATTTTTTTTATAATAAACGTATTCCAAAGATAAATTACTACCAGAATAAGTGCTATTTGCCCAATTTTTATTAGAAAATCCATATTAAAATTTCATAAAAATATTTATTTTTCTTCTTACGTTTTTATTCACCTTAAAAAGGAATTCTATCCGTGAATTTTAGCCGAGTTGCCGCGTTCTTTCATCAATTCTGCTTCAAAAGCAACCAATGCGTTCCATTTTTTGTCAACAATTTCTCTATCTTGATATTGACGAGCAAACTGTAAAAAAGTGGTATAATGATTTGCTTCAGAAATCATTAAATTTTGGTAAAATTTAGAGAGTTCTTCATCTTGCATGTTTTCAGAAAACACTTTAAAACGTTCGCAACTTCTAGCTTCAATTAAAGCTGCAACTAACAAACGTTGAATTAGAGCATCTGTTCTGTCTTTTGTTTTATGAAAGAATTTTTGCAATCTAATGGCATAATCATTCTTTTGCTCTCTTCCTAAAACCATTCCGCGTTTTACCATTAATAAATGTACCATTTTAAAATGTTGCATTTCTTCAATAGCAATGTTACTCATTTCTTTTACCAACTCGGTTTCTTCAGAATAATTAATAATGATAGAAACGGCATTAGAAGCTGCTTTTTGCTCTAAAAAAGCATGATCTGTTAATATTTGTTGTAAATTATCTTTGGCAATATCTGCCCAAGAAGTAGCTGTTTCAAATTGTAATCCTAACATGATTATTTTATAGTTTTTTGTAAACCCATACCAAAATAGGCAAGTGCTTTAATTTCTTTTACACTGGCTAACCTTTCATTACCAATTATTAATATTCCGTTTTCAGAAGCCGAAATATGATATTGTTTGTTACTTTCAAAAAACAAAATTAGTTCATCTGTAAAAAAGGTTCTAATTTTTTCTTCATTTTTTCCAGCTAAATAAAAACGTTTGCTAAAATCTTTATGTGCTGCAATATCAATGTCTTTATAACCTGCAAAATCTAAAATATATTCAAAAATTCCTTCTTTGTCTAAAGTAAAATTTGGAACAGGTTCTAAGGTATGAATATGCAGCATGGTTGCTTTAATTACTTGTTTCGCAAACATAGCTCCTTCAGAAAATTGCACATCAAAAATGGTACAATCTTCGTTAGAAAGTACATTAGAAACTTTGTCTATGTTACGAGTTTTAAAATATCCAAAAGTGGGTAATTCTTCCATTTCTAGGGCAGAAAAAGCATAATATTTCCAATGCATTTCTTCACTAATATGTTGAATAGATTTTTGTCTTTTTGTTAAAACACCATTATTAGGAATTATTTGTTTGGGTAATATTTTACGCAAAGCAAATGGGTGTTCGCTTCCAGATTTAGAATCGTCTAAACCAATTACTTCAAAATGACCGCCTTTTCTGTGGAAAGAAGCGGCGTAATTACTCATGTTTTCCATTACAGAATGGTCTACAAAATCGCATAAAGAAAAGTCTACAATAGCTTCTTCTGATTCTGGAATTTGATCTAATTTTGTTTTTAGTTTGGTATAGTTTAAAAAACTTGAGAAATTCTTAACACTTACATAATACTTTCCATCCTCTTTAAACATTAAAACATTGGGTTTTAAAACGTTTTTTATAAATAAAAAGATGTTTTTATTAATGATAATATGAATGATAAATGTTATAAAAATACCTACAATTATCCCTGTAATTAAGCTAGTGTAAATAGTTACAAATAAGGTTGTTAGAAAAATTATTAATTGTTCTGAACCAATATTTAATACTTTTTTAATATTTTCTGGAGAAGCTAATTTATAACCTGTATACACTAAAATTGCCGCCAACGCAGATAAGGGTATTTTACGCAACTCTGTGGCAAATAACAATATAAATGCAACCAAAAATGCAGCGTGAAAAAAGTTTGCAGACCTATTTGTTCCTTTATTATTTACGTTAACAGAACTTCTGGCAATTACGGCAACTACATTTAAACCACCTAATAAACCACTAATTACGGTTGCTAAGCCCAAAGCACGAATGTCTTTATTTACGTTAGATCTTCTTTTAAGTGGATCTAATTTATCAACAGCTTTAATACTTAATAGGCTTTCTATACTTGCAATTAAAGTAATGGCCACCACTGCATTTATAAAATTTAAGTGAAATATTTTACTAAAATCGGGAAAGGCAAAATTGGCTAAAATATCATCTGGTAAGGCAATTAGTAAACTTTTTTCTATTGGGTAAGGAATTTCAGAAAAATAATCAAAGTAGTAATATAAACCAACACTTAACATTACAATCCACATAGGAGCAGGAATTAATTGAAAGTATCTATTTCTAATTTTGCCATAAAAAAACATAATTAGAAAACTAATAACACCAACAACTCCCGCAAAAAAGACACTAAAATTATCTGTGGTTAAGAAGAAATGAATTCCTTTTGGGATGTTTAAAATTAATTCGATAATACTACCTTTAGCACCTAGGTTTCCTAGCATAACATGAATCTGTTTTGCGAAAATACCAATACCTATTGCGGCTAACATACCTTGTATTGCAGATGCTGGAAAGAAATCACCCAGAGAGCCCATTCTTAAAAAACCAAGAATAATCATGATAATTCCAGAAATAACAATTGCTGCTAACGTATACAAAAAACCTTGATGCATATCTCCTTCCCCCAATGTTGTAATTGCACCTAAAACAACTACTACCAGACCATTTCCAGGACCTGTTATTGTTACATTAGAACCGCCAATTATAGCAACTAAAATACCGCCAACAATGGCTGCAATAATACCAGAAATAGGTGGTGCTCCAGAAGCTAATGCCAATCCTAAACCTAAAGGAAGTGCAATTAAAGAAACAACAAAACCAGAAAATAGATTTTGAGGAACATCATTTAGAAAAATTTTAAAGGTATTTTTTTTCGGCATCTACTTTACAATTAAAACATCAGTGGGTAATTGCGATAAAATATATTCAAGATCATGAGGGAAAATTCTATCTAAAAATCCAAGTTTGTTTGGGGCATTCATTACTAATAAATCTGCTCTTTTTACATTTGCATAATGTCCTATAGAATACCCTCTTTTACCAAAAATACTTTGTGTTTTAACAGTAATATTTTTATGATCAATCTCTTCTAAAATATGTTTTACACGCTGATCTTCTCTTGTTCTAAGTCTTTCTTTAGCAATATTTGCTTTACGCAAAGTCTTATCATCACTTACTTTAACGTGTAATTCTGCTTGGCTAACTTCTTCTACAATTGTAATTTTATTACAGTGTAAGTGTTCAGAAAACATAAAAGCAGTTTTAATGGTTTCTTTTGTTCTTTCGTCTAACAAACCATTTACAACAATATGGTTACAAGGTTGTCTTATTACAGAAGGTTTAATGAGTAATAGCACAGAACAAGGTGCTTTTCTGGTTATTTTTCTAGCAATAGAACCTACGTAGTATTTTAATAGGTTTTCTTTTTGAATTGCACCTAAAATAAGTAAATTTATGTGTTCTGTAACGCAAGTGTTTATAATAATATCTACAGGATTTCCTTCTTTCCAGATAGCTTTAAAGGAATTTTTTAAAGGGTCTGCAGATGATAAAAGAGCTGTTAAATCTATTTTTTTTTGGTCAGATTTTGGTCCTACATGTACGCCAACTAATTCAGCATCAAACATATTTGCAAGTCTAACTGCTTCAAATATATTTGCCTTTAAATTTGGAGAAAATGCAATACCTATTAGAATTTTATGGATTTTTTGCAAAAAAAAGCTTTAAAGTTTCATTTATATTGCACAATATAGGGAACTTTAAAAGAATGAAAAAAACTAATTTTTTATTTTTATGATACTCAAACATTCTTAAATTTACTTTTTAATCTCAGATTTAAAAAATATGATAGAATTAGCTGGAATTATTATTTTAGGCATACTAGCACAATGGGTTGCATGGAAATTTAAAATTCCTGCAATTTTACCTTTAATTTTAATTGGTTTATTAGTGGGACCAATTGCAGCCGAGTTTTTTAGTGAAGATGGTTCTAAATGGATAGAACCCATTTGGAATGGTGAAAAGGGGCTATTTCCTGGAGATGGTTTGTATTATTTTGTTTCTTTAGCAATTAGTATTGTGCTTTTTGAAGGTGGATTAACATTAAAGAGAAGTGAGATTAAAAATGTTGGTCCGGTAATTACAAAACTAATTACCTTGGGTTCTGCCATTACTTTTTTTGGTGCAGGTATTGTAGCTCATTATATTTTTGAACTAGGATGGGAACTTTCTTTTTTGTTTTCTGGATTAATCATTGTAACAGGTCCAACAGTAATTACGCCAATCCTTAGAAATATCCCTTTAAAAAAAGATATTTCAACAGTTTTAAAATGGGAAGGAATTTTAATAGATCCAATAGGGGCGTTGGTTTCGGTATTGGTTTTTGAATTTATTAGTGTTGATGGTGGAAGTGGTTTTACTAAAACGGCTTTAATGGAATTTAGTAAAATATTACTTTTTGGTACCACATTTGGGTTTACGTTTGCGCACGCTTTGGCCTATGCAATAAACAAAAAATTAATACCTCATTATTTGTTAAATGTAGTATCCTTATCAACCGTTTTGTTAGTTTTTGTTGAATCGGAAGTTTTTGCACATGAATCTGGTTTATTGGCCGTTGTTGTTATGGGAATGGTGTTAGGAAATAGTAAATTAAGCAACTTAAAAGAATTATTGTATTTTAAAGAATCTTTAAGTGTTTTGTTAATTTCAATCTTATTTATTTTATTATCAGCAAATATAAATATTGAAGATTTACTTTTATTAAATACTTGGAAAACAGCAGCACTTTTTGCCATTGTAGTTTTTATAATTAGACCAATAGCAGTATTTGCAAGTACAAGAAATTCTAAATTAAAATTCAATGAAAAATTATTTATAAGTTGGGTGGGACCGCGTGGAATTGTAGCTGCCGGTATTGCTTCTTTATTTGGAAGTAAATTATTAAAACAAGGTGTAGAAGGGTCAGAATATATTACGCCATTGGTTTTTATGATTGTTTTAGGAACCGTTTTATTTAACGCCACTACGGCAAGAATGTTTGCCAAAATGGTGGGTGTATTTCTTAAAACTTCTGATGCTATTTTAATTGTAGGCGCTTCTAACCCGGCAAGATTAATAGCAAAATATTTAAAAGAGAATGGCAGAAGGGTTATTTTAATAGATGCGAATAAAAATTTTATTGATAAATCTTTAAAGGCAGGTTTAGAAGCTTTTAGAATGGATATTTACAGTCAGGATTTAACAGATAATATAGAACTAAATGATGTTGGATATTTATTAGCAATGACAGGGAGCGAAGCTGTAAACAAGTATGCTGTAAATAGCTTTTCTAAAGACTTTGGAGAACAAGGTTCTTATAGATTGGCAACATCAGAAGAGATTGTAGATGCTAATTTAAGCATAGAAGAGCAAGGTAAATTTTTTACTCCAAAAGACGATTATATCAATTTAAGTGAAGCTTTTAGAAATAATCCTAAAATTTATGAAGTAGAAATAAAGTCTGAAGAAGAATACACAACAATGGTTTCTAAATTGTTTAATGAATTTAAATCTGTACTGTTATTTGTGAAAAAGGAAAATAAATTATATTTAATACCAGAGTTTGAAAAATCGAATGAAACCAAAGAGAATTGTACTTTAATTTATTTAGGAAAAACATTAAAGCTTCAAGAAAAATAATCAGATTCTACTTTTTTTGCACTTTTAATTATTTCAGAAGGGTAGTTGTATAATTCTAAAATTTTAATAGCATTTCTAGTTTGTAATTTCCCTGTTTTAATTTTATGATCAAAAAAGAGGGTATTGTCTTTAATTTGTTCACTAAAGTGATAAAAATCGTAGTTTTCTTTTACCAATAATTCGGTTAATTCAATATCATGTGTTGAAACTAAAACGGTATTGTTATCCGTATTTAAAAAAGATAAAATAGCTTTTCCTCCAGAAATTCTTTCGATGGTATTTGTGCCTTTAAAAATTTCATCCAACACAAATAAGCAAGGATAAGAATCTTTTGCAACATCTATTAACTCTTTAACGGTAAGCACTTCTTGTAAGTAATAACTTGTATCTTCTAATAAATCATCTGTAATTCTAATGGATGAATACACTTTGTAAAAAGGTGCAGAATACGTATCAGCAAAACATATATTTAACGTTTGAGCCAATATACTATTCACGGCAACGGTTCTAATAAAAGTAGTTTTACCAGACATATTAGAGCCCGTTAACAACATGCTTTTTTGTAATAAATTTACATTATTTGTGATACAATTTTCTATTAAAGGATGATAAATTTCGTTAACTTTTAGTTCGTTATGGATAGTAAAAGTAGGAGTACAGATTTTTAAATTACCAGCTTTTAAAGAAGCTGTAGAAATTGCAACATCAATTTCTCCAATAAAAATAAATAGCTGTTCTATACTTTTTCGCTCTTTGTTAATAGAATTTAAAAAGCTATAAAACATTAAGTATTCTACGTTAAAAAGTATTTTAATCATTTCAGCAAAAAACCAAAAGAAAAACAAATATTCATTGGTAACATTTTTTTCAAAAGCAATAAATTCTGTTTTTAGTTGAATAGTTTTTATCCTTTCTATAAAACAAATGTTGTTAAAATTTGAAACAATTTCTGGTATTTTAGCCAGATTTTTACTCACTTTTAATGCTCTTGATAGTTGATTAACACCATTTAGATAATAAACAACACTGTGTTTGTTCTTATAGTGAAAAAATAGATTGGCAGAAAAAACAGGAACTAGTAAAAGGCTAAATATTGGATAAAAAAACAACAAAATAATGGAAGAAATGGCGGTGATAGTTAATGTTTTTACCAACCATAAATACTTCGGTTTTTCTAATTGTTTGTCATTTACCAATTCTTCTAAATAATACGCATTATTGTTGTTTAATTTTGATAATTCTAACTGACAAGTAATACTTAACTCTTTATTGTTTTCAAACAAAGCTGTTAATTTCTCAAACTTTTGTACCTCTTTAATTGAGCCAATTGTTCTTAGTTTAAAATATAAATATTGCTCACCAATTTTAGAAGAAGTTCTATTAATAAACTTAAAAATTGCATCAATATCAAAGTCAGATTTGATTTTATCAGATAAAATATGATAGGCTTTTTCCTTGTGAGAATTATTGTTAAAGTATTTACTTATAACAAAAAAATTATAATATGTTTTCTTTTGGGGAGTGCCCCAATTTTTATAGAGTGAAGTTCTTAGTTTTGTTAAACGTTTTTTTTTATTGAAATTGCTAATTAAAAACCATATAACAAGAATAATTGCAATTGCTAAAAAGTAATTCATGATTTAAAATTATCAGATGAAAAATAATAGAAAAGTTTATTACATATCTAATTCAAAAGTTTGACGTAACTTTTCTATAAGAGGATTCATTTCTTTCATTTTATTAAATTTTTCTATGGGAGTATAGGCAAATTTTTTCTCTATTTGTTCATTCAATTTAACTTGAATGCTGATTCCAAAATTATTTAATTTTTCTCTTAGAAAGTTTAATAATTTGGGTCTTCCTTTTTTAAATTGATCTTCCATTAATTTGCTAGGAACAGTAAATGAAATTTTAAATTTTTCACCTAATTTTGGCGTGTCTGTTCCAATAATAGAAGCCATGCTTCGTTCTCCTTTTTTATTTAAGATGTCTACATAATCTTTCCAAAGTTTTTGAAGTATTTCTTCTGTAAATACATCTTTCGGATGCTTGTCAAAGTTTTCTTCAACATCCGTTTTTATCACTACTTTTTTCTGGTGTATACTTTTTAATGATAATGAAGAAGCACGTCTTTCTGTATTTCTTAATAAAGGTTTTTTTATTACAGGTTTTGGTTCTTCAACAATAGTTTTACTTTTTATAGTTTCAACTTTTGTCTGAATAGGTTTTGCAATTTCTTTGGCTGCAGGAGAAAGTGCTTGAAAAAAAGTAGCAGGAATTATGTAGTTAGCTAATTTTTTTTTTTCTCCATCAAAAGTGATAGAGGCAATTTGCATTAAAGTTAGTTCCACCAGCAATCGCTGATTTTTACTAGCTCTATAATTTAAATCGCAATCATTTGCTTTCTTAATAGATTGCATTAAAAAAGGGATGCTTGCTTTTGTTGCTTGCCCTAAATATTTCTTTTTGGCGGTGTCACCAACTTCTAACAAAGCCAATGTTGCTTTGTCTTTGGCTACTAACAAATCTCTAAAATGACTTGCCAATCCGTTTATAAAATGATGACCTTCAAACCCTTTTCCTAAAACAGTATTAAACGCATTTAATACTTGCGGAATCTTGTTTTCTAGCAACAAATCTGTCATATTAAAATACGTTTCGTAGTCTAATACATTTAGGTTTTCGGTAACAGCTTCTCTTGTTAAAATGTTTCCAGAAAAACTAACAACTCTATCAAAAATAGACAAAGCATCTCGCATGGCACCGTCTGCTTTTTGTGCAATAATGTGCAAAGCATCGTCTTCTGCAGTAATACTTTCTTTTTCGCAAATTACTTTTAGGTAATTTTTAGCATCTAAAACACCAATTCTTTTGAAATCGAAAATTTGACAACGAGATAAAATAGTTGGAATAATTTTATGCTTTTCTGTAGTTGCTAAAATAAAAATGGCATGCGCTGGTGGTTCTTCTAAAGTCTTTAAAAAAGCATTAAAAGCTGCCTGAGATAACATGTGTACCTCATCTATAATATACACTTTATATTTGCCAGTTTGCGGCGGAATACGAACCTGGTCTGTTAAACTTCTAATATCATCAACAGAATTGTTAGACGCAGCATCCAATTCAAAAATATTAAAAGCAAAATCTTCATCGGCAGAAATTTCTGCATTTTGCTGATTTATTTTTTTCGCTAAAATTCTAGCACAAGAAGTCTTACCAACACCACGCGGACCCGTAAATAACAAGGCTTGCGCTAAGTGATTATTCTTTATAGCATTTTCTAACGTATTGGTAATGGCTTGTTGTCCAATAACATCCTCAAAATTTTGAGGACGATACTTACGCGCAGAAACTATAAAATGCTCCATGTAAAATAATTTGAATATTATGAATGTCTCTTGAAATATTATTAAGAATTAAAAACATACCTTTTGGTAATTTTATTCTTTAACAATGATCTAGTAAACAAGATTTTTTTATTAAAAATGTTCAACAAAAATAGGTATCTAGTTCTTTTTTTACAAGTAGGTTTCTTAACAAAATGCTAAAGTTGTAAACAAGTTGTAAATTGTTGTAAATTAACCCGACTATAAATACAATCGAAAAGACGTTTTTTCTTAAAGTTATCACAGTAAAAGTAGTTTAAACGTAAACCTTGAAATACAACTTCTTGGTTTTTTTTCAATTAGAAGTTCTGAAAATTGTACAGAGAGTTGGGTTCGTTACTCTTTGTACAATTTTCTTTTGTTAATTAAATTCACTATAAATGAGTATTTTAAAATCTATTACAGTCATAAGTTTTTCATTATTATTAATTTCTTGTTTTGGGTTTTCTGAAAAAAAAGAAACCGAAATAACAAAAAAAAATATGTCTAATGAGCATACAAAAGTGGCTTATTTTGCTAGTGGTTGTTTTTGGTGTGTAGAAGCAATTTTTGAAAGTGTAAGTGGAGTAGAAGAGGCTGTTTCTGGTTATGCAGGCGGAAATACTTTAGATCCTACGTATGAAAAAATTGGTACAGGGAAAACTGGTCATGCAGAAACTGTAGCGGTGTATTACAATCCTAAGAAGGTAAGTTTTGAAACTTTAGTAACTGTGTTTTTTGGTTCACATAACCCAACAACTGTAAATGGGCAACAACCAGATTATGGCACTCAATACCGTTCTATTGCTTTTTATTCTAATGATTTAGAACGAGATATTATCAAGAATAAAATTGATAACTTAAATAAAGAAGTGTATCACGGAAAAATAGCAACAGAAGTTACCAAGCTTACAACTTTTTATAAGGCAGAAGAATATCACCAAGATTTTGAACGTAGAAATCCGAACCAAGGTTATGTAAAAGCAGTTTCAATTCCTAGATTAAATAGGTTTAAAAAGAAATTTCCACATTTGTTAAAGGCTGATAAGCAATAATATGGGTGATAAAAGTTAACTTGAAAGTCTTAATTATTTCTAAATAAATTTCAGTATAAACTAGGTGCTTCACAGGTTTGCTTGATGCTGTTTTTTTTTATCAACATAAAACAAGTTAAATAAAAAAGCCTCACAATTTGTAAGGCTTTTAAGTATATATTATGCTCGGTAAATTTTATCAAATAAATCTGAATAGATTTCTTTAATAACGTTACGTTTCATTTTCATGGTTGGTGTTAATTGACCACCTTCTATAGACCAAACATCTGGTGTAAGTTCAAAACGTTTTATTTGTTCCCATTTTCCAAAAGAGCTATTGCATTTATCTACTTCTATTTGTATACGTTTTACAACAATTTCTGAAGCTGAAATTTCTTTGTTTGATAGTCCTATTTTAAAACCTTTATGTTGAATCCATTCTCTTATAAACTCAAAATTTGGTTGAATAAACGCGGCTGGCATTTTTTCTCCTTCACCAATTACCATTACTTGTTCTATAAATAAAGATTGTTTTAATTCTCCTTCTAATAATGGCGGAACCACATATTTACCTCCAGAAGTTTTAAACATTTCTTTAGTTCTACCCGTAATTTTTAAGAAATTATCTTTATCAAATTCTCCTTTATCTCCCGTATAAAAATATCCATCTTTTAAAACACTTGCGGTTTTTTCGGGGTCTTTATAATAGCCAAGCATCACATTTGGGCCTTTTACCAAAATCTCACCAGTTTCTGCTATTTTTACTTCAACTCCATCAATTATTTTACCAACTGTTCCTACTCTAAAACCTTTGTTTCTTTGATCATTTACAGAAATAACAGGCGAGGTTTCAGTTAATCCATAACCTTCCATAATTGGCATTCCTGCGGCAGCAAAAACTCTGGTTAATCTTGGTTGCAAAGCTGCACTTCCAGAAACCATTAATTTTAATTCGCCACCCAAAGCGGCTTGCCATTTAGAGAAAATTAATTTTCTTGCAAGTTTTAGTTGTGTTTCATACCACCAACCATTTATGCCATCTGGTTCGTATTTTAAACCTAAATTCAAGGCCCAAAAGAACATTCCTTTTTTTAGCCCTGTTAAAGCTTCTCCTTTTAATACTATTTTATCATAAATTTTCTCGTACAAACGAGGAACAGCCGTCATTACTTGTGGTTTTATTTCTTGTGCGTTTTCTGCTAGTTTTTCAATAGATTCAGCAAAATAGATAGAAACTCCACAATATTGATAGAGGTATAAAATCATGCGTTCAAAAATGTGGCAAATAGGTAAGAAGCTTAATCCTTTAGATTTTCCATAATCTAACGGAACTCTTTGAATAGAACTTAAAACATTGCTTACAATATTTTTGTGAGACAACATAACACCTTTTGGTTTACCTGTTGTTCCTGAGGTATAAATTAAGGTGGCTAAATCATCTGGTTTTACTGCTTTTTTTCTAGTTTCAACTTCTTCTTGGTTGCTTTTGTCTTTACCAAGTTCTAAAACTTCTTTCCAACTTTTTTCTCCAACAATATCATCAAAAGTAAAAACCTCTATTAATTTGGTCTTACTTTTAATCTGATTTACTTTTTCTAATACACCTGCATCAGAAACAAAACAGTAAATAGCTTCTGAATGATTTAGAATAAATTCATAATCTTCTTTACTAATAGTTGGATAAATGGGTACATTTTGAGCGCCTGTTTGTAAAATACCAATATCGCAAATGTTCCACTCCGTTCTGTTGGTAGTAGAAATTACGGCAATTTTATCATTTGCTTTTATCCCTAAACGCAACAAACCTCTGCTAATTTCGTTGGCTTGATCTACATATTCTTGCGTAGTAATTGTCTCCCATTTACCACTAGTTTTAGAGGTAAATGCATTTTTTAAGTTATAAGTTTCTAACTGATAATATGGAAAATCAAATAATCGTTTAATTTCTATGGGCATAAGGTGTATTTTCTGAATATGCAAATTAGGTAAATTCCCTTAATTTAGCAAATACATATTTTAATCTATTTTAAATTACGAATAATATATTTTTATATCACCTTTATTATTCTTTTCATTAGAAGATTTCTATTTCTAATCGATTTAAAATAAAGATGAGAATTAGATGTGAAATAGGTGTAACTTATTAACTTATAGAAGTAAATGATTGTTTTTTGCATTAAAAAAGACTTGTTTTAAAACAAGCCTTTTTTAAGAATGTATGTTGTTGTATTTAATTATTTTCAGAAATTAAATTTTTGTTAAAACTTTTACCATTAATAGAAGTGTACTTGGCGTCTATTTCATAAGCTACTTTTATATTGGTAATATCAAAACTACCTGATACTTTCATGTATTTAATATTCAAATCTTCTTCAAAACTACTGTTTTTAAAGGAAACGCCATTATTAAAATTGGTGTATTTAAATATTGCAGAATCTTTAAAAAGTGAATTTGAAAAACGACCAAGGCTAGAAAATTTAGCATATTTAAAAGTAGCAACTTCATAAAAAATAGTGTTAGTGAAATTAATGTTCTTATTAAATTTAGCATATTTAAATGTAGAATCACCTTTAAATGTAGAACCAGAAAAATCTGCATCACTATTAAAGTCAGAATATTTAAACATGGCTTTCTGCTCAAAAATACAGTCTTTAAAAACACTACTATTTTTAAAGCTAGCTGTAAAAGTGTAGCCAGAAGTATCATCTGGTATGTAGGCTAATACATCGTCTTTAAAAGTACAATTTACAAATGAGATGTTTGCCGTTATCAGTTTTTCTACAGTATTGTCATAATTTGAATTATTTCCCCACCAACTTTTTTTCTTTTTACTGGGTAGTTTTTTCATTGCTTCTTCCATAAAAGTAAAATCTAAAGTACCAACAACAGTCACGTTTTGGTAAGAAATAGGTTTTCCGTTTTTAATAGCCTTTAAAATAGTTGAAGCATCAATATTTTTCTGAGAAAATGTAATTGTTGATACTATAAAGAAGCTAAGTGTTATAAGTGTATTTTTCATGGATAAACGTTTTTAAATTTGTTTTCATAATAATGACAAGGCAATTATTACAATGTGACACTTGTTGAATAAAAAAAGTATTAAACGCAAAAAAGACCAAATAATTAAATTTGATCTTTTTAAACTCCATAGCTAATGAATTTTTAATAACTTTAATTAAACATTTCCCCCAAAACATTTTAATATCGCTATCATTTCACAAATATAGTAAGCAATATGCTTACATTGTTGTAAAAAATCGTAATTATAAATTTTTTGAATATGCTTTTACAAACGGATACTCTTTTTTGAAGTACGCTTTTGGAGATTCTGACATAAACATCTTAAAATCTTTTATAAAGTGAGAATAATCATAATAATTATAGCTGAAAATAAGGTCTTTTATATTTATTGAATTATTTTCATATTTGCGCATCAACCTGGTAAAACGAGTCATTCTAAGAAACTTACCTGGCGTTACACCAATAATTTTTTTAAATTTTATTTCTAAAGATTTTTGCGAAAAAGGAATTATTTTTAATAAATCGGTTACATGTAGCATGCCTTCATTTTCATAGATATAATCTATAGCTTTGTCAATATAAATAACATCCATATCATCTATTACGTCTAAATTTTCTATAAAATCTATAATAGAGCTCGTAAATTTAGTTTTGTCTTCTTTATTATTTACAAATAAAGGATTCATTTTTTTAAATAGTTCTTTATGCACATCCTTTAAATGAATATGTTTATTTGTGAGTAAAGAAATATCTGTATTTAGTATTTTATACAAGGTTGTTGGGTGCAAATTGATACCTAGGTTACAACTTACATCATTCACATAAAAAGAATAAGAGCCATCAAACAACCCAGTTATTGTTAATTCTTTTAATGGTATTATTTCTTTCTTAAAAATTGTTTTTTGTTTTTCACTAAAGATATATACAAGTGAGGGAAATCCGGTAGGAATGACAACCGATTTAAACGGTAAATCTTCTTTTTCAAAAGTCAAACAAAAAAAATTATTTATAAGCCCTCTAGAATCTTGTGTATCTAGAAATTCAAAATTCATAGTTTTTTTTATTAAAAATACAACTTTATTTAGTATAATCTATGCTATTTTAACTTTTAAGAAAGCTTTAACGGAAGCTTTTCTTTCATTTAGCTAAATTTTAAAATTATAAAGTGTATTCATAGTTTACCCAATTTGGTTTTAAATTATCCACCATAAAAGTTGGTAAAATCATTTAAAAATAGCTGAAAGCATACTAATTTTTAGAAAATCATAAAAAACAGTCACAAATTGAATATCAAGTAGTCTATTAGTTAGTATTCACTTTATGAATAAAAACTAATAATTAAAATAAAAATTATGAAATTAAAAATCATTATTTTCTTACTAACATCACTTTTTACTTACGTCAATTTACATGCACAAAAAACCATAAAATTAAACGATCGTTTTAATAAAATTATTGTTAGCCCACATATAGAAGCCGTCTTAAAAAAAGGAAATGAAGCCAGTATTGTTATCGAAGATATTATTGTTCCTATAGAAAAGTTTAAATATGAACTATTAAAAGGAACCTTACAAGTATATTTAGAAGGAGCAAAAACATACACTAAAAACAAAAAAATAGTTTCTAAAAATTATGAATCAAAAGTTCCATTATATAACAATAGAGTAGTAAAAGTAGTCATTACCTATGTAGATGTAGACACATTTTCATTAAGAGGAGAAGAAAAAATCACATTTCAAACCCCTTTAAATCAACAAGAATGTAACTTGCTAATTTATGGAAAATCTGAAGTGACTATTCCTACCATAAACGTAGATAATTTAAAGGTTTCAATCTTTGGAGAAAGTTTTTTATCTATAGAAAAAGGTACTATTAAAAAGCAAAAAATTACAGCTTATGGCGCAAGTAAAGTAATGGCTTCAGATGTTATTTCACAAGAATCCAAAATTACAGCATACGGCGATGGAGTTTTTCAATTTAATGTATCCGAAAAAATGAAAGTAACTTCTTATGGAGAAGCAACCATACTTTATAAAGGAAATGCAACCTTAAAAAAAGGCATTGTAATGGGAGAATCTACTATCAGAAAAGTATTGTAGTTTAATGTTTTGGGTGTTTCTAAAGGTAGGGCTTAGAGTTTTCTTTTTCTATTCTGTCATTCCGAAGTATTTAGGAATTACATCCTCAAGTTCACCTTTATACTCTTTATGAGATTCCTCCTTTGTCGGAATGACAAGTTGAGTGTAAAACGCAAAGTTGTTATTCCGAAGTATTAAGG
>NZ_JBPOGL010000037.1:0-39876 GCF_051251875.1 Polaribacter sp.
TTGCAGTGGAAATCCTTTTTGTGCATATATTGAATTTGTTGAGGCTATAATAAAAACCTACAAATAGGACTTCTGTACAATTATTGACATAAATCAACACAAAAAGATTGCAGCGTAAAGCCCGACCACGCTTTTTTGCGTGGGAACCTCCATATAATTATTTTGTAATACGCCTCTTTTTCATGTCTGCTAATTATGATTTAACTACTGCTAATAAAATATTAAAATTAGATGGTGGCTGGAAAAAAATTCGTGTCGCTCTGGAGTTATTTACATAGGTATATATAGTTCTATACTTTTTAAAGTTCAAAAAAACATGTTGCATAAAAAAATCCTTCACATAAATGTGAAGGATTTTGCTTTGGTGGGCAATGAGGGATTCGAACCCCCGACCCTCTCGGTGTAAACGAGATGCTCTGAACCAACTGAGCTAATTGCCCTAAGCGGCTGCAAATATAATATAGATTTTAGACATACCAAACAAAAATGTTATATAATTTTAATTTTAAAAATATATCCATTTAAAAACAAAAAATCCTTCACATAAATGTGAAGGATTTTGCTTTGGTGGGCAATGAGGGATTCGAACCCCCGACCCTCTCGGTGTAAACGAGATGCTCTGAACCAACTGAGCTAATTGCCCTAAGCGGTTGCAAATATAATACAGATTTTAAATATACCAAATAAAAAATCACACTTTCTTTAAATTATTTCCGCAACAACAAAAGTACTTCCGCCCACATAAATGATATCTTCCTGATTTGCATTATGTAAGGCGCTTTTAAAAGCATTTTTTACAGAAGAATATTTTTTTCCAATTAAATTAAATTCCTGTGCTTTTTCTTTTAAAACAACCTCAGACATCCCTCTTGGAATATCTGGCTTGCAAAAATAATACACCGCTTCTTCTGGAAAAAGCGGTAAAACCTCTTCTAACTTTTTATCTGAAACAACTCCTAAAACAAAATGAATTTTATTATATACTTCTTTTTCTAATTGTTTTAATACAATACGCAAACCGTCTTTATTATGTGCTGTATCACAAATTACTTTTGGCTTTTCTTGTAAAATTTGCCATCTACCTTTTAGGCTGGTGTTTTTTACAACATGTAACAATCCTTTTTCAATATTCTCTGTTGATATTTTAAAACCCGATAACTTTTTAATAGCAGTAACGGCTGTTTTTGTGTTTTTTTGCTGATAATTTCCCAATAAATCTGTCTTGTAAAAGGCAGCATCATCAGAAGCAAAAGAAATAAGCGCTTTGCATTCTTCCGCTTTAGCGATAAAAACACTTTTTACAGCTTCTTGCTCTTCCCCTATTACAACAGGAACTTTGTTTTTTATAATTCCTGCTTTCTCAAAAGCAATTTCTGGTAAAGTTTCTCCCAAAAACTGCGTATGATCTAAACCGATGTTCGTAATTACAGAGACCTCTGGAGTAATAATGTTTGTAGAATCTAACCTTCCTCCTAAACCCACTTCAATAATAGCAATATCAACTTTTTCTTCTGCAAAATAGTTAAATGCCAACCCTACAGTCATTTCAAAAAATGATAATTTTTGTTTTTCTAAGAAATTTTTATGCTTTTCTACAAAGGATATTACTTTTTTTCTAGGAATCTCTTTACCATTTACACGAATTCTTTCTGTAAAACTCTTTAAATGTGGCGAAGTATACAAACCTACTTTATAGCCTGCTTCTTGTAAAATAGATGCCAACATGTGACTTGTAGAGCCCTTTCCGTTTGTACCACCAACGTGAATTGATCTGAACTTTTTTTCTGGAAAATTTAATTCTTTAGAAAGTATTAAAGTATTGGTTAAATCTTTTTTGAATGCTGTTTTACCCTCTCTTTGATACATGGGCAATTGTGCAAACATCCATGCTGTAGTTTCTTTATAAGTCATAAAAACCGTGCGACAATCTTATTTTTAATACTATTTATCTTTTGTATTTAAATTTTCTTTTTCTTGCACTTCTTTACGCAATCCACTACTAGAAAAACGGTGTTCTCTTTTATTAAAATACAATTCAACGCCTTTTTCTTCGCAATATTTTCTGCCCGTAAATTGCTTGCTTGCATATTCTTCACCAATAATTCTAACATCAATTTTAAAAGACCTTAAAACATCTTCTAAATCTTGTTCTGTAGCATACGGTATTATTTCATCTACAAACCTACATCCTTTTAGCTGAATGTAACGCTCTACAACAGATTGTACTGGTCTATTTTTCTCTGGTCTATCTACAGTTGGGTCTGTTTGCAAACCACATATTAAATAATCACATTGACGCTTGGCATCTTCTAACATAGTTATATGACCTGCATGTAACAAATCAAATGCACTAAAAGTAATTCCTATTCTCATAATACTAACCTTTACCTAACAACCAAGAGGATGACTGTATTTTTTCACCAAGACCATCTATTAATTTAATGTTTAACTCATTGCAAATAGGAGCTTCTGGAATAGAATTATTATCTTGATCTCCTCCATTAGCAAATCCTAATTGATATTCGTTACCATAAGTTTCAAAAAGAGTACGAATAGACTCACGAACGGTTCTGTCTTTATCAACAGAGATTATTGCCTCATCTACTGCTTTAATATTTTGTACAATAAATAATCGTTCTTCTTCTTTTTGAAATTCCTTTGAACCTTTTAACGATCTTTGTAAATCACTATTAACAATTACAAACAACTTATCTCCTAAGGCTTTTGCATTGTTAAAGTATTCTAAATGTCCTTTGTGAATTGGATTAAAGTATCCTGAAACTATAACGGCTTGTTTTTTCATGTTTTTAGTTTTTCAAATATAAATTTAAATTTTTAGCTTAAAAAATATTGAAAGCAGCAATATCATATTTTTACACATTTTTATTGTTCCTATATAAATATCATATATAAATTTACAAAAATTGAAAAACTATTGGCAAAGCACACTAATTTGTGCAGTTGAATGTTAAAAAAAACGAATACAAAGCTTCTTTTATAAAAAGCTAAAGAAAATTACCAATTATTTAGACAAGGTAAACTTATAAATAATAGTTCCGGTTTGTTTTGTAGGTGCTTTAGAATCTGCATTCCATGTTGTTCTTAATGCAGCTTCCTTAGCTGGTTTTAATAAACATGCAGCCGTATTTGTAGAACCTTTAACACCTGCAACGGCATTAATTACACGACCATTTTTATCAACCTGAATTCTAACCACCACAATTCCTTCTTCTTGGCAATTTGGTTTTTCTATGGGTTTAGATAGCGCTTTTCTTCCTGCCAAATTGTAATTTCCTCCAGAGCCACTTCCTGTATTTCCATAATACTTATTAGAGTTCGGGTCTCCATTTTCATTCCCTTTAACGCCGGGCTTATCATCATCTCCTTCTCCTTGTGGTTTTCCATCAGAAGAATTTCCGTTTAATAAATTATTTAAGGCATCTTGGTTTTCTTTAGATGGTTTTGGTGTTGGCTTTGGTTTTTCTTTAGGAATTTCTTTTTTTACAACTTCTTTTACTGGTTTTTTAACTTCTTTTTTCTTTTCTACAACTGGCACATCTTTAGAAGTATCATCAGTAATAATTTCTTCTTTAATAATTTCTTTTGGCGTTTCTATAACCTCTTTTTCTTCAACAACTTCTTGTTTTTCCACTACTTTTGGAGCAACTGTTTTCTTTACATTTTCAACGGGTTCTCCACTACCAACCTCAGAATTACCAAAATTTATAGCCAACCCATATTCTTCTGGAGGATCTAAATAGGTCATTCCATAATTAAAAATTCCGAAAACTAAAAGCATCAGAATAATTGCTGTTATTACAGCAGATTTACGTTTATGTTTGGTTTCTAATATGGACATATTTGCATGTATACCTACTTGGTTTTAAAAACCTTTGTAGAAAAATTTATTTTCCTTTTACGGCTAAAATCATTTTTAACTTATTTCTATTCGCAATATCAATCACCTTCATTACATTTTTATAAGGAACATCTTTATCGCCTCTTATTACAATAGTTTTCTTTTTATCTCCTGCTATTTTTCTTAAAATTTCAGTTTCTAAATCTATAGAACTTACTTTTGTTTTATCGATGTAAAATAATGAATTGCTTGTAATAGTTACTGCTACAGATTTATTATTCTCAGTTTTTCCTCCTGCTTTTGGCAATAAAACATCAATGGCGCTTACCGTTACTAAAGTTGATGTAAGCATAAAAAAGATTAATAACAAGAAAACAATATCTGTCATTGAAGACATATTAAAACTTGGATCTACTTTATTTCTTCCGCGTAAATTCATTTTTATTATTTAAAAATTAAAAGATTGAATAATTAAAAAATCTTTGAACACTTTAATTTTTTAATCTTTCAATAATTTTAAACTGGTTCGTTTAACAAATCTAAAAATTCAACAGATTTTGCTTCCATTTGATACACTACTTTATCCGTTCTTACTACCAAATGATTGTAGGTTATATACGCAATAATACCCACAATTAAACCGGCAACTGTTGTTGTCATAGCAGTATACAAACCATCTGAAAGCATTTTAATATCTATTTGTCCGCCAGCATTTGCTATTTCATGAATTGCAACAATCATTCCAATTACAGTTCCTAAAAAACCAATCATTGGCGCCGCACCTGCTATTGTAGCTAAGACACTTACATTTTTTTCTAGATGATAAACTTCTAACTTTCCGGCTGTTTCTATGGCTGTATTAATATCATTTAAAGGTTTTCCTATTCTAGAAATTCCTTTACCAATTAGTCTTGCAGTAGGTGTATTTTTACTTTTACAAAGCTCACGTGCAGATTCTAATTTACCATTGGTAACAAAATCTTTAATTTGATTCATAAAATTTTTATCAACTTTTGAAGCAGATTTTATAGCGAAAAAGCGTTCGAAATAAATATATATAGCTACAGTTAACAACACAAATAGGATGGCAATTATAATTTTACCTCCCAAACCACCTTCCATAATTAAATTATAGATAGACAATGTTTTTTCTTCCGAAATAACTTCTTCTAATACGTCTTTATTTTCTTGAAAAAATGATAGCATTCAATTCTTTTTTTAGTTCTAATTAAGTAACGACTATTCTTTTTTTAAATTGTTTCAATCTTAAAAAATAGCTTTTATTGTATATCAAAAAAAATGTCACTTTGCTCAATAACAAAATGACATTTCATTATTTATGTTTCATTAATTAAAAAAGTGTTCTTGTAAGCATAAAGGTTGCAGAACCTACTAAAAACCCAATTAATGCTAACCATGATATCTTTTTTAAATACCAGAAAAAATCTATTTTTTCCATTCCCATTGCTACAACTCCGGCTGCAGAACCAATAATTAACATAGAACCACCAGTTCCTGCAGAGAATGCAATAAAATGCCATAATTCATTATCTAACGGTTCAGAAAACATTCCTAAACTTGCTGCAACTAATGGTACATTGTCTATTACTGCAGAACCTACACCTAATAACAATACTACTAAATCTGACACCCCTGTAACACCTGGAACATGTAATTCTGTACCCATCATTGGTACAGTTTCTTGTAACGTTGATGCAAAATTAAATAAAATACCTAAAGACTCTAAAGCTGCAACTGCCATTAAAATTCCTAAGAAAAATAAAATACTTGGCATTTCAATTTTTGATAAAGAATGATGTACAGGACTGTGATGTGCACCTGCTTCTGCCTCACTATCATAATCTGTTAAAGAAAATTTAGATTTACTATAAATTTCTGCAAATGTTGCAACAACAGCCAAAGACAACATCATACCAACATAAGGTGGTAAATGAGTAATTGTTTTAAAAATAGGTACAAAAACAATTGCCCCTAAACCTAAATATAACATTCTTGCACTGTGCTGACTTTTTGGCTTTTCTTCTTCTTCTACAAAATCTATTTCACCTTTAAAAGCTGGTAAGAAAGAGGCAATAAAAGTAGGAACCGCCATACATAATAAAGAAGGTATTAATAAGTATTCTACTAATTTTAAAGTAGTAACTTTTTTACCAATCCAAAGCATTGTTGTGGTAACATCTCCAATAGGAGACCAAGCACCACCTGCGTTTGCTGCAATAATAATTAAACCCGCAAACCATATTCTTTCATCTCTATTTTTAACAATTTTCTGTAAAATAGAAATTAATACAATAGTTGCTGTTAAGTTATCTATAATAGCAGATAAAATAAAAGCTAGTATCGCAAAAATCCATAAAATCTTAGATTTCTTTTTTGTTTTTACATAACCTTTTATAGTAGAGAACCCGTCGAAATAATCAATAATTTCAACAATTGTCATAGCTCCTAAAAGAAACACTAAAATTTCGGCTGTTTTACCCAAATGATGCAACAAGGTTTCTTCTACTATGTGTAATTTTTCTTCATGACCAAAAGAAGCAAAACCATCTACTAATGCGTGTTTACTAGAATCAAACCATTGTGTAAAATTATCTACACCTAAAGCTACAAGCGCCCAACATACCGCCATCATAATTAAGGCAGGTATTAACTTATCTAATTTTAAATTATGTTCTAAGGTAATTCCTAAATACCCCATTACAAATACAATAATAATTACTGATTCCATTTTAGTTACTTGTTTATTAAATTTATATCAACTCTTTAAGCGCTATTTCAAACGCTGTTTCACTTATTTTTGTTTTAGAAGCACTTCTAGCAAACGTTTTTTGCAATGCTTTTTTTATGGTGTTTGATGTATCTTCAAAAATTGCTTTGTCTGTCATTACCACTTTATGTTCCATAAAATATGCAAAAACTCTTGCCATACCACAATTGGAAATAAAATCTGGAATTAAACTCACTTTTTTATCGGTATCTTCCATAATAGATCCAAAGAAAATTTCTTTATCAGCAAACGGAACATTTGCACCACAAGAAATTACTTCCAATCCACTTTTAATCATTTTATTTATCTGTTCTTGCGTTATTAATCTAGATGCTGCACAAGGTGCAAAAATTTCGCAATTAAGATTCCAAATTTTTTCATTAATTTCTTCAAAAGGAATCATATTTGGCGCTACAAAGGTGTTACCATCTTTATTTAGAAACATTTTTTTTATTTCTTCAAAAGAAAAACCATCCTCATTTATAACACCGCCATCACTAATTATAATTCCAACAATTTTTGCGCCCATTTGAGCTAAATAATACGCAGCTGCAGAACCTACGTTACCAAAACCCTGAACTACAGCTCTTTTACCAACTACAGAACCACCGTAAATTGTATAAAAATGTTTTACTGCTTCAGCAACACCAAAACCAGTAATCATATCTGCAACGGTATATTTTCTATTGATACTAGGCGATAATTTTTTATCTTCTAACACCTTAATTACACCATGGCGTAATTGTCCTATTCTATTAATTTTATCAGCTTCTGTGGGTTTAAAATGCCCATTAAAAACCCCTTCTTGCGGATGCCAAACACCACTTTCTTCTGTAAAAGGAATTACTTCATGAATTTCATCTACATTTAAGTCTCCACCTGTTCCGTAATAATTCTTTAGCAACGGAGACACGGCATTAAACCATCTTTGTAAGACTCCTTTTTTTCGAGAATCAAGCGGATCAAAATTAATCCCAGATTTTGCACCTCCAATTGCCGGCCCAGAAACCGTGAACTTTACTTCCATCGTTTTTGCAAGCGATAAAACCTCATTCATATCTAGCCCTTTTCTCATTCTTGTTCCACCACCAGCTGCACCACCTCTTAATGAGTTTATTACTGTCCAACCTTCTGCTTCTGTTTCAGAATCTTTCCAATTAAAAACTATTTCTGGTTGTTTATTCTCGTATATCTTTAATAATTCTTTCATTTTTATTTTTTAAATAAATTAACTTTTTATGCATTATTAAACAGTTTTAATCTCGCATTAAAATCCCCTTCTGGGGAAAATTTATAGTTGATTCATTTAAAAAAAAATTATATCTATTAATTTAGTTCATACCTTACAAACTTACAGTAAAAAAATGAGTGTTCAAATTATTTATTCTAAAAGAATTTCTCAAAATTTAACTCGGGTTTCCTTTAAAATGATCTTTCTCATGAACACAAGAATCTAAAAACTATGGACAAAATATTTCTCCTGAAGAATGATTCTTGGCAGCACCCGTAACCGACTTTAAACAATTTATCTGATTATCAAGTCTTAACAACCCTAAAAAAGCAAAAATCAACGCTTCTTTATAGTTGATTAATTTCTCTTCAGGAATAATAAGGTTTACTTTTTTACAACGTTTTATGGCAGCAATTAAATACTCATTAAATGCACCACCACCAGTAACCAAAACTTTAGCGTCTTTAGGAAACACTTTTGCAATTGACCAAGCAATATGATCTGTAAATGTTCTTAACAAATCTTCTGACCTTCTTTCTGAAGATTCTAATCGCGGAAAAATTTCTTTCTGAACCCACTCTAAACCCAATGATTTTGGCGGTTTTTGCTGGTAATATTCCAAATTTCTTAAATCAGCTTCTAACGCCATTAGAAAAGTACCGGAAGCAGCAATTTTACCTTTATCATCATATTCAAAACCCAATCTTATTGCATATTTATTTAATACAATATTTACAGGACAAATATCAAAAGCAATTCTTTTATGGTCTTTTTTATAAGACACATTTGCAAATCCTCCTAAATTTAAACAATACTCATATTCCGAAAACAACAACTCATCTCCAATGGGCACCAATGGCGCTCCTTGCCCTCCTAATTTTACATCTTGTGTTCTAAAATCGCAAACAACTTTTTGCTGTGTACTGGTTGCAATTGTTTGTCCGTCACCAACTTGCAGTGTAACTCCTTTTTCTGGTTGATGCAAAACGGTATGACCATGAGACGCAATAAAATCGATATTTTTAATCTCATTTTTATTTATAAAATCATTAATTACATCTCCCAAAAAAGCACCATACTCTAGGTTTAACTTTTTTAAATCATCCGAAGAAAAATGAATTGCATTCTGCAATCTTGTACTCCAATTTTCTGAATAAGACACCGTATCAGCATATAAAATACTAAAATTTGATACTTTTTCCTTATCAAATTGCACATATACCAAATCAATTCCATCTAAAGAAGTACCAGACATTACTCCTATTGCAAAAACGTTGTTTATAATCATATCGGTAAAATTAATGAAACTCTATTGAAATTGTATTACGAAATCGATATCTTTGAGTTATTAAATTACGAATATAATAAAAATAGATACCTATGGATTTTAGTTTATCAGAAGAACATATTATGATTCGAGATGCTGCAAGAGACTTTGCACAAACCGAGTTATTACCAGGTGTAATAGAAAGAGATAACAAGCAAGAATTCCCAAATGAATTGGTAAAAAAAATGGGAGATGCAGGTTTTTTAGGACTAATGGTAGACCCTAAATATGGAGGAAGCGGAATGGACGCCATTTCTTACGTCTTAGTTATGGAAGAACTCTCTAAAATTGACGCCTCTGCCTCGGTAATGGTTTCCGTAAACAACTCTTTAGTTTGTTACGGCTTAGAAGCGTATGCCTCAGAAGAACAAAAACAAAAATATTTAACAAAATTAGCAACTGGCCAATTTTTAGGCGCCTTTTGTTTAAGCGAACCAGAAGCGGGCTCAGATGCAACATCACAAGCAACAACAGCTATAGACAAAGGAGATTATTACCTTATTAATGGCACCAAAAATTGGATTACAAATGGCGGACGTGCAGATGTATATTTGGTAATTGCACAAACAGACAGAGAAAAAGGTCACAGAGGTATTAATGCTTTTATTCTAGAAAAAGGAACAGAAGGTTTTCATATTGGCCCAAAAGAAGATAAATTAGGAATTCGTGGTTCAGACACACACACATTGCAATTTAACGATGTTAAAGTTCCTAAAGAAAACAGAATTGGCCAAGATGGTTTTGGTTTTAAATTTGCTATGAAAACACTTTCTGGCGGTAGAATTGGCATTGCCGCTCAAGCTTTAGGAATTGCTGCCGGCGGTTATGAATTGGCACTAAAATACTCTAAACAGCGCAAAGCATTTGGCACAGAAATTTGCAATCACCAAGCAATTGCCTTTAAACTGGCAGATATGTACACAGAAATTGAAGCCGCTAGAATGTTGGTAATGAAAGCTGCTTGGGACAAAGATCAAGGTAATAATTACGACATGTCTTCGGCAATGGCAAAATTGTACGCAAGTAAAGTTGCCATGGAACAAACTGTAGAAGCTGTGCAAATTCATGGAGGAAACGGTTTTGTAAAAGAATATCACGTAGAACGCTTAATGCGCGATGCCAAAATTACTCAGATTTACGAAGGCACTTCAGAGATTCAGAAAATTGTAATTTCTAGAGGTGTTATAAAGGGATAAAACACTCATTATATATAATGACATAAAAAACGCAACAATCTTACAAAATAATTAAAACCTTGTAAGATTGTTTTTTTTTATGGGCATGTTACGCAAAAAAGCGTAAACGCGCTATCCACTATATCTTTTTATACTGAATTTCTTTCAGCACTTTTCTTAATAAAAAAAGGCATTAAATCTTAATAAGAGACACTGAATGGATTTCAACATAAAAAGGATGCCGTTCCTATCGCTCATGCAAAGACTTACCAACTACAAGAATCAACTAAAAACAACTCACTTTTTTTCAACAACAGGTTTTAAAAAATTAGTTGTAAACCATATTACTATAATTCCAACTCAATATCATACAATTGCAAACCAGATGATGGTGCATTATTTCTCATAAATTTTCTGTCATTATCTTCACGTAAAGACGCTTCTATAAATTGCAAATCAAGATTTCCTTTACCAACCTCAAATAATGTAGCCATCATCAATCTTATTTGATATCGTAAAAAACCTTTTCCTCTTACCTTTAATATATAACTTTTTTCAGGAAAGAAATTTGCTGTTAAAATATCATTCTCTACAATTTCACAAGAATTAATTACTCTTTTAAAAATAGTTTGCTCACTTGGTTTTGTACAATATTTATGAAAATAATGTTCACCCTCAAATAAGTTAGCTGCGGTTTTCATCAATCTTACATCTAATTCTTTATCAATATTTACCATAAAAGGCGCAGCAAACGGATGATTTTTATCACCAAAAGAAAAATAATAATGATACTCTTTAACCTTAGCAGCTTTAATTATATTGAATTTCCGGTCTACTGATTGTATAGAAATCCCTCTAAAATCGGGAGAAAAGTTAGCATTCAAAGATTTTACAAACAAAGCCTCATCCACCAAAAAAGCAGTAAACAGTTGCACAAAATAACAATTTGCAGACACTTTTGCATCTGTTCTTCCAATACCAATAGTCTTATAACTCATGCTAACATCTTCAAAAACAAAAGATAAGGTCTTATCTACCAAATCATGTAAGGTTTTTGCATTGGTTTGTTTTTGCCAACCAGAAAAGCGAAAACCTAAAAACTGAATCTTAATTATATAGGAATATGAGTATTTCATTCCCCAAAAGTACAATAAAATGTACTTTTTTTTCAATAAGTGCATTTTTATGAATATCACAAAATTATAACTTACATTTTTTTAAACCCCTTTTTTATCAACCCTTAAAATTTAAAAATTGAAGTAATCTTATTTTACACCCCGTTTTTTTGAGGGTATCATCAATATAAAAGCCATTTATAAAAGATACACTTATTGTTTATCTAAATTTAATATATACTTTTGTCCCAGTTCAATTAAAAAACTAAACATTTAACATTAAAAGAACAATCATTATGAAAAAAGTTATTTTTACTTTATTATTCGCATGTAGCTTAGTAGTAAATGCTCAAGAAAAGGAAGAAAAAACATTTACCTTAAGTGGAAGTATAGACACTTATTTCCGCGCCAATTTAAATGCACCCAATGACGCAACTAAAGTTGCCCCTGGTTCATCTTTTGCAAATGCACCTGGTTTTGCTTTAGGAATGATTAACATTATTGCTGGTTATGAAGGCGAAAAAGTTGGTTTTGTTGCAGATTTAGTTTACGGACCAAGAGGTGAAGACGCTGTTTTTGGATCTCCAGTAGGAAGTTCTCAAATAGTAAATCAATTATATGCTTATTGGAATGTAAGCGAAAAAGTTAAACTTACCATAGGTAACTTTAATACCTTTTTAGGGTACGAAGTAATTTCTCCTACCGCTAACTTTAACTACAGTACTTCTTACTTATTCTCTTATGGTCCTTTTAGCCATTCTGGAATTAAAGCAGATTTTACTTTATCTGACAATAGCTCTTTAATGGTAGCTGTTATGAACCCTACAGATGCAACTGAATTTAATCCTAATGGAAAATATTCAATTGGTGCACAATACGGAATCTCTGGACAGTACTTTAACTTCTTATTAAACCCAGATTCTTACGAAATTGATTTTACAGGTGGTTTTGATGTATCTGAAGAATTCTATTTAGGATTAAACGCAGCATATTACAGTGAAGATGCAGCAGCAGGATTTTATGGTGTTGCCGTATACCCACAATACGCAACTTCAGATAGTTTTAAAATTGGTTTAAGAGGTGAATATTTTGCTGAAACTGATGGTGATTTTGGAGCAATAGGAACAGGAGTTGCTGATTCATCTGTATTTGCAACAACATTAACTGCAAACTATACAATTGGATCGTTAACAATTATTCCAGAGGTTAGATTAGACTCTGCTTCTGATGATTTCTTTGCAAACAGCGATGGTGTAGCTAAGAAAAGCTTAAACTCTTTTGTTTTAGCAGCAGTATACTCTTTCTAAATATAAATAAAAGTCTTAGTTTAGTGCGTTGTTAATATCCATTAAACTAAGACTAATTAAATAATTAAAATCTATTTATAATGAAAAAAATCGAAGCAATTATAAGAAAATCAAAATTTAACGCTGTTAAAGAAGCGTTGCACGCAGTAGACGTAAATTTCTTCTCTTACTGGGATGTTACTGGTTTAGGTAACGAAAAAGAAGGACACGTTTACAGAGGAGTTAGTTATAGCACAAGTGATATACAGCGTAGATACTTATCAATAGTTGTAAATGATGATTTTGAACAAATAACACTAGAAGCCTTACTTAAAGCTGCTAAAACAGGAGATGTTGGTGATGGTAAGGTTTTTGTATCAGACATTACAGAAGCATACCGTATCCGTACAGGTGAAAAAGGAGGAGAAACTTTAAAGAAAAAATCTAAATAAAAAACAATATGGAATTATTAACAACAAATAATGTATGGATGATGATCTGTACAGCCTTAGTTTTCTTTATGCATACTGGTTTTGCATTTTTAGAAATTGGTTTGACAAGACAAAAGAACACAATTAACATTTTATTTAAAAACATCTTTATCATAACATCTGGTTTACTACTTTATTATATTGGTGGTTTTAACTTAATGTACCCTGGTTTTGCAGAAGGTTCAGCCGGTGTTTTAGATTTCGCTGGTTTTGGTATTGCACCACCAGAAAACGGAATGACTGCAGAGTATGCAGATGGAGGATACACTTGGTGGACAGATTTCTTGTTTCAAGGAATGTTTGCTGCAACTGCCGCAACAATAGTTTCTGGTGCTGTAGCTGAAAGAATGAAAATTGGACCATTTATGATTTTCACAATTATATACGTTGGTTTAATATACCCAATAGCTGGTTCATGGAAATGGGGTGGTGGATTTTTAGACCAAATGGGATTCTATGATTTTGCTGGTTCTACATTGGTACACTCTGTTGGTGGATGGGCTGCTTTAGTTGCTGTTTGGTTATTAGGTCCAAGAATTGGAAAATTCAAAAATGGTAAGCCTCAAGCAATACCTGGTCATAGTATTCCTTTAGCTACTGCAGGGGTTTTAATCCTTTGGTTAGGTTGGTTTGGTTTTAACGGTGGTTCTGTTTTATCTGCAGACCCTGAATTAACTTCATTAACATTAGTTACAACTTGTTTAGCCGCAGCTGCAGGTGGTGTTGTTGCCGCTTTAGTATCTTTTATTAAATACAAGAACTTAGATTTAACAATGTTCTTAAATGGTATTTTAGGAGGTTTAGTTGGTATTACTGCTGGTGCAGATGTTATGACTCCTGAAAGCGCAATTATTATTGGTGCAATTGCAGGTGCAATAATTGTATTTGCTGTTGCCTTTGTAGACGCTATTAAATTAGATGATCCGGTAGGTGCAATTGCAGTGCATTTAATATGTGGTATTTGGGGAACATTAGCTGTAGGAATCTTTTCTACAAACCCAGAACACACATTCTTAATTCAATTAACAGGTGTAGCATGTTATGCAGCATTTTGTATAACCTCAGCATTCTTAATTATTTTTACACTTAAGAAAACAGTGGGAATTAGAGTTAGTGAAAAAGAAGAATTAGAAGGTTTAGACTCACATGAACACGGTATGGATGCTTATCCAGACTTTAGATTAAATGAGCACTAATTAACAACGTTTTAAATAAAAAGAGTCTGTAAATGTAAAAATTTACAGACTCTTTTTTTATTTTATGAATTTGACAATTAAAAAGCCATTCATTGATATAAATAAACTTTTTTTTGCCTTTTATTGTTTTCATCATAAAAATAATATTAAAAACATAAGAATACTAAAACCTTTTCAATAAAATACATAGATTTGTAAATATAATTTAATAGAATATGGAGAAACAAGGATTATACTTACCAGAATTTGAACACGAAAATTGCGGTGCCGGTTTTATCTGTAATTTGAATGGTGAAAAAACAAATCAAATTATACATGATGCCCTAGAAATTCTAGTAAAACTAGAACATAGAGGAGGTGTTAGTGCAGATGGAAAAACAGGAGATGGAGCCGGAATCTTAATAGACATCCCTCACGATTATTTTACAAGAGTTTGTACCTTCCCAATTCCCGAACAAAGAGAATATGCTGTAGGAATGGTTTTTCTTCCTAAAGTTACAAATCAATATGACTTTTGTAAAACTACCTTTGAAAATGAAATAAAACAACAGGGACTTGCCATTTTAGGATGGAGAGAAGTACCTGTAGACTCTTCTCAATTAGGAGAAATTGCATTGGCCTCAGAACCAAATATAGAGCAATTGTTTGTTGGTAAAACAGATGAAATTGACGAAGCTACTTTTAAAGCAAAGTTATACGCTGCTAGAAAAATTGCAGAACATTCTATCAGAAAATCTAAAATTTCTGAAAGTAAATATTTTTACATACCAAGTTTATCCTTAACCACTATCATTTACAAAGGTATTATCATGCCTGAAGATATTGGTCCTTATTACAAAGATTTACAAGCAATAGATTTGGTTACCCGTTTAGCATTGGTACACCAAAGATTTTCTACCAATACAATGCCAACATGGGAGTTAGCACAACCTTTTAGACACATGTGTCAGAATGGTGAAATTAACACCTTACGTGGTAATGTAAGTAGAATGCGTGTTAGAGAAGAAATCATGAAAAGTGATGTTTTTGGACCGCAAATAGACAAGTTATTCCCAATTATATTACCAGGAAAATCAGATTCTGCTTCTATGGATATGGTTGTTGAGTTATTAACTCACACCGGTCGTTCATTACCAGAAATTATGATGATGATGATTCCTGAAGCTTGGGAAAAACACAAAACCATGTCTGCAGACCGTAAAGCTTTTTACGAGTACAACGGCTGTATTATGGAACCTTGGGATGGCCCCGCTTCTGTACCGTTTACAGATGGAGATTATATTGGTGCTTTATTAGATAGAAATGGTTTAAGACCATCTAGATATACAGTTACTAAAAGCGGAAGCTTAATTATGTCATCAGAAATTGGTGTAGTTGATGTAGCTCCTGAAGATGTAAAAGAACACGGAAGATTAGAACCAGGAAAAATGTTCTTGGTAGACATGAATGAAGGTAGAATTATTCAGGATGAAGAAATAAAAAGTAAAATTGTTTCTGAAAGACCTTATCAAGAATGGCTAGACAAATCTCGTTTACACCTAAAAGATGTTCCTTATAATGGAGAAACTTGTCCTATAGAAACCATTGATGTAAAAACGCGTCAACGTTTATTTAATTACACTTTTGAAGATATTCAAGAAGTAATTACACCTATGGCAATTGTAGGTAAAGAAGCTTTAGGATCAATGGGTATTGATACACCATTAGCTGTTTTATCAGACAGACCTCAATTAATTTCAAACTATTTTAAACAATTATTTGCACAAGTTACAAACCCACCTTTAGATGGTATTCGTGAAGAAATTGTAACAGATATTAGTTTAAATTTAGGAAAAGATAGAAACATTTTCAGCATTACCAACAGACAATGTAGAAAATTAAGAATTCAAAACCCTGTTATTTCTAATGCCGATTTAGAAAAAATAAGAAATATAGATATTGAAAGTTTCAAAGCAGAAACCATACAAATATTATATCCAAAAGCACAAGGTTTAAATGGACTTGAAGACGCGTTAGATGCAATTGTTATTCAGGTAGAAAAAGCCATTGAAAACAAGAATAATATCATCATATTATCTGACAGAGGCGTAAACCAAGAGTTTGCTCCTATTCCTGCTTTATTGGCTTGTTCTTTTGTTAATCATCAATTAAACCGTTTACGTAAGCGTTCTTTTTTCGATATTATTATCGAATCTGCAGAACCACGTGAACCCCATCATTTTGCTACTTTATTTGGTTATGGCGCAAGTGCAATTAACCCATATATGGTAAATGAAATTATCCGTACACAAGTTAAAGAAGGCTTTATTACGGGTATGGATGAACAAAAAGCAGTTGACAACTTTAACAAAGCTATCGGAAAAGGTATTTTAAAAGTAATGAACAAAATAGGAATCTCTACATTACATTCTTATAGAGGTTCACAGATTTTCGAAATTGTAGGTTTCAATTCTGGTTTTGTAGAAAAATATTTCCCATATACCGCTTCAAGAATAGAAGGTATTGGTTTATACGAAATTGAAAAAGAAATAGATCAACGTTACAAACAAGCATATCCAGATAATCAAATTGACAAAAACTTAGGTTTAAATGTTGGTGGAGATTATAGATGGAGAAGAAATGGCGAGCGTCACTTATTTAATCCAACAACTGTTGCAAAATTACAACAAGCAGTAAGATTAAGTGATCAAGCTAGTTACGATGTGTATGCAAAAACAATCAACGAACAGTCAGAAAGTTTAATGACAATTCGTGGTTTGTTTCAGTTTGACAATTTAGATCCAATCCCATTAGAAGAAGTAGAACCTTGGACAGATATTGTAAAACGTTTTAAAACGGGTGCAATGTCTTACGGATCTATCTCTAGAGAAGCTCATGAAAATTTAGCGATTGCCATGAATAGAATTGGAGGAAAATCTAATTCTGGTGAAGGTGGTGAAGACAGAAAGCGTTTTCAAAAAGATATTAATGGTGATAGTAGAAACTCTGCTATTAAGCAAGTAGCTTCGGGTAGATTTGGGGTAACATCTCATTATTTATCAAGCGCAAAAGAGATACAAATTAAAATGGCACAAGGCGCCAAACCTGGTGAAGGTGGTCAACTACCTGGATCAAAGGTTTTACCTTGGATTGCCGCAGCAAGAAACTCAACTCCTTTTGTTGGTTTAATTTCTCCTCCTCCGCATCATGATATTTATTCAATTGAAGATTTAGCACAATTAATCTACGATTTAAAAAATGCAAATAGAGACGCAAGAATTAATGTAAAATTAGTTTCAGAAGTTGGTGTTGGTACCATTGCCGCTGGTGTTGCCAAAGCAAAAGCAGATGTTGTTTTAATATCTGGTTATGATGGTGGTACAGGAGCATCTCCTCTTACTTCATTAAAACACGCTGGTTTACCTTGGGAACTTGGTTTAGCAGAAGCACAACAAACTTTAGTTCTAAATAATTTAAGAAGTAGAATTGTAGTAGAATGTGATGGTCAGTTAAAAACAGGTCGTGATGTTGCAATTGCAGCCTTATTAGGCGCTGAGGAATTTGGTTTTGCAACCGCTCCTTTAGTAGCTTCTGGTTGTATTATGATGCGTAAATGTCATTTAAATACGTGTCCGGTTGGTATTGCAACTCAAGATAAAGAATTGCGAAAAAACTTTAAAGGAACACCAGAACACGTTATTAACTTCTTCTTTTATATTGCAGAAGAATTAAGAGGAATAATGGCACAACTTGGTTTTAGAACCTTGGCTGAAATGGTTGGTCAAACTCATAAAATTAATGCAAATCACGCTATCAAACACTACAAAGCAAAAGGCTTAGATCTATCTAGTATTTTACACAGACCAACTGCTTACAGAAGCATGGTTGTTAAAAATACAGAAAGTCAAGATCATAATTTAGAAGGTGTTTTAGACTTTACTATATTAAAAGATTCTCATAGAGCTTTGTATAGAAAAGAAAAAATGAATTTAGCATATCCAATCAAAAACACAGACCGTACTGTTGGAGCTATTGTTAGTCATGAAATTTCAAAAATATACGGTCATTTAGGCTTACCAGAAGACACCTTAAACATCAACTTTACAGGTTCTGCAGGTCAAAGTTTTGGAGCTTTTGGTGCACATGGTTTAACTTTTACAATAGACGGTAATACAAACGATTATTTAGGTAAAGGTTTATCTGGAGCAAAATTAATTGTTAAAAAACCAGCCAAAGCAGACTTTTTAGCAGAAAACAATATCATTGTTGGTAATGTTTGTATGTTTGGTGCTGTAGCAGGAGAAGCATACATTAATGGAATTGCAGGAGAACGTTTTGCGGTTCGTAACTCGGGTGCAACTGCTGTTGTAGAAGGCGTTGGAGATCACTGTTGTGAATACATGACAGGTGGTAAAGTAGTTGTTCTAGGTAAAACAGGAAGAAACTTTGCCGCGGGTATGAGTGGTGGTATTGCTTATGTTTATGATCCAGAAAACAAATTTGTAAACGGTCTTTGTAATACTGAAACTATCGAGTTCGAAGAAATTTCTGAAGAAGTAGCAGAAGAATTAAAAGCAACCATAGAAAAACACGTTTTATATACAGATAGTAAAAGAGGTGCTACCTTGTTAGCCGATTGGGATACAAGCCTAAAAAACTTTGTAAAAGTAATGCCAATTGAATACAAAAAAGCCTTAAAACGTTTAGAAACAGAAGAACCAATGTTCGAAGAATTAACAATAGCATAATCTCATGGGAAAAATAACAGGATTTAAAGAATTTGAAAGACAAGATGAAACCTATACTTCTGTAAAAGATCGTGTAAAAAATTATAAAGAATTTACAGTTCCTCTTTCTGAAGAAGAAATAACAAAACAAGGATCACGTTGTATGGATTGTGGAATTCCTTTCTGCCACAGTGGTTGCCCATTAGGAAATCTAATTCCAGATTTTAACCACATGGTACATCAAGGAGAATGGAAAAAAGCTTCTTGGATACTACATTCAACAAACAATTTTCCAGAATTCACAGGTCGCTTATGCCCTGCTCCATGTGAACAATCATGTGTATTAGGTATTATTGAAGACCCTGTTTCTATAGAAAATATTGAAAAAAATATTGTAGAACGTGCTTTTAAAGAAGGATGGATAAAACCACAACCTCCAAAACATAGAACAGGTAAAACAATTGCTATTGTTGGTTCTGGTCCCGCAGGTTTAGCAGCTGCACAACAATTAAACAGAGCCGGACACACTGTAACTGTTTTTGAAAGAGATGATGAAGTTGGTGGTTTGTTACGATATGGAATTCCTAATTTTAAATTAGAAAAAGGAATTATAGACAGAAGAGTAAACATTTTAGAAGCTGAAGGAATTATATTTAAAACCAACGTTAATGTTGGTGTAAATTATAACGTAAAAGACTTAAAAGCTTTTGATAGCATCGTTTTATGTGGTGGTGCAACTGAAAGACGGAGTTTACCAACTCCAGGTATTGATGCTGATGGAGTTGTGCAAGCAATGGATTTCTTAACACAACAAACTAAAGTAGTATTTGGTAAAGAGGTAAAAGATCAAGTATTAGCTACCGATAAAGACGTAATTGTTATCGGTGGTGGAGATACAGGTTCAGATTGTATTGGTACTTCAAACAGACACGGAGCAAAATCCGTAGTTAACTTTGAAATTATGCCAAAACCCCCAGGACATCGTTCTCCAACAACGCCTTGGCCTTTTTGGCCTTTACAATTAAAAACTTCGTCTTCTCATAAAGAAGGTGTAGAACGTAATTGGTTAATAAATACTAAGGAATTTGTAAAAGACGAAAACGGAAAATTAATTGCCTTAAAAACAGTTAATGTTGAGTGGAAAATGGTTCCAGGACAAAGACCTCAACTAATTGAAATAGCAGGTACAGAAAAAACTTGGCCATGTGACCTAGCTTTATTAGCATTAGGTTTTACAGGACCAGAAAGTACTTTAGCAGATAAATTAGGTCTTGAAAAAGATGGTCGTTCTAACTACAAAGCAGAATACGGAAAATATCAAACCAATGTAAAAAACATTTTTACTGCCGGTGATATGCGTCGTGGACAATCTTTAATTGTTTGGGCAATTTCTGAAGGAAGAGAGGCTGCAAGACAAGTAGATTTATTTTTAATGGGGAAATCAGAATTACCATCTAAAGATGTTTCTGGAGACTTAGTTGCCATGTAATCTATTTTAAAAACATATTCTAAAAAATGCGAACTATAACGGTTCGCATTTTTTTTGTGATAAAGATTTAATTTTAAAGAATATTTCACCATATTTCATGGTCCTAAAACATCCACATACCTATTCAACTTACTCAACATCTAGTCATTATACATTTGTTTATGAATCTTATAAATAAAAATCATTTAAAAAATTTTAAGCTTATTTTAAGTTTCATACCACCTACAAGAAAATATCTTAATTTTTAAAGAGATAATTGTTTAAAAATAAAGAGTTTATCATTTCATTTTTGTAGATTTAAAATTCCAAATCCAACTTTTTAATATGAAAAAACTAACTCTACTATTTTTCAGTATGTTATGTATGTATTCTTGTCAACAAAAAAAAGAAAACATTAGCAAGACCAAAAATCTATCAACTCAAGAAAAAATAGATTCCACAAAAATAAAAACACTCTTTAATAGTGCATTAACAGAAGGGCAATCTTATGAATGGTTGCGCGACTTAACACAAAACATTGGCGCTAGATTGTCTGGTTCTCCGCAAGCTGCAAAAGCAGTTGTTTGGGGAGAAAAATTAATGAAAACTGTGGGGTTAGATTCGGTTTGGTTACAACCTGTTATGGTACCACATTGGGTTAGAGGCGAAAAAGAAGTTGCAAATTACACCATAAATGGAAAGAAAAAAAATGTACCAATTTGTGCATTAGGTTTCTCAATAGCAACACCCAAAAACGGAATTACAGGTGAAATTATTGAAGTAAAAAGCTTAAAAGAAGCTGAAAACATGGGAGAAAAACTACGTGATAAAATTGTATTTTTTAACGGTGCTTTTGACAATACATTAATTAACACATTTAAAGCGTATGGAGGTTGCGTTGGTCAACGTTATTCTGGTGCAAGTGTTTGTGGTGCGTATGGTGCAAAAGCAGTAATTGTGCGCTCTATGACCAATGGTATTGATGATTATCCGCATACGGGAAGTATGAGTTACGGAGACATCTCAAAAGACCAATACACTCCTACAGCAGCAATTAGCTCTAGAGCTGCAGAAATTTTAAGTGCCGATTTAAAGAAAAATCCGAAATTACAATTCTACTTTAAACAGCATTGTAAAACATTGGCAGATGCACCTTCGTTTAATGTGATTGGAGAAATCAAAGGTTCTGAAACTCCTGAAAACATAATGGTTGTTGGTGGACATTTAGACTCCTGGGATTTAGGAGAAGGAGCACATGATGACGGCGCTGGAATTGTACAATCTTTAGAAGTTGCGTACTTGTTCAAAAAAAACAACATCAAACCAAAAAACACATTGCGAGTTGTATTTTTTATGAATGAAGAAAACGGAACTCGTGGCGCAAAAAAATATGCAGAATTAGCAAAACTGAATAAAGAAAATCATATTGCTGGTTTAGAATCTGATGCCGGTGGTCATACACCAAGAGGCTTTTCAATTGATGCAAATACTGTAAACACTACATTATTACAAAGCTGGAAAAAACTGCTTTCTCCTTATGGTTTGCATGATTTAGACAAAGGTGGTTCTGGCGCAGACATTGGTCCTTTAAAATCAGAACATGTAACTTTAGTTGGCTACAGACCAGATTCTCAGCGTTATTTTGATTATCATCACACCAGTACTGATACTTTTGATAAAGTTAACAAACGCGAGTTAGCACTAGGTAGCGCGTCAATGGCAAGTATTATTTATTTAATGGACAGTTATTTATATAGCAACACGCCTATAAAACCATAATTTTATGGAGCTTTTTTTACTAATACTTAAAATAAGTTTTGGAGTATTCTTCTGTTCTGCAGGAATTATGCACCTTATAAAACCATCTATTTTTAAGAATTTTATTCCTGATTTTTTACCAAAAAAAAGGGTAAGCGATAGTGCTGGTTTCATTGAATTTATCCTTGTATTAGGACTTATTTTTACATCCACAGAAAAAAAAGCTGCTCTTGGTATTTTTATTTTGATGATCTTTTTCTTCCCTATACTCCTTTGGGATGTTACCAAAATTAGACCTACCATTGGTTCTAAGAAAGTAGCTATTATTAGAATTCCTTTGCAATTTATATTGATGTCTTTATTTTATTTACAAAACTCATAAACTGAACCAAAATGAAAAAAAATATTTTCTTATTAACACTATTCATAACATTGGTTTCTTGTAATCAACCACAAAAAGTAGATTTAATTGTTATCAACTCAAATACATATACTGTAAATGATCAGTTTAAAAAAGTAGCTGCTTTTGCCATTAAAGACGGAAAGTTTATTGCTGTTGGAACCTCGAAAGAAATTCAAGAAAAATATCAATCTAAAAACACTATTGATGCAAAAAATCAAACAATTGTTCCTGGTTTAATTGATGCACATTGTCATTTTTACGGAATGGGATTGCAACAACAAAAGGTAGATTTATCTGGAACAAAAAGTTACGATGAAGTTTTAGATAAAATTGTTTCATTTCAAAAAGAAAAAAGAGCGACTTTTATAACCGGTCGTGGTTGGGATCAAAATGATTGGGAAATAAAAAAATTTCCTACAAAAGACAAATTAGACAAATTATTTCCTACAATTCCTGTTGCTGTTGGCCGGGTAGATGGCCATGCATTATTATTAAATCAAGCCGCATTAGATCTATCAGGAATTACAAAAGACACAAAAGTATCTGGTGGGGAAATTATCTTGAAAAACGGAAAATTGACTGGTGTTTTAATTGATGCTGCTATGGATTTTGTAAGGTTTCCTAAACCATCCAAACAAGAAGCAATTCAAGCACTTTTAGAGGCACAAAAAATATCATTTTCTTACGGATTAACAACAGTTGATGACGCTGGAATCAACAAAAAAACAATTGAAATCATTGATAGTTTACAACAAGTTGGAAGTTTAAAAATGCGTATTTACGCCATGGTTTCGGGCGATAAACAAGCAGCAATAGCGTATTACATCAACAAAGGAATTTATAAAACGGACAGGTTAAATGTGCGTTCGTTTAAAGTATATGGAGACGGCGCTTTAGGTTCTCGAGGAGCTGCCATGCGCAAACCTTATTCCGACCGAGAAAACCATTTTGGCGCATTCATTTATACACCAGAAAGGTATCAAGAAATTGCGAAACAAATTGCTGCATCTAATTTTCAAATGAACACGCATGCTATTGGAGATTCTTCAAATACATGGATATTAAAAACATACAATGAGGTTTTAAAAGGCAAGAAAAATAGACGTTGGAGAATTGAACATGCTCAAATAATTGCTCCAGATGATTTTGAATATTTTCAAAATATTATTCCTTCTGTACAACCAACACACGCAACTTCCGATATGTATTGGGCAACAGATAGAATTGGTAAAGAACGAATGAAAGGTGCTTATGCTTACAAAGATTTATTAAATAAGTATGGTAAAATTGCATTGGGCACAGACTTTCCTGTAGAGCAAGTAAATCCTTTTTTAACGTTTTACGCTGCTACCATTAGAAAAGACATCAACAATTATCCTGAAAATGGTTTTCAAATGGAAAATGCTTTAACCAGAGAAGAAACCTTAAAAGGAATGACAATTTGGGCTGCTTATGCTAATTTTGAAGAAAAGGAAAAAGGTTCTATTGAGGTTGGTAAATTTGCCGATTTTGTTATTTTAAATCAAGATATTATGAAAGTTGAAGGAAATAAAATACCAAATTCTAAAGTGGTTTCTACCTTTTTAAATGGAGAAAAAGTATATGAACTACATTAAATATTAGGACCGCCTATTTTTACTAAGCTTCTAAAAAATCTATATTTTTTTCACCTTTTTTACTAAATTTTCAGACAAACTCAACAACCATCTTACTTGTTCTGAAACCAACTGTGTTTCATGTAATTGCATTCTCATTTCTTTAGAAATAGGCAATCCTTTTTCAATTTCTTTATCTCTTTGACTTGATATATCATGAAAATAATCTTCATAATTTTTAGTTGCTGTAGCTAACTCTTCACTTGCCAAATGGTTTTGTGATTCCGTATTATTTAAAATAGCCATTGCTTCTTCTAATTTATACAAAATATGTTTTATGTAAATTTCAAACTGTTTTGGAACTTTACCAGTTTCATTCGTTCTTATGTACATACCCAAAGATGAAAGAGCAGACAAATAGGTGTTAAAAATGGTCATTAACTCATAAATGTTTGCTAAATTTTCTTGTTTAGATTTAGGTTCTTGCGCCAATCTTTGATATGCTGCATTTAGGTTACTAACTTGTAAAAAAGCTTCTTTTCTAGCCAATGCATATTCTGTAGAAACTTCACCTTTTTTATGATACAAGATATCTATATGTTCTAAAAAACTAGAAAAACTTTCAATTGAATTTGAAAAAAACTCCTTTATATTTTTTGATTCCCAAGCTGGCCAAAAAAAGTAATTCGCTATAAAAGCCAATAAAGAACCTATTAAAGTGTCAAAAACTCTAAACTTTATTACTGTTAAAATATTAGGATGAATTAAAGCATACATAAAAATAACATAGAGCGTAATAAACGCTGCCGCATTTCTATAATTTTGTTTAACCAAAGAAAAACCAATTATAAATGATAATGCCGCAATTATGGCATAAATTAATGGATTTTGTGTTATAAAAACAATGCCAACGCCAACAGAAGCACCAATTAACGTACCCACAACTCTATTCTTAGTTCGTACTTTGGTTAAGCCATAACTAGGCCTCATAATTACAACAATAGTTAATAAAACCCAATAAGGTTGCTGCATTTCTATGGCATAACCAATCATAAAACCAATAAACATAGTCAATGATAAGCGTAACGAATGTCTAAATATTGGCGACTTAAAACTAAAATTTGCTTTCAGTTTCTTGAGGTCATAATCTTGCGGAGTTAAAAACTGCTCCGAATCTTTTATAGCCCTAATTTTATCATTATTAGAATAGTTAGCCAATATTCTAATAATATCATTTAAGTTTCTTATTTGCTTTTCTTGATATGCTTTGTAATTTAATAAAAAGATAACACCTTCCCTAGCTTCCGGATACCCAATAGTTCCTTTATAAATTGCTATATGATTTTCTATTTTTTTAATTAAAATTTTAAAATTATTTTGAAATGTAAGTTTTTCTTCATTTAAAATAACTTTTGAAACATGCTTTAGTTTATTTGAAATTTCAAAAATTAAGATTTTAAATTCATCTACTTTCTCTTGATGCTCTTTAAATAACGCATCAAATTTCTCATAATCAATGGTATTTGAAATGGCCAACTCATATATTTCTATAATTTTAGAAAAAATTAACTGCTGCCTTCTAGTTCTATTACTAAAAACGGTGCTTAATCTTTTTTCTAAAATAACTTCTCTTATGGTTTCGTGTATCTCATTAAGCTCTACTTGAAGTTTAAAATTCTGTTCTAAAAGAGCTGTTCTATTATCAATATCTACCAATAACTTTCCTCTTATTTTTATAAATTCTGAAGTTTTTTCTAGTAATTCAACAAACAAATAATCTGCTTGTGCTTTGGGCATTGCTAATTCCGTAAAAACGATTAATAATAAATACCAAATACCACCCAATGCAATAAATAACGAATGTTCAAAAACTGAAATCGTTGTGCTCTGATGGGCAAAAGCCAAAACTAAGGAGAGTAAACCTGCAAATGATATTAATGAAGCTCTAAAGCCAAATACCGAAATATAAGATATAGAAAAAACGAGGACAATTAACAGCGGTATTAAAACCAAGTAACTACTACAATACCCTATTAATAACGTAATTGCAAAGGTTAAAATTATAGAAGCTAATATCCCAAAAAACTTATGCTTAAAACTTCCAGGAACATCTGAAGGAGCACACAAAATAGCACCTAAAGCAATACTGAATCCTATTTCATAATTATCAAAAAAATAAAATGACACCAACACAGGAATTGCCATAGAAACAGCCACTATAACTGCTTTAATAAAATAAATACTTTTAAAATATCTAATTAAATTATTAATCATAAACCAAATTAATATTCAAATTTAAGGAGATTTTTTAGGTCAGTCTATTAAATTTCTATATTTAAAATTTTAAATAAAAGAATGTTTATTTTAATTTATTACACAGCCTTTTTACAGGTTGATAAAAACGATAAGTACCACCGGCATTTTGTATAATTTTAAGAAATATAAAGACAGAAAGGAATAAGTTTATTGGTTAAAAAAAATGGAATTTCTTTTTAGATGATGAAGAATAGAAGTCTTTACCTATAAACAAATTGCCAGTCCTAATGTATATAAGAATGACAGTTTTTTCTATTTATGAGAACCATCGCAAAAAGGTCCATTTTTAGTCTCTTTACATGCACATAAATATTTAGTTTCTGTTTTTTCTGCTGTAAACACATTCGGACTCATGCCTGTTCCTCTATGTTTACCGTCACATAATGGTTGGTTTTCAGATAAACCACAAGTACACCATGCATAATTTTTTCCTTCTTCTAACGCAAGTGGCAAAGGTCCATTTCCTGCTCTTTTGGGTAATTTCATGTTTTTATATTTTTTAGGATTTTAAGATAAGTAATATTACCAATAGTTTCTACTTTCAAACCAAATAAAGATTTTTTTTTATTTTATATTTGCGCAAAATTATAAAAAATGAAATCTTACTTATTATTATTTTTCTCAATAATCCTTTTCAATTCGTGTTCGAGTGACGACACACCTACTTTTACAGTTCAAACAGAAGCAGACATTATTAACTATATTGAAGAGAACAATTTAGAAGCAACAAAAACCGACTCTGGTTTGTATTATGTTATTAATAATGAAGGCACAGGAAATAGACCAAATGAAAACTCTGTTGTAAATATAGATTATAAAGGATCCTTTTTAGATGGAACTATTTATAGCCAAAGTGATTCCACAATAATTCAAATAGACCAAATTATTGAAGGCTTAAAAGAAGGTCTTCAACTTTTTAAGGAAGGTGGTGATGGAATTTTAATCCTTCCTTCTGAATTAGCATATGGAACCTCTGGAAACAGTACAGGTTCTATTCCGGGAGGAGCTGTTTTAGTTTTTGATATTACACTTACAGTTGCTGATTATGCTGATGAAAATGAAACGGCTATTTTAAAATATATTGAAGATAATAATTTAAATGCAACAAAAACTAGTTCTGGCTTGTATTATGTTGTTAATAATGAAGGAACCGGAGAAAGACCAACAACAGCTTCTAATGTTACAGTGGCATACAAAGGCTATTATTTAGACGGATCTGTTTTTGATGAAAGTACTGAAAACGGTGTTAGTTTTAATTTAAGCCAAGTAATTGCAGGTTGGACAGAGGGAATTCCTTATTTTAAAGAAGGTGGTGATGGCACTTTATTAATTCCTTTTAATTTAGGTTATGGAGTATATGGCAATGGTACTATACCCGAAGTATCTGTATTACTTTTTGATATAAATTTGATTAAAGTTAATTATTAAACTAGCCTTATAATTGTATAAAAAAAGCGAAACCTACTAGGCTTCGCTTTTTTGTTTTAAGAAATAATTGGTTTGATAAAATCGTCTATTTTACCAACTCCGTTCTTACCTAAATTCTTAATAAAGGCAGAACCTATTATAGTTCCATTTGCATATTTACAAGCAGTAGTAAAGGTTTGTTTGTCAGAAATTCCAAAACCAATAATTAAATTACTTTGTAAATTCATGTTTTTAATTCTTTCGAAATAAGTAACTTGATTGTTAGAAATATCTCCTTTTGCCCCCGTAATAGATGCAGAAGCAACTACATAAATAAACGCTTTAGAATATGTATCTATCTTTTTAATTCTTTCTTCTGATGTATGCGGAGTTATTAAAAATACATTTGTGATTCCGTATTTTTCAAACAAAGCTTTGTAATGATTTTCATATTCAATCATTGGTAAATCTGGCAGAATTACTGTATCTATTCCACAATCTACTACTTTCTTGCAAAATTTATCTTCACCAAATTTTATCATCTGATTTAAATACCCCATTAAAACCAAAGGTGTTTTATTGGTTTCTTTAATGGTCATTAATTGATCGAAAATAATATCTAAATTAATACCGTTTTCTAACGCTTTTTGGCTACTATCTTGTATGGTTGGTCCGTCTGCTAATGGATCTGAATATGGCAAACCTACCTCTATAAAATCTACACCACTTTTTTCTAATGCTGAAATTACTTTCGTTGTATCATCCAATTTTGGATATCCGCAAGTAAAATATATAGATAATAAATTTTTATCTTTTTTCTGAAATAACTTTTGAATTGAATTCATATTTATGTTGTTTTGTCAGTTCGAGTGATTTTCGATTTTTTGAGAAAATTGTATCGAGAACTAATTGCATCTCGATACAAATTTATTCATTCCTCATAAATTCACTCGATGTGACATTAGTTTCAGTCTTCTAAATGATTGATATACGTTTCTAAATCTTTGTCTCCTCTACCCGATAAATTAACCACCACAACTTGGTCTTTTTTAAACTTAATTTTTGGCAAAACAGCCAAAGCGTGTGCACTTTCTAAGGCAGGAATAATTCCTTCTATCTTTGTTAATTCATAAGCCGCATCAAGAGCTTCTTTGTCTGTAGCATCCATAAACTTGGCTCTTTTACTTTCATATAAAAAGGCATGCAACGGGCCAACTCCTGGATAATCTAAACCTGCAGAAATAGAATAAGGTTCAATAATTTGACCATATTCGTCTTGCATTAAAATGGTTTTAGAACCATGAATAATTCCAACTTCTCCTAATTGAGAAGTGGCAGCACTTTCACCAGAATTTACGCCTAAACCAGAAGCTTCAACCGCAATTAACTCTACAGATGCATCATCCATATAATGATAAAAAGCACCGGCAGCATTAGAGCCTCCACCAACACAAGCTATAATTGTATCCGGATTTTCTTTTCCTGTTTTTTCTTTTAATTGCCATTTAATTTCTTCTGAAATTACTGCTTGTAAACGTGCAACCATATCTGGGTAAGGATGTGGACCAACAACAGAACCTATTAAATAAAACGTTTCTGGATGTTGAATCCAATAACGAATTGCTTCATTTGTTGCGTCTTTTAAAGTTCTACTTCCGCTTAAAGCAGGTACAACTTTTGCGCCCAACATTTTCATTCTAGCAACATTTGGCGCCTGACGCTCAATGTCTTTTTCGCCCATAAAAACAGTACATTCTAAGTCCATTAAAGCACAAACCGTAGCTGTTGCAACTCCGTGTTGTCCTGCTCCTGTTTCTGCTATAATCTTGGTTTTACCTAATTTCTTAGCAACCAAAATCTGACCGATGGTATTGTTTACTTTATGTGCGCCTGTATGATTTAAATCTTCGCGTTTTAAATAAATAAAAGCACCATATTTTTCTGATAAACGCTTTGCCAAATACAACGGACTTGGGCGACCAACGTAATCTTTTAATAAAGATTTGTATTCTTTTTGAAACTCTTCAGATTCTAAAATTTGAAGATAATTATCTTCTAATTCTTTTACATTTGGGTATAACAATTCAGGGATAAATGCACCTCCAAATTGTCCGTAATAACCATTTTTGTCTGGGTGAAATTTTGATTTCATATTGTTATGTTGTGTAATTGTTTATTCGTTTAATCGTGTAATTGTTAGTTTGTGCATTGTTTTACACACTTTAACAGTTACACAATTACACAAAAATTTCTTTCTTAAATTTTTCTAATGCTTCTATTTTCTTAACTCCTGGTTTGCTTTCAAACTGACTATTTACGTCTAATGCATAAATAGGTAAATCAGATTTCATTAGTTTTTTAACTTCCTCTACATCGTCTAATCCAATACCTCCACTTAAAAAGAAAGGCTTTTCAAAAGGGTATTTCTCTAAAACAGACCAATCGAATTTTGTTCCGTTTCCTCCTCTTTCTTTTCCTTTTGTATCAAACAAAAAGAAATCTACCACTTCTAAATAGGGTTTTAAAATATCAAAATTAAATTCACCTTTAATTCCGAATACTTTAATAACCTCTACTTCATTTTTAGAAATATAATGTTTGTTTTTTTGCTTTTTTATCGTCTTGTTTTCTTCAATAAACAAAGCTCTGTTTTCTGTTAATTGCTTTTTTAAATTGATAACATATTCAACAGATTCATCTCCGTGTAATTGAACTGCATCTAATCTGTATTCCTCAACCAAAGAAATTACAATCTCTGGATATTCATTTACAAAAACGCCTGTTTTTTTTATCGAATTAGAAAATTCCGGAATAATTCCTTCAAAATTTCTTTTTGATTTCTCATAGAAAATAAACCCCAAATAATCTGGTTGCAATGCTGCAACTTGTTGGATATTTTCTGTGAATTTCATTCCGCAAACCTTGAGTAAAAGCCCCCTTTCCCCCGAAGGGGAGAACAATGGAATCGAAGTGTTATTGTTTTCGTTTTTATTCAAAATTCTATTTCTTCTTTTGTCTTTTTTATAATCTACAACCATGAGAGTTCCTTCCCTTTGGGAAGGTTAGGATGGGCTCTTCTTTTAGCGTATTTGACTAATAAAATCTAAACAAGCTTCTCCAGGATTCTCTGTTTTCATAAAATTCTCGCCAATTAAGAAACCTTGAAATCCAAACTCTTTTAATCCTGTGATAATTTTTGGATCAGAAATTCCGCTTTCTGAAACCTTTAAACAGGTATCAGGAATTTGATTTGCTAACTTAATAGAATGCTCTAAATCTACTTCAAAAGTATTTAGGTTTCTATTATTAATTCCGATAATTTTATTGTCTAAATCGTTAATTTTATTTAAATCTTCTTGGGTATGAATTTCATATAAAACTTCTAAACCTAAATCTATTGCTAAGTTTCCGTAGTTTTTTAATTCGGTTGCTGTTAAACAAGACGCAATTAATAAAATTACATCTGCACCAATTGCTTTTGCTTCTACAATTTGAAATCCATCAACAATAAAATCTTTTCTAAGAATTGGTTTTTGTTGATTGATGATTCTTGCTTCCATCAAATCTGCCATCGTTCCACCAAAGAACGAAGTATCTGTTAAGATTGATTGTGCAGCAACATTTGCATCTAAATATCCATTAGTAACCTCTGCAATGGTTGCTTTGTCATTAATAATTCCTTTTGATGGAGATTGACGTTTAAACTCTGCAATAATTCCTGTTGAACCAACTTCTAACAAAGATTTTTTTAATGAAAAAGTTGTTCTTCCAAAATTTGGACTTTGTACTAATTTTTGAACAGGAACTTCTGCTTTTATTTTTGCAATTTCCTTCTTTTTAAATGCGATTATTTTATCTAAAATTGTCATATAATTAATTATGAATTTTAAATTATGAATTACGAGTTCTCGTTGCATTAATTCATAATTCGTAATTGTTCATTAGTAATTGTTACTTACGAATTTGTGTTTCTAACTGTTTTTTGAATACTTCCGATAATTTTTAAAATTTCGTCAATATCTGTCAATAATGATTCCGATTCTTTATCTGATAAAAAGTCAGTATCTTTTAATAAACGAATCCAATAATGAGATTCTCTTGCTTCCTTATAGGCAATCGTTAATTTAGCAAAAAAGTCTTTTCTACTTTGTCCTCCAATTGCTTCTTCAACATTTGCCCCAATTGATGTTCCTGATCGTAACAATTGTTTACTCAATACAAACTCTTTCTTTTCTTGAGATAAATGTTTGTATAGTTTAACAACTCTAACTGCGAAATTATAACTTTTGATTTGAATTATATTATCCTTTTTCATTCGTCGTAATTTCTAATTCGTAATTGTTAATTAGTTACTATTTATCTTTTTATTTCTGTACTTTAAGAAAAAGTAAATTACAATTCCTACAATCAAACCAATTAAAGTCTGCTTTATAACACCTTTTGTTTGAAGGCCAACTGCAGCTCCTATTATTAAAAAAGCCGGAATTACTAGAATTATATTATTTTTCTTTTTTGTCATTTTATTTTTCTTCTTTCTAAATCATCTCGATACAAAAATTCTGAAAAAGAAATTTCACTCGATGTAACAGCGAGTTATCTTCATAGTGTCAGTTCAAGTGATTTCGATTTTTCATCGAAATTGTATCGAGAACCTTTCATCTTAAAGACTTATTAATTTTTCTAATGTCTGTTTTGCTTTTAAGCCAAATAATGAATCTTTTGCTTCATTAAAAGCAGTTTCAAAAGACTTGGTGTCATCAACAATTGTTAAGGCAAAAGCTGCATTTGTTAACACTACATTGTTTTGTGCTTCTGTTCCTTTTCCTTCTAAAATAGCTTTGAAGATTTTTGCTGCATCCGCCACTGAATTCCCTCCAAATATTTCTGATTGCTGAATTCTTTTTTGTCCTAAATCTTCTGGATTTATAATTTGTTCTCCGTTCTTCGTGAAAAATTTGAATCCGCTTGTTAACGAAATTTCATCATAACCATCTAATGCGTGAATAATACCGTAATTGATATCTTCTTCTTGTAAAATATAATTGTACAAACGTGCAATTTCTAAATTAAAAGTTCCTAACATGTGATTTTTTGGTGAACTTGGGTTTACCAAAGGTCCCAACATATTAAAAAACGTTTTTAACGCCAACGCTTTTCTGGTTGGCCCAACAGCTTTCATTGCTGGATGAAATTTTGGCGCATGTAAAAAACAAATATTTGCTTTTTCTAAATGCTCTTTTAAAATAGTTTCATCATTGGTAAAATTGTACCCAAAACTCTCTAACATATCTGAAGAACCCGACTGAGAAGACACAGAATAATTACCGTGTTTTGCTACTTTTTGTCCTGTTCCGGCAACGATAAAAGAAGTTAAGGTTGATATATTAAAGGTATCTTTTCCATCGCCACCAGTTCCTACAATATCAATAGTATTATACTCTGATAAATCTACTTTTATAGACAATTCTTTTAAGGCATTTCTAAAACCAGCAAGTTCATCTGCTGTAATAGGACGCATCATAAAAACGGTCATAAATGACGCTAAATGTGCATCATTGTATTTTTCTGCAGCAATATCTTTTAAGATTTGTGTTGCTTCAGATTTAGACAATCTTTCGTGATTATATAGTTTGTTTAAAATTTGTTTCATTAAAGCCCCTTTTAATTTCCCCCAAGGGGAAAAATACTCTTGTGTTAATTTTACTCTTTATTTTTTTCTTTTGCATAAACTTGCTAGTTCCTTCCCTTTGGGAAGGTTAGGATGGGCAACTATTGATAAAATTAGTAACCAATTGCTCACCAACATCTGTTAAAATAGATTCTGGATGAAACTGAACTGCAGAAATTGGAAATATTTTGTGTTCAATTGCTTGAATTAAACCATCTTCATCTCTTGCGGTTACTTGTATTTCTTCTGGAAAACCTTCGTCTGTTGCTGCCCAAGAATGATAACGTGCCGCCATAAATGTTTCTGGAACATCTTTAAAAATAGTAGCGTTTTTGTCTGTGACCCTCATTTCTGTGGCAACTCCGTGAAAAACATCGTCTAAATTGATGATTTTGCCACCAAAAACTTCTGTAATTGCTTGCAAACCTAAACAAACTCCGAATATTGGTTTTATGCCTGCGTATGTTTTAATGACCTCTTTTAAGATGCCTGCTTCATCTGGAATTCCTGGTCCTGGTGATAACATAATGATATCAAAGTTTCCTACATCTGCAATACTGATTTCGTCATTTCTAAAAACTGCAGGGAAATTTCCTGTAATTTTTTCTACCATGTGTACCAAATTGTAGGTAAACGAATCGTAATTATCTAAAATTAATATTTTCATATTCTTTTGTTGTGTAATCGTTTAATCGTGGATTTGTTTAATTGTAGACAAATCTTTATTAATTTTCTCAATCTGCGTTAGGGATTGAATGGTCTGTTTGAGCTCTTTTTTGTTTTTCTCAAAAAAAGCGAGTAATGAAAGCCCGTTAAAACGCCCAAATTTATTCAAAAATTGAATGATTAAATAATTAAAAAACTCTTGAATCTTTTAATTCTTGAATCTTTTAATACTTTATATATTTTCTGCTAAAATTAACGCTTTCTTTAACGCTGCTAATTTATTATTTACTTCTTGTAATTCCTTTTTTTCATCGGAATGAATCACGATTCCTGCGCCTGCTTGCGAATACAAAACGTTGTTTTTGCTAACAAAAGAACGAATGGCAATGGCCAAATTTACAGAACCATCTAAACCGATAATTCCGACAGCGCCACCGTAAAAACCACGAGTTTGATTTTCATATTTGTCTATCAACTCCATTGCTTTGTACTTTGGTGCGCCACTTAAGGTTCCGGCAGGAAAAGTGTCTCCAACAATTTCTATTGGGTTTCCTTTAATTTTTCCTCTAACCGTAGAAACCAAGTGAATTACGTGGCTAAAATACTGTACTTCTTTAAACACCTCCACGGTAACTTTATCTGCATGTTTGCTTAAATCGTTACGCGCTAAATCTACCAACATTACGTGTTCTGCCGTTTCCTTTTTATCTTCGGATAGTTTTTTACCCAACTTAATGTCTTCTGCCATATCGCCCGTTCTTCTAAACGTACCAGCAATAGGATTAATGGTTGCTTTTCCTTCGGAGATTTTAATTTGTGCTTCTGGTGAAGAGCCCATTAATTTGAAGGATCCGTAATCGAAATAAAATAAATATGGTGACGGATTGATAGAACGCAATGCTCTATAGACATTAAACTCGTCTCCTTTAAATTTTTGCTGAAATTGGCGTGATAAAACCAATTGAAAAACATCGCCACGTTTACAATGAGATTTTGCTTTTCTTACATAATCTATAAACTCTTCGCCTGTTGTATTTGAAGTTTCTTCGCCTACAATTTCGAATTTTTGCGTATTAAATGCTTGCGCATCTATAATAGTTTCAACTTCATGTATGCGAGATTCTGTACCTTCTTCTATGTTTTCTATCAAGGTCATTTCATCATTAAAATGATTGATAACAATTACAAAACGATAAAAACTGTATTGCATTTCTGGAATTGCAGAAGGAGCTTTTTTGTTTGTAAATTTAATATTCTCAAAATATTGAACAGAATCAAACGTTGTATACCCATACAATCCGTTGTACGATTTTAATTCGGCAGGACAATCTAAGTCTATAGAATTCTTAAAATTATCATATAAATCATAAAAGTTTTTATTGATAGGTTGCGCATCTAGTTGTGTTCCTTTATGAGAAACCGTAAACTGATAATCATCAACCTTCATTGTTAAAATTGGCTCTACAGCAATAAAAGAAAAACTCTCTTCTTTACTGTGATAATCTGAACCTTCTAATAACAATGTATTGGCAAATTTATCTCTAAAACGTAAGTACAGCCCTACTGGAGTAACTGTATCTGCCATTTTTGTTTTAAATATTGTTTTAAATTGTAATTTTTTCATTCTTCTATTATGTCATTGCGAAGCAAATTTTTCATTTGCTGTGGCAATCTGATTATTATTGAAGAGATTACTTTGTTGTAAAAACTCCTCGTAATGACTTTTTCTTGTATAAAAAAAGGCCTATCGTGAGATAAGCCTTTTCTAATATATTTTATACATATAGGTTTCTTCTCACTTATTAGATAAGAGAGTTCCACCAACCTGTATTTATTGTATTGTTTTTCATTGTGAAGCAAAAGTAACATAGATTTTTAAATTAGACAATGTTTATTTTGAATTATTTTGGGGGTTAAGCGCAGAGAGCGAAAAGAAAAAAAATGCAAAAGATCGCAAAGTTTTTACTCTGCGACCTCTGCGAAAATTATTTGCGCCTTTGTGGTGAAACTTTTACTTCCTAATAATCCTAACATTCATCTCCTCTACTTTTTTATCAGATAAAATTGAAGGTGCATTAAATAACAAATCTTCAGATGAACCTGTTTTAGGGAACGCCATTACCTCTCTAATAGACGCTTTCTTTTCTAAAATCATCATTAATCTGTCTACTCCCCAAGCAATTCCTCCGTGAGGTGGCGCTCCATATTGAAACGCTTTGTACATCGTACCTACACTTTTCATCATTTCTTCTTTATTGTAACCCATATTTTTATAGGTTGCTTCTAAAATATCTGCTTTGTGTGCACGCACAGAACCTCCACCAATTTCATAACCGTTTAAGATTAAATCGTATTGTTGGGCTATGATAGTTCCTATTTCTTCACCTTCACCATTCATGTGCTTCTCTAAGTCATAGATTGCTGGCATAGAAAATGGATTGTGCGTAAAAGTCCATCTTCCTTCATCTGTTTTTTCAAACATCGGGAAATCAACAACCCAAGCTGGTCTTAATTCCTTCGGATTTATCAACCTTAAAATACGTCCCATTTCTTGACGAACAGCATCTAACGCTTTGTTAGCTGTTGCATAATCTGCTGCTGAGAAAAACACAATATCTCCTACTTGAGCATCGGTTTCTTTTATAATATTTGTTGCAATTTCTTCACCTAAAAACTTAATAATTGGCGATTGTAAATCGTTTTCATTTACAATAATGTATGCCAAACCTCCCAAACCATTTTGTTGTGCAATGGCTGTTAAATTTTCTATTTGTCCTTTAGACATCCGTTTGTTTCCTTGCTCTTTTGCAGAAACCTTAATACATTTTACAATTCCGCCTTCTTCAATAGGTTTACTAAAAACTTGGAAAGTGGTATCTTTTACAATATCTGTAATGTCTTGCATTTGCAATCCATATCGTAAATCTGGTCTATCACAACCATATTTATCCATCGCATCTTTATAGGTAATGACTTCAAAAGGATGTAAAATCCATTTTTTTCCATAGATTTTCTTCACAACCTCATTAAACATTTTGGTGTTTAAATCTATAATTTGTTGCATACTTGCGTATGCCATTTCAATATCTAATTGTGTAAATTCTGGTTGTCTGTCTCCACGAGAATCTTCATCTCTAAAACATCTGGCAATCTGAAAATATTTTTCAAAACCACCTACCATTAGCATTTGCTTAAATTGCTGTGGCGCTTGTGGCAACGTATAAAAAGAACCTGCTTGTTTTCTTGTAGGCACAATAAATTCTCTTGCTCCTTCATCTGTCCCAGCCGTTAAAATTGGTGTTTCAATTTCTAAAAACTCTTCTTCGTCTAAAATATCACGCAATAACTTAATTACTTTATGACGGTTTACAATTGCTTTACGAACTTCATCATTTCTATGATCTAAAAATTTGTACTCAAAGCGAATCATTTCATTACTTTTAGTAGCTCTTTTTATTTCGAAAGGCAATGTTTTAGATAAGTTTAAAATATCTAAAGAAGCGGTTTCTAACTCTAATTTACCAGTTCTTAAACCGGCATTATAATCATCTTCATTTCTCTGAATTACAATACCTGTAACAGAAATAACAGATTCTGATTTCAATTTTACAAGTTCATCTAAATTAGGAAACGTTTCTCTACTTAAACGCACTTGAAAAACCTGGTTGCTAGAATCTCTTAAATCGATAAAAATTAATTCACCATGATCTCTAACACTTGCAACCCAACCAGACAAAGTAACTTCTTCATTAATGGTATCTTCTGAAAGTTGAGAAATTTTATGCGTTCTGTATTCTTCTTTTATGATGATGGGAACTTCTTTCAGTTCTTCTTCAACTTTTACTTTAGACTTATCTCCAACAACTTCACTCTTAGAACCTCCAGCTTCCACAGAACTCTGTACTTTGAGCTCTGAACTTTGAACTTGCGAAAGTATTTCTGTACGAATCACTTTTCCTGAAGCTCCTTTTCCAATAATACCAATTACTTTACCAACAAGAATACCTGCTTTTCCTTGGTTTCCTGTTTTAATATCGTTGGCAATTGCTTCATTTTCTGCAATTACTTTTTTAACAGCATCTTTAATTTTATCTTCAGAAATGGTATTGTCTTCAAAATACTTATTGTAATTAAAGTTTCTATCTTTTAAATACGATGTAATTCCGTTTTGCACTAAAACAGACGTAATTTTATCGTCTTTAAATAATTGGAAAATTTCTGTTAATTGATCTACATTATGAATATTTGCATACTCATCTGCACCTAAATTATTCACCAATGTTTTGGCAACAAAAGAAGGATCGTTAATTTTATTATTGATAGCTACAAACACTGCAGAACGTAAAGAATCTGCTGTAAAAAACTTTGCATCTTGTGGTAAAACACCTCCATTTATCAAAATAGATTCTACCGCAAAAGGCAATGAACTAATATCTACATCGATACTTTCTACTACTTTTTTAATGTTGACAAAAGGTAAATCTGGCTCAGAAATAAAACGATAATCTGCTTCAAACTCCTTTTTACGCATTGTTTTGGTTTGCTTTAAATCTGCATCCCATAAAACCGTTGTTTGATCTGGTCTAAACGCTTTATTTTCTACGTAGTAATTTAATTGTTTTTCTATTTCTTCCTTTAAAGCATCTACCATAAACTTAAAAGAATTTAAGTTTTTGATTTCTGTTCTTGGGTTTAAATCGTAGGTATGTTTTTTACGCAGCGATACAGAAACATCCGATTTAAACTCACCTTTTTCAAGGTTTGCTTCAGATATTTTTAAATTCTGTACAATTCTTTGAATGTATTGCGCATAAGTTGATGCATCTTCTATATGACGAATACAAGGATCTGTTACAATTTCTATTAACGGAACACCTGCCTTGTTAAAATCTACTAAAGAAATTTTCTTTTCGTGCATTAATTTTGCAGCATCTTCCTCTATATGTACTTGTGTTAAACTCACCGTAAATTGCGAACCATCATTTCTATAACAAGAAACTTGTCCGTCTGGAATTACAGGATTGTGAAACTGTGTAATTTGTATATTCTTCGGGTTATCTGGATATTCGTAATGTTTACGATCCCAAGAAATTACCTCATTAGAAAAAGTAGATTTTACTGCTTTTCCAAAATAAATAGCTTTGGTAATTGCTTCTTTATTAATAGAAGGCAAAACCCCCATTTGCCCAGTACAAACTGAACATATATTCTGGTTTGGTTGCTCTATTTCTTGATTTGCACAAGAACAGAATAATTTTGTTTTTGTATTTAATCGAACGTGTGTTTCAATACCAATTACTAACTCTAACTCGTACTTTTTAATAAGCTCATTTAATTGTTCCAGTTCCATTATATCGTATCTTTTAAGAAGTTAGCAAACTTCAAAACAAGTTCGTCATTATTTTTTGCTGCCGTAATTTG
>NZ_JBPOGL010000038.1:0-39633 GCF_051251875.1 Polaribacter sp.
TAAATACTTCTTTATTTAAAACATCTGTTATCTTTTTTATTTTGATGTTGTTAAAATGAACAATTGCTGTACTTTTTTCTGGGTTGATATAACCGTTATCTATAATAGTTAATCGTAAGTGTTTTGGTGATGTTTGGGCAACTACCCAAGCAACATCTCCAGAAACAATAATAGGCAACTTTTTAGCACTTTCTTTTAAATCTTTTTCTATTACTTTATAATATTCATCTGCTTTAAAAGTTTGTTTACCATCTGCAGAATAATAATTACGTCCGTCTGTGATGTATTCTTTCATAATGTTTTTATACAACGGATGAAGATTGTCTGATAGCTTGCTTCTTACCACATCTTTCTGTGCAAAAATGCCATTTTGAGTAGGTGTTATTAAAACCAAACCATTTTCATAAGGCGCTAAAAAGTTTAATCTTCGTTCTTTTACACCTGCAGCATATTTAGAAAAATCCCAATCTGTAATAGGTGCACCTGGCCATGTACCATTTAATCTACTCATTACAAACGGGTTATTCTTCTCAAAATCTTCATCATAAAAAGTAGTCCACTTTACATTAGAACCATCATTTAAAAAATGATGATCTGGTTCTTTCATGCTTAAATGGATTGGAGAAATACTTAAAATCTCACTACGTTTTGGCACATACAAAGCTCCTTTTGCAATCAATTCCCAATACAAGCTCATATAGTCTTGATCTATAGCAAAATTATTAATAAATTGAGCGCCATTTGCGGTATGAAAAACCAACATTCTTAAAAAATGATTTGGTAATCTTTGATACCCTAACTGTCTAGATCTATCAAAAGAAGCATTATCTGGCACTGCTCTTGTTCCCCAACTATCAACAGAACCGCTTGCCCAAATACCCATTCTACCCGCCAAACTTAACTCCATAGATTTGTCTGTGGTTTCTTCCATAGAAGGCACAAAAACATCTGCAAATTCACCAGACATTAAACGAGACCATGCTTTTAAATAATTAGAACCCAACCAAAAAATATTTTTGGATCTTAAAAAGATATTCGCATTTTTACTTTGTGAATATTTTGCCAATGGATAAATTAAATCTTCTAAAACATAATCTAAATCTTTAGAATGATCTTCTAATTCTGGATACACCAAAACGGTTTTTTTACCAGCTGCGATATCTAAAATCTTTTTAGTCGTTTCTAATTGATACATATATGGATCGTTACCATGACCTCCCCAATAAGAATATCCTTTTTGACCTTCGTATTTTGTTTTCACTATTTCAAGAATTTCTTCTTGAGTTAGCTTGTACTTCATACGACGATCTCTTTTGTTTCGATATGTATCGTTTTTAATAGATGATCTGTCCCATTTTTCTTTATCAAAATTTCCTGAGTTTAAAAAAACAGGACTGTCATAGGTAGTAGAAATCTCATTTTTTAAATTTTCTAAATTCCCAGGAATCTTTTCTGTCAATAAAAACACAGCTTGTGATGTCTTTTGATAATTAGGCTTCTTAAAGGCATCTAAATTATCTTTTATGTTTTTTGTGTTGACTAAAATTTTAGCAATTTTACCTATAGGTTGTAGGTTTTTAAATGATTTTTTCCAATCCTTATTTTCAGTATCGATTATATGAATACTACTTCCTCCACTTTGAGAACTTGCTAAAATTACTTTACCCGTAATTTTATCTTTACACATATCATTATAGGCATACGTACTCATTAATCGTTCGGTTTTTTTATTATCAAACGGATTGTAAATATGAATTTGGCTACCAACTCTACTTAGGTATGTAGTCTCATTTCCTTCATTCAAAACCACTGTATGTGTAATGTCATAACCAAAACTTATTTTTGTGATTTTGTTAAAAGTGAATTGATTTGAAATTAAATCATAGGTAGAAACTAACATATCTTTAGCATGAGCAGAAGTACCTAAAATTAGTTCTTCATTACCATCATTATTTATATCGGAAACTTTAAAATCGCCAATAGGTCTAATCTTAATTTTCTTTTTTAATTCTTTATTAACTTCAATTTTTACTTTCTTAAAAGGCACATCCTCCATCGGATTAAAAAAGTACAAGGTTCCGGGAGTATTCATATTATTGCTTGTTCCTAAAACGACCAGAATTTCTGAGCCATCTGCTTTTTTTACAGATCTTATAAAATTTGCTGTACAAATATTACTTTCTGGAATTTCTTTTTTAACCTTTCCCCAAGGTTTTTCTATCGAAAAAGTAGCAGACTTAATTTCTTTTACCAATTCTCCTTTATTAGATACATAGTAAATACTTTTATCAAAACCACCACAAACAACATAAGCAGCATTGTTTTTATTTACTACTGATACAGCGTACATTGGTGGCGGATTACTCAACCCTGTTTTAAATGTCCATAATAATTTTCCTTTATTATTTAAGCAATACACATTTCCATCAGCATTTGCTGTTACAATTTCATCGATGCCATCTCCATTAATATCTTGACACCAAATATCATGAATCATAAAACCAGATAATTTATTTTTCCATAGAATTTCACCTTCATAAGAAACAGCAAGTACAGTTCCTTCAAAACTTGTAGCAACTACATAAGACTCCCCTTTATTAATTGCAGTTCTAACTTTTAATATGGTTAAATCGGTATCAATACTTTTTATGGCATTGTTTATTGTAGGTGTTTGTAGTTTATTAGAAACACAATTAAAATTGACGAATACGATGCAAACGACAAGCAAATATTTTTTTATACTAGGATTCATTTATAATGGATTTTAAACTTATTATAAAATAAGTGATTTAAAAATTCTAAATTGTATCTGTAGATTTATTTTACGTCTGTAAACGTAAAATGAATTTATAATTACCTTCAGGGCCTCTTGTTTTATCATTTTATTCAGAAGAAATAAGAGATGCTTCTTTTTATTAAAAAAACATATAAAAATGTGTTTTACGAAAATAAACAATCAGAAAAGCTAAAAAAGGAATTCTTTTAAGATTATTTGAGGCAAAAAAAATGGTCTTAAATTAAATTTAAGACCATTTTTAATTTGTAAGAAATTAGTTATCTAACTACCACTTTCTTTATTTTAGATTTCCCTTCAGAAGTTACTCTTACTATGTAAATTCCGTTTGCTAAACCTGCAACAGAAACAGTATTTTCTTCGTTTAATTTCTGGATAGATTTTACTTTTCTACCTAAAATGTTATACATTTCTAAACTACTATTTACAGGAGCTTTAACGTTTAAAGTTGCTGTTTTGTCATTTACAAAAATGTTCACTCCCTCCAAAACATTGTTTTCTACCTTTAACACATCGTCTAAAGTAAGTGTTGCGGTCATTTGATCTAAATACACCATGTCTCCAGCATTTAAATTTTCTGCTACTGCACCTTCAGTTTCATCATCCCAATCTACAGCAAACCAAAAAATAACACCGTCAAAATCTTCTGTAACTTCTATATTAAAGGTTAGTTCTTCCCACTCCATTGCCGTATTTGTAGTAATTACTGAAGCAATTGGTTTGTTATCTATTTCCGTACCTCCTAAAGACAACTTAAGTCTGGTAGACACTTTTATAGGTGTTGCTCTATTGGTTTTTACCCACATTTTAATTTGGATATCTGAACCAGCAGTATATACACTTGGATATACTTTTTCATAAGTTGTAAAGTTCCAAAAAGGTTTGGTAGCATCTGCACTAAAATTAAAACCTAAACTTTGCGTACCATCATGAAACTCAGAGGTTGTTAATCCTCTAGAAGCAAAATCTACGCTTCCTGTAAGGTGCGCTGTACCAGAAGGCCCATCAAAACTTGGATTTTTAATAAACTCGCTATACGTGGTAGCTGGCATGGTAGTTAAAAACTCTATTTCATCTAAGTAAAAATCATCTGCATCTGTAGAAGAAACATTTTTTCTTACCATTAAATAGAAATTTGAAATAACCCCTTTCCATAAAGCAATGTCACTCATGTCTATGTAAGAAGTAACATATTCATCAGAATCTGGAGTAAAAATACCAAAATCGATATTTCCACCAGCATCTGTTTTTATGTTGTCATTATCTCCATTTTTACCACCTATTCTAAGATCAGTTCCTTTTGTACCATTTTTATATCTAATTCTGATAAATTTGGTAACGTCTGCATCAATTCCTGTTGTTGTTACATCATTAACACCAACTTTAATTCCAAAGTTAGCGTTGTCATTTATTCTATTTAATTGTAACGCGCCATCATTTGCAACACCTTCTGTTGCTGCATGAGTTACTGTACCGTTATTACCAAAGCTGGCACCCCAACCTTCTAAACTGGTACTAAATGTAAATGTTTGCGCACTTAAGCTTAAAGCAAAAAACGTGAAGCCTAAGAATACACTTTTTTTAAGTATTTTTTTTATCATCATAATAAGAATTTAAATTGTTCACTTCAAAGAAAGCAAACACATTAATTTTCTTTGTATTTGATAATAAAAACAATGTTGTTTTCAGTAAACAACTATAAATAAATGGTCTAAAAGATCTTTTAAAACACTTAAAAAAACCTTCCTTTAAAAAGAAAAGTACGACTAAGAATGACCATAATTCTCTGATATACTTTACTTTTATTGCTATTACAGGAAGAAGAAAAAAACGAAAACACTCAACCTAACTATCTAAATATCAGGTTGAGTGTTTTTTGTGTGAAAAAATAAAAAAAGTTTTTAAGAAAATTTATTTTCATTCTCTTTTGCGTATTTACTTGGAGAAACCTCATATTTTTCTTTAAATATTTTGGTAAAATGTGTTCTACTTTTAAAACCTGTCATTAAAAAAACTTCATTTACAGACAATTTTTGATGCACTAAAAATTGTGCTGCTTTTTTAAGACGATACATTTTTATAAGCTCAAAAGGAGTTTGATTTGTTAGCACTTTTACTTTTTGATAAAAATGCGTTCTATTCAAATAGAGTTCTTTGGCTAAAGTATTGATATCAAAATCTTGATTGTCTAAATTTTCTTCCATGATACTATACAGCTTCTCTAAAAAAGCATTATCATTTCTATTGTTTTTGTTGTTTTCTTTTGTTAACGGAATACCTACTTGATACCTTTCTCTTAATTGTTTTCTATTACTAAGTAACGCTTCTGTATTTGTAATTAAGCGTTGTACATTAAAAGGTTTTTTAATATAGGCATCTGCACCATCTCTAAGCCCTCTTACATGATCTTCTATATTGGTTAAAGCCGTCAGCAAAATTACAGGAATATGACTTGTTTTTAAATTAGATTTTATGGCAATACATAAATCTAAGCCATTTAACTGTGGCATTTGTACATCGCTAATTACAATATCTGGCCAAGTATTTTCTAAAGCATCTAAACATTCTTGTCCGTCTCTAAAAGCCTTCACTTTAAAATATTTAGACAAAATACCTGTAACATAGTTTCTCATTTCTAAATTATCTTCCGCATAAAATATTAACGATTCAGAAAATTCGCCACTTACATTCACGGTTGTTAAAACCTCTTCTTGTAAAGTTTGTTTGTCTAAAACTATTTCTTTTTCTTTTGGCAGTGCTACTGTTTTTTTATCTAAAACTTCATCTTGTTCCACTTGTTGTTTTACAATGGGCAACTGAAAACTGATAGTAGTTCCTTCATTTACAATACTAGCCGCGCTAATGTATCCATAATGCATCTCTACTAATTTTTTAGAAAAAGCCAATCCAATACCTGACCCCGCAATATGTTCTTTTTGCGTAGATTCTGATTGATAAAATCTTTCAAAAATATGTTCTAAATCTATTGCATCAATTCCCATACCTGTATCGGTTACAGCAACATGTAAGTCTTTCTCATCACAACTAAACTCCAATTTAATACTGTCTCCTTCCTTGGTATATTTAAAGGCATTGTTTATTAAGTTATTGCAAATTTTTTCTATTTTATTTTTGTCTCCAGAAACTATAATATTTTTATCTTTTGCAATTAGCTCAAAGTTTTTTTGATCTTTATTGGCTAAAAACATAAAATCATTGGTTAATTCTTGTAAAAAAATATTAAAATTAAATCTCGAATAATTCATTTTTAACAAATTAGCCTCGGCTCTTCTAAAATCATGAACTTGATCTACTAATTGTCTTATTTTTTTTGTTTGACGTTTTACCAGACTTAACTTTTCTGAAACGTCTAAATTATTTTTATATCTATCTAACAATACGTCTACAGGTCCAGTAATAAGAGTGATTGGAGTTTTAATTTCATGTGAAATGTTAGAAAAGAAACGCAGTTTAGATTCATTTAATTCTTTAACGGTGTCTTTTTCTAATTTTTCTATTGCTACATTATGGTTTAAAGATTGAATTTTAGTGATGGTATATATTATTAAATAGAGAATTATAATCAATAACAATGCATAGATAACATAAGCTGTATTTGTTTTCCAAAAAGGAGGAACAATTACAATTTTAAGCTTTTTAGGAGCTGTCCATTCATTTAAGGAGTTAGAAGCCATAAAACTAAACTCATACTCACCTGGTGGTAAACCACTGTAATTAATAACATTATTATTTGATGCCGTTTTTACCCACTCTTTATTTATTGGATGTAACTTGTATTTTAACGAATGATTTTTAGGATTGGAAAAGTGTAAACTAGCAATGTTAAAAGAAAACACGTTTTCATCATGGTTTAGCGTAATCTCATTTAGCTGAAACAAACTTTTTTCTAGAATTACCCTATTTTTTATGGTGTCTCCTGGATAAATTTCACGGTTAAATATTTTAAAATTCTCTAATTGTACTTTGGGCAATTCTTCTTTATTAATAATTTTATCCGGATTAAAATAACACAAACCATCTAATCCTGGAAAAAGAAGTGTACCATTGCTAAGTTTTTCTGATGAGAACAAAAAATCTTCAAAAGGCAACCCGTCTATCAAATAAAATTTTCTGAAAACTTTACTTTTTAAATCAAATTTATTTAAACCAATATTGGTAGAAATCCACAAACTATGTTCATTATCTGCCAAGATGCTTTTTACCACATTGTTAGAAAGCCCCTTTTTTTCTGTAAATGAAATAAAGGATAATTCATTATTTTTTTCTTCTACTTTGCAAATACCTCCACTTTCTGTACCCACCCATAAATTGTTATTTGGCAACCTTAAAATAGAGGTTACAAAATTGCTTGAAATAGAATTTTTATTATTTTTATCATTTACAAATTGACGAATACTTAATTCTTTTATGGGTATATCTTTACCATTATCTACTCTAAACAAACCATCAGAATCTACACCAATCCAAATAAAATTCTTTAAAGGATCTGCATAAATATATCTTGCTAGCGATATTTTTTTAGTCGTAAAAAAAGGATTTTCATTTAAAGATTCTATTTTTTTAATGGCATTTACAGCATCTATAGTTAGTTTAAAAACATCATGACTAGCACCAATCCAAATATTTCCATTTTTATCTTCTGTAAAAGATCTAAAAGACTGTGTAAGGCTGTTATCAAAATAAACAGATTCAATTTTTTCTAATTTTTTACTTCCTGGTTTTACTCTAAAAAAACCAACTCCCATAATTTTTAACCAGGTATTTCCTTTTGAATCTACAAAAACAGAAGACACATTTAATAAATGCTCTTTAGGCACTTTAAATGGCAAGGGTTCAAATTTTTCTGTTGCTGTATTTAACAAAGCAATACCACCAAAAGTACTTGTAATAAAAACTCTTGTACTATCTACCTTAGAAATATGAGTTACTGTATTAGAAGCAATGCCATACTTATATCCCATTGCTTTATTATATTTCTTAAAAGGATTTTCTTTTATATCAAATTGATATAAGCCTTCATTAAAAGACCCCACCCAAATATTATTATCTGCACTAATTATGCTACTAATTCTTAACCGATCTACATCATCATTAAAGGATTCTACTGTAAATTCTTTTGTACTGTTGCACGTTAAGTTCTCTTTAATATTGTTAATTTTAAGAATACCTTTATTTAAAGTACCCAACCATAAATCTCCATTATTATCTACACATAATTTATTTAACTGCTTTTCTAATAATAATTGTTTTTTTAATGTAAATTCATTTTTATCAGCATTATAACATACCACGCCTAAACCATACTCTAAACTAATAAGTAACAAGGAATCATTTAAAGAAATAATTTCGGAAGTGTGGCTAATGTTAACATCTAATATTTTTTTAAACGTGTTTTCTTTGCTATCAAAAAAGAACAATCCTTTAGATGTGGTAAAAACTAAGTTTTCATCCTGTAACTCTAAAACATCGTAAAAGTTTAAACTGTTAGATTTATTTTCTACAGGAACAAAGTTGTTTAGCAAGGTATAATTTTCATCGAATATAAAAATCCCCTTTCCTTCTGTTAAACAGTAAATTTTGTTTTTCTTCTTATTGATAAAAACCTTTCTTATAATCGGTCCGCTATTGTCTTTGCCAATAAGTTTGTTTGAATATAATTTTATAAATTTTTCTTGAGAAGACTTATATATTGTAATACCTTGATCTGTACCAATCCATAAATTATTTTTTGCATCTTCTACAATAGATCTTACCCTGTTACTTGTAAGAATATCTGTGTCTATGGTATTTTTAAAAGTTACTGTTTTATAGCCATCATACTTGTTAATACCTTCATAAGTACCTATCCATAAAAAACCCCTGCTATCTTTTAAAACACTGGTAACCCCGTTATGTGCTAAGCCGTCTGAAATAGTTATTTTCTTTGTATACTCAATTTTTTTTTCTTGAGAATAAAAGTTTATTGTACTTAAAAATGTCAATAAAAAGATGAAGGAATATTTTTTTAACATCGGCATATAAAATTTAATAAAGCAATAAAAATACTAAAGTTTATTTGTTTTAAGATACTAATAAATTTATTAGACCTTAGAAATATTATAATTCCTTTTATCAAAACCATTTAAACCGTTATACTTCTGCAACTTATACACCAATAAAAAAGACATATAACAGTAAAAACTCTTTATAAAGGTTGATAAAAAAACACCTATATAAATGTCACTAATTATGATACTCTAGATATGTTACTGTTTGATTAATTCCTTTTTAAGGAAAAAACAAGCCTATATATTACGTAACTAGTTTACTATTTTTGCCCATTCTATAATGCAATCTGTTATCTAAGAAATCTTTCCATTTCAATAATAAAACATCACTAACTTAGACTGTTAAGTAAATTTATGACTATATTCTTTACCTCACTAAACTAAAGACTTTTTCAATGCCTCCAACTCTACTCCTAGTCCGTTAAACATCTGAATAATACTACTCAATTTCAATTCGTGTTCCTCATATTCTTGTGTATTAATACTACAGGTAAATTTCCATAATTCTAAAATTTCAGAAACAGGTACTTCATAAGATTGATAAGAAGGATTGTCTGGTTTTAGTAAAAAAGATTGTTTTTCTACTACCAAGTTTTCCAATCTTTTATACGTCATTCCATCATCTTTTGTAACCACAATGTAAGACAGTCCGCTTTTGGCTTCTTTTATATCTTCAACAAATTCTGCTACTACATAAGAACCATCTTTCATAGGCAACATAGAATCTCCTTTTATCGGGAAAGCGCGGTGTTTTCCCGTTGGCAAAAACGGCAATTTTATTTTTTGTAATTGCTCTATATATTCCGGATCATCATACCCTAATAAATAACCAGCAGATGTTTTTGAAGGAATAACCTCTATTAAATTTTCATTATCACTATCTACCGTTATTGGAAACAATACTCTTTTATTTCCAACTTCAATAAAAGAAACATCTTTTGCTTTTGTTAAATCATTTTTGATAATAATATCAATAGGTATTTTAAAATAGGTAGAAAAATCGATCAAAAAATCAATGGTTGGTGAAGATCTATTCTCTTCATAAGAACTTATTCTTGATCTTGTTACCAACAATTCTTCCGCCAAAGACTCTTGCGTTAACCCTTTTAAACCTCTTAAATGTTTGATGTTTTTAGATAAATTATTCATAATGCTACAATATTGAGCAACAAATGTATGAATTTGTAGCTAATTTTACATCGTGAAAAAAAATATTTTACATCTCGATTTAGATACTTTTTTTGTCTCTTGTGAACGACTGATTGATAGTCGATTGCAAAAGAAACCGTTGTTGGTTGGCGGAACAGGAGACAGAGGTGTTGTAGCTGCTTGTAGTTATGAAACAAGAAGATTTGGCGTGCATTCTGGTATGTCTATGAAAATTGCCAGAAAATTATGTCCTGAAGCAACCGTTATTAGAGGAGATACAAGTATCTACTCTAAATACTCAAATATTGTTACAGAAATCATCAAAGAAAAAGTCCCCATTTTTGAGAAAGCGAGTATTGATGAATTTTATGCAGATCTTTCTGGAATGGATGCTTTTTTTGGCAGTTATAAATATGCTTCTGAATTACGTCAAAGAATTATTAAAGAAAGTGGTTTGCCTATTTCTTTCGGAATGTCGCAAAACAAAATTGTGTCTAAAGTTGCCACTGGCGAAGCAAAACCGAACAATCAATTATTGATTGATGCTGGTTTTGAAAAAGATTTTTTAGCGCCTTTATCTATTAAAAAAATTCCATCCGTAGGAAATAAAACCTATCAAATTCTTAGAAACCTTGGCGTTGATAAAGTAAAAGTGATTCAAGAAATGCCTTTAGAAATGATGATAAGTGTTTTGGGTAAAAACGGAAAAACCATTTGGAAACGTGCTAACGGAATAGACAATGCGCCAATAATTGCTTTTCACGAACGTAAATCTTTATCCACAGAAAGAACTTACACAAAAGATACCATTGATATGATAAAGTTAAAAGAAACCATTTTTGCAATGGCAGAAAACTTAGCGTATCAATTGAGAAAAGGAGACAAACTTGCAGGCGTAATCAGTGTAAAAATTAGATATTCAGATTTTAACACGTATAGCAAACAGGTAAAAATTCCATACACAAGCGCAGACCATATTATTATTCCTGCTGTTTTAGAATTGTTTAAAAAACTATATCAACGTAGATTGTTAATACGATTGGTAGGTGTAAAAATCTCTGATATTGTAAGTGGAAATTATCAAATTAATTTATTTGATGACACAGAACAACTATTAGATTTATACAACGCAATGGATACGGTTCGCAACAAATATGGAGAAAAAAGTATTATGAGAGCGGCTTCTATGGGCGCAAAATCTATTGGCCGTTTTAACAATCCTTTTAACGGAGAACCTCCGCTGGTTTTAGCACACAGAAAACAATAATTCATCTTTTTATGTATTTAAACTGTCATACATATTATTCTTTACGCTACGGAACATTTTCTGAAGTAGCGCTACTAGAACTTGCAAAAGAAAACAACATAAAAAGTATTGCGCTTACAGATATTAACAATACTTCTGCCTGTATAAATTTTATACAACAAGCTAAAAAGTATAACATTAAACCTGTAATAGGTGTTGATTTTAGAAATGGAAATACCCAACAATTTGTAGCACTTGCAAAAAGCAATCTTGGTTTTCAAAACATCAATCACTATTTATCTTCTTTTTTAGAAACGAAAACCAATATTCCAGCAATCCCTAATTATTTAGAAGATGTGTTTATTATTTATCCGTTTGAAAAAGTGTTAGAATTAAATATCACAGATTTTAAAGACCATGAATTTATAGGAATTTCTATTGCCGAGATTAATAAACTTCGTTTTTCTCATTTAAAAAAATTTACAGATAAATTGGTCATTCAACAACAAGTAACACTTCGAAATAAAAAAGATTTTAATGCACACAGATTGTTACGCGCCATAGATAACAATACTTTATTAAGTAAACTCCCTACAACAGAACAATGCTTAACAACAGATGTAATACACTCGCTAACAGCACTAAAAGAACATTTTAAAGAGTTTCCGTTTATCCTTAAAAACACAAATTCTATTTTACAACAATGCAACATCAACTTCGATTTTAATAACGCTCGTAAAAATCAGAACCTAAATCTGTATTGCAAAAGTTTTGAAGAAGATTGCAACATGTTATTGCAATTGTGTGATGCAAATATTCATAAGAGATACTCAAATCCAACTAAAAAAGTACATGATAGACTTCAAAAAGAATTGAAAGTAATTATCGATTTAAAGTTTGTTTCCTTTTTTTTAATCAATTATGATATTATAAAACACGCTAAAAGCAACAACTTTTTTCATGTGGGTAGAGGAAGTGGCGCCAACAGTATTGTAGCTTATATTTTAGGGATTACAGATGTAGATCCTATAGAATTAGATTTATATTTCGAGCGATTTATCAATCCGTTTAGAGCTTCTCCGCCCGATTTTGATATCGATTTTTCTTGGAAGGATAGAAATATAATGACACAATATATTTTTAATCGATTTGAGAATGTGGCATTGTTGGCAACTTACGTTACGTTTAAATACAAGGCTGTTATTAGAGAATTAGGTAAGGTTTTTGGGCTGCCAAAAGAAGAAATTGATAAATTAAGTAAAGGTATTGCGCCAAATCAATTAGATGATATTGCAAAACTGGTTTTAAAATACGGTAAATTAATTGAAGGTTTCCCCAATTATGTGAGTGTACATTCCGCAGGAATTTTAATTCTAAACAAACCAATTCATTATTATTCTGCCACCAATTTACCTCCAAAAGGATTTTCTACCGTTCAGTTTGATATGAATATTGCAGATGATGTGGGTATTTTTAAGTTTGATATTTTAGGGCAACGTGGCTTGGCAAAAATTAAAGACGCCTTAGAAATTATCAAAGAAAACAATCCTAATAATCCACCAATAGACATTACAGATGTAGAAACTTTTAAGAAGGATAAAAACATCAATAATCTTTTAAAAACAGGTGGCGCCATTGGTGCGTATTATGTAGAATCTCCCGCAATGCGTGGATTGATGCAAAAATTACAAACGGAAGATTATATTGGTTTGGTAGCTGCAAGTTCTATAATTAGACCAGGCGTTTCTGGCTCTGGAATGAAAGATGAATTTATAAAAAGACATCGTTTTCCTGAAAAAAGAAAAGAAGCAAATCCTATTTTATTACAAATTATGCCAGAGACTTATGGCGTTATGGTCTATCAAGAAGATGTAATGAAAGTTGCCAATCAGTTTGCAGATTTAACCTTGGGTGAAGCCGATGTTTTACGAAGAGGAATGAGCGGAAAATACCGTTCTGTAGCAGAATTTAAAGCAGTTGAAGATAAATTTATTGCCAATTGCAGAAAAAAAGGACACAAAGACCATTTAATTTTTGAAGTTTGGAATCAGATTAAAAGTTTTGCAGGCTACGCTTTTGCTAAAGGACATTCTGCTTCTTATGCTGTTGAGAGTTACCAAAGTTTATTTTTAAAATGCTACTACCCTATTGAGTTTATGACAGCAGTTTTAAATAATGGTGGCGGATTTTATTCCGCAGAACATTATATTCATGAAGCAAAAATGTGTGGCGCCATTGTAGAATTGCCTTGTATAAATAAAAGCGATCATGCAAATACTGTAAAAGGAAAAACGATTTATTTAGGTTTTGGATATCTCAAAAATCTAGAAGATTTATTAATCCAACGAATTTTAACGGAACGTCAATTGTATGGTAATTTTCTTTCTTTGGATGATTTTATAGATCGTGTTACCATCTCCATAGAACAACTAACGGTTTTAATAAGAATTGATGGGTTTCGATTTACAAACAAACCAAAAACAGCCTTATTATGGCAAGCAACTTTTAAATTAAGTGCTACAAAAAAAACAGTAGGGGAATTTCAAGGAAAATTATTTCGAGTTCAAAATCAGCATTTTGAAATCCCGAAATTAAATACGCATTGGTTAGAAAATGTATATGATGAAATGGAATTGTTAGGTTTTACCATTCATGATTATTTTTCATTGCTTACAGACAAATTGCATCCACATATAAAAGCAAAAAACATGAGTGAGTTTTCAAATAAAAACGTGTTGCTTTACGGACAATTAGTAACCACTCGTTACAACAAAACTTCACAAGGAAAACTCATGCGATTAAGTACATTTATAGATGCAGATGGTATTTATTTTGATGCTGTACATTTTACAAATGTAGTGCATCAATACCCAATAAACGGAATGGGAATTTATGCCTGTTATGGTAAAATTACAGACCGTTTTGGTTTTTGTAGTATGAACATTATTCAGTCTAAAAAAATGAGTATTGCAGGAGATCCTAGAAATTCTTAATCATCAACATTCTGTATCGGAATACGAAATAACAACATTCAACTTAAAATAACATCTGTATAAAATACATATTTGTAGTTTATACTTTTATATATTTCTACCAATCTAATTTTATAGAATTACAGCTTCGTTTATAAAAATGGTAAAGCTAACATCAGTTTCTACTAGAGTAAAACAATAGATAACTTTCCTTTTTTAATAGTCTAAATGAATTAAGAAGTATACTATAAATAGTAGAAAAATAAAAAGATAACACCTATTCAATTAAAGCAATTTTCTATTTTACACCCTAAAATAAGAGCCCATTTTGAATATTTCATAAATTTACCACCAAATTACTTATATTAATTAATTAATATACAGTAAAATGTATTTTTTTCATATATAGAAATAAATTTAATAAAAAAAGAATATATTTGTAAAAAACTTAGAAACTACAGAACGAACTGTAACAAAAAAATAATCATTCATTAAATAAAACAAATTCAATTTCTATGAAAACACAAAACACACCAGAAATCACAAGAAAAGAAGCAATCAAAAAGATTGGAAACTATGGTAAATATGCAGCATTAACAGCATTAGGTACCTATTTAATTTTAAACCCACAAAAAGCGCAAGCATCAAGTCCGGCAGCACCAGGTTTAGATTTTTAGTAAATATATATTCCTAAATAATGGACATCGATACAAATTATTAATATAGGATAACATTTAATAATTAAAACTGAGCAATGAGGTCATTGTTCAGTTTTATTGATTTATAAAAATAATAAACCTAATAAACTATTATCAATTAAAACATAATATAGTGTTGATCAAAGTAGTATAAAACCAATACTACTTTCTTGTCATAAAATTACACCCCCTTCTCCTCCCTACACTTTGTATGCAATCCTGTTAAACAATACGCTTAAAAAAAGATTTATCAATAAATAAACAGCATTAACTTACAAGCTATTTCTTACTAGTAAAATAGATTATGTAAACTTTGTGTTATTTTTTTTACAAATCATAAATATTTTGTACATTACACTTGCGTTTTTGTATTTTTGTTATTGATTTGTTCTTACAATTCATTGATTATTAACAATGTAAAATCAATAAAAACAAGGTATAACTGTTTAAAATTTACCTAACATAAATTTAAAAAAACATGAATAAAAAACTCTTTTCAAAATTAACATTATTAATATGTTCATTTTTATTAATAACCGCAACTTCCGTAAATGCCACAAGTTTATTTTTAAATGAATCTTCTATAGCAGCATCTATTGATGATTCTAATAACGGTAAGGTTTCTGAACAAATAAATACAGAAAATAACAACATAGCCACCAACAGTGCTGTGGCTACTGTTTTTAGAGTTCTTCTTCGTGTAGATACTGAATCTCAGACTCATAAAGTTGCACATATATATTATTATTTCTCTGGATCTTTAGGTATTGATAATAACGATGCAGTTGTTTTTACAAATTATCCTTTCGACATATATTCAAGACTAATAAATGGTGAATTTCCAGGTCAAGATTTCCAGAATCAAACTCTACCTGATTCAAACTTTGAGGAAATGGTAGTGCCAATAGGTCTTAATGCAACAATAAACAGCGAAATAAAATTTAGTTTTGAATTTGAGAATCAACCTGCAGGCATTAATGTTTATTTTGAAGATAGAGAGCAAAAAACACTTACCTTAATAACAGGATCTAAAGTAAATGGAACTAATGAAGAAGCAATTACAGAATACACAGCTACAACAAGTGTAACTTCAACAGATGGTAATACTGGAATAGGCCGTTTTTTTCTGCATACAAGTGCAAATCCTATAAAAATTGCAACAGGAACTGATTGGAATACAGCTACAAACTGGAATCCGAATGGAATACCAGAAGCCAACGAAAATGTTGTTATACCAGATGGTATTACCATGTCTATTTCTTCTGGTAATGCAGTAGCTAACAATACATTTGTAAAAAGTGGAGCCGCATTAACTATTGATCCTTCTGCAAATTTAACACTTACTACAGGTTCTATAACAATAGACTCTGACGTTACAAAAAACGGGTCTTTTATAGGAAAAAGTTATGGAGGAAATATTAAATATAACCGATATGTAGATACAGATTGGCACATTATTTCTTCAATGGTTACGAATCAAAATTTAAACACTTTTGCAACCAATGTAGCAAATAATATTACAAATAAAGAAGAAAGTGGAAACACCAAATATGCACTTGGTCCATATTCTACAAGTGCAAATGCCTGGACCTACTATAACTCTTCGAATATTGGTAGTGCAGGAAATTTTATGGAAGGAGTTGGTTATGCAGCTCAAAAAAATACCGCGGGTGTATTAAGTTTTATTGGTGCTAATAGAGTAACAGATGCTGGTACAACTATAGCTGCTAATAGTGGTACTTCTATAGGTTTTAGAAGTTTAGGAAACCCATACCCTTCTTACATTCCTATAAATACAGATGATAACTTTATTACAACTAATAGTGCTGCATTAAAAACAGAAAACAAAGCTATTTATATTTATGAAAACTTAATAAATAAATATGAGCCAATAGTAGACTCAGATGCAGATAGATACTTAGCGCCAGGACAAGGTTTTTTAATAAAAACAAATTCTGGAGGTGGCACAATTTCTATTCCACAAACTATGCAAAGTCATCAAACAGGAACTACTTTTAGTAGAACCACTTCTACTATTACTCGAATAATCATGAGTCTCACGGATGGTACAAATTTTAGTAAATCTAAGGTTTTCTATTCAGAAAATGGATCTAAAGGTATAGATGATAATGATGCAGGAGTTTTTGCCAATTATGATTTTGATATTTACTCTAAGCTAGTAGATGGTACTTATGCCGATACAGATTTTTTTACACAAACATTACCCAATTCAGATTACGAAACAATGATAGTGCCTATTGGTGTTAAAGCAGAAGAAAACACACAAATTACGTTTAATTTTACTCATGAAGCTTTACCTGCAGGATATATGATTTTCTTAGAAGATAGAGAATTAGGAACTTTTACAAGAGTAGATAATGGTAGTAATTACATTACAACAAGCAACACCAACGGAATTGGTCGTTTTTATTTACATACCACAACATCTACTTTAGCTACACAAAACACTACACTCCCTACAACTACTATTTACAGCAATCATAACAGCATACAAATTAAAGGATTGTCTCTAGGGACAACAGAAGTTACTTTATTTGATGTATTGGGTAGAGTAATTTTTAAAGATCGTTTTACAGATAAAAATTCTTATGAAATTTCAACAAATAAATTAACAAAAAGTAATTTTTATATTGTATATTTGCAAACTTTAGAGGGAACCTTAAGTAAAAAAGTAATTATTAATAAATAAAGCATGAAAACACAAAACAACACAGAAATCACAAGAAAAGAAGCAATCAAAAAGATTGGGAACTACGGTAAATATGCAGCATTAACTGCATTAGGTACCTATTTAATTTTAAACCCACAAAAAGCGCAAGCATCAAGTCCTGCAGCACCAGGTTTAGATTTTTAATAATACTAAATAAAAATAAAAACCCTGTAAATACAATTTACAGGGTTTTATTTTTATATCTATTTTATTTTATCAGAATACTACTTCATTTTTAAACAATACACATCCTTTACTATAAGTCTTTCTACAGACACCTTTACCAGTCCAAACAAAGGGTAACATAAAATATCAATCAATTTTGTACGAGTTATATTCAAAAACTTGAATTTAATATTGAATATGCTTCTTTTTTTTGATTTTAAACATCGTAAAAGTCCAGTAACTTTATATAATAGAAAAGGCTGTCAAAAAAGCTATTAATTTTATTTAAATGAATGTAAATCAATTTAATAAAAAATTCACTTCTAAGACAGCCTCTTTTCTTGCAGAAAAATACCGTAAAGAAAAATTATGCTTATTGCTTTACTTCTTTTTTATCAACATAATTAAATAAATAATCTATATCTAATTCTTTAATTTTCCCTAGTTTTTTAAGTGAAGCCACATTTAAATCTTTCTTGTTACCAATTACCATAACGTTATAAGATTCTCCTTTAATATTTTTATTAAAAAAGGCTTTTAAATCTTCCATTGTCATGCCTTTTATAATATTGTACATTTCTTCTCTGTTATCATTATCGATGCCCAATTTTTTCAATCGTTCATAAGACCAAAAAATACTAGATTTTGTAATTCTTTGTGCTGCTAATTTTTTTAATGTAGCTTCTTTAGCGGCGTTAAATTGCTTTTCTGCTTCTGGCATTTCATTCATTAAATCCATCATTGCATCTACAGCTTGTTCTAACTTATTGGCTTGAGTACCCACATAAGCCATTACATAGTTTGCCTCATCTTTCTTAGAAGCATTACTATAAGCAGCAAAAGCAGAATACGCTAAAGATTTAGACTCTCTTATTTCTTGAAATACTATGGATGATAAACCACTACCAAAATATGTATTAAACAAGGTAGAAGCAGCCATATTTTCTGGTTTAAAAGGTTCTCCTTTTGCTAAAAACATCAATTCGGTTTGTACCATATCGTAATTAGTAAAAAAGACATTACCGCCAGTTTCTGTTTCTTTATATTCTTTTGCTTCCGGATATTCTTTTAACTCACCAAATATTTTATGATGAGTATTTAATGAAGTAACAGCATTATTTACATCTTTACCATAATAAAAAATACGTTGTTTGTAATTCTTCATATCTTTTATAATACCTACCAACTCTTCTGGATTAATTGCCTTTAATTCATCTATTTGCATGATGTCTCTTAAAGGTGAATTTTCACCATATTTACCGTAATTCATCAAGCCGTTCCATAGAATATTTCCTTTCTGAGTTTTTCCGTCTTGGCGGCCTTTGTAAATTTTTTCAACATATTTATTATAAGTATCTTGATCTGCTTTTCCATTATCCCAAAGATGCTCTAACAAGGTTAACCCTTTTGCAAGGTTTTCTTTTAAACCATTTAAACCAACATAAGTTTTATCATTTGCTGTACTTACGTAATATGAAATACCTAACTTATAAAACTCTTTTTTAAGCTCTTCATTGGTGTATTTATCTGTACCAATATATTCTAAATACCCAGCAGCTAAAGTTAGTTTTTTATCATTATCAGACCCTAAATCAAAAATGATATTCATATCAAACAAATCATTTTTTTCATTTTCTACATAGGAAACTTTAATTCCATTTTCAGTTTTTGTTTCCTTTATAGCTGTTTTATAATCTACAAATTTAGGTTGTAAAGGTGCTGCTTCAATTTTATTAAATGTTGTTAAATAATCTGAACTTTTGTCTCTATTTAAATGCACAGGTGTAATTCCAGGATTTGCTACTTTTACAATATTTTTATCCTCACCTTTTCTTTTGTATGTAATTACATAATTATCTTGATAAAAAGTATTTGCAAATTTCACCAACTCTTCTTTACTAATTTTCTTTAATTCTTCTAAAAACTGAACTCTTTCTGCCCAATTTTGATGATAAATAAAAGCGTTTACATAGGTATCTGCTAATGCTGAATTATCTTCATATTGTTTTGTCCGGCTTAATTTTAAGTCATTTACCACAGCTTCAATCATCCATTCGTCAAATTCACCCTTTTTTAACTTCTCTATTTGAGCTAGCAACAACTCTTTAACTTCGTCTAAAGATTGACCCGTTTTTGGATTTCCTGTAAAAGCATGATACCCATAATCATTTAAAAAAGTAGGCGAACAACTTGCTCTTTGTACCAATTGTTTTTGATTCAAATTTAAATCGATAATACCTGCATTACCATTCGCCAATATCATATCGCAAAGCGTTACCATTTTTTCTTCTTCAGAATTTATACCTTCAGATCTAAAGGCAATAGAAATAGATTCGGATGTTGGTCCGAAAACTTCATTTACAATGGGCGCTGTAATTTTTTCTTCTTTAGCCAATGTTGGATGCGTTAATTCTTTTCTTTCAAATTTTCCGAAAGCATCATTTACTTTTTTAATAGTGGGTTCAAACTCAAAATCTCCTACCAAAACTACCGCCATATTATTAGGTACATAATATTTGTTAAAATAATTATGAATATCTACCATAGAAGGATTTTTTAAATGCTCTCCTGTACCAATAGTTGTTTGTTGCCCGTAAGGATGTTTAGGAAATAAACCATCTAACATTGCGGCGTAACGTTTTCTAAAATCATTGTCTTGGCCGCGATTAAACTCTTCAAAAACTGCCTCTAATTCTGTATGAAATAAGCGCAATACCAATGTTCCAAAACGTTCTGATTCTAAATCTACCCATTTGTTAAATTCATTTGCAGGAATTTTATTTGTATACACCGTTTGCTCAAACCAAGTATAAGCATTTGTACCTGTTGCTCCTAAAGACCCTGTCATTTTATCATATTCATTGGCAATTGAATGGTTAGATGCTTCTAAAGAAACCTCATCAATTTCTTTATAAAGTGCTAGTTTTTTATCGGCATCTTTTTCTGCTCTGTGCTGTTCATACAAATCAGAAATTTTTTCTAAATATCCCTTTTCTTTTTCCCAATCTGCTGTACCTATTTTATGAGTTCCTTTAAAAACCATGTGTTCTAAATAATGCGCCAAACCTGTAGATTCTTTCGGATCGTAATTAGAACCTGCTCTAACAGCAATATAGGTTTGAATCTTAGGTTCATCAGCATTCTGACTTAAATATACTTTTAAACCATTTTCTAAAGTGTACAAGCGCAAACCTGTTGGATCATTTTCTACCGTTTCGTAGGTTAAACCATTGGTATCTTTCTCTGATGTTACTTTGTAACTCTTCTCTTCATTCGTTTTACAACTTACTGCTGTAATTAACAAAAAGCTAATGCATAACAATTTTAATTCTTTCATAAATATTAATTTTGGTTGAAATAAAAAACTCCGATGAATTTACGAATTCAACGGAGTTTAAGCTATATTATTATGAAACTTTAACAGTTTCTTAAAGAAAATCTATTTACTTTAATACTTTAGCAATCATTTCTCCAATTTTTGCAGGAGAACTTACAACGTGAATTCCGTTTGCTGCTAATATTTTCATTTTTGCTTGCGCTGTATCATCAGCACCACCAACAATTGCACCTGCGTGCCCCATTGTTCTTCCTGCTGGCGCAGTTTGACCTGCAATAAAACCAACAACTGGTTTTCTATTTCCATCAGCTTTAATCCATTGTGCCGCTTCTGCTTCAAGATTACCACCAATTTCACCAATCATTACAATTGCTTCTGTTTCTGGGTCATTCATTAATAACTCAACTGCCTCTTTAGTTGTAGTACCAATAATTGGATCTCCACCAATACCAATAGCAGTTGTAATTCCAAATCCTTGTTTTACAACTTGGTCTGCAGCTTCATACGTTAAAGTTCCTGATTTAGAAACAATACCAACTCCACCTTTTTTAAAGATAAAACCTGGCATAATACCAACTTTAGCTTCACCCGGTGTAATTACTCCTGGACAGTTAGGTCCAACAAGTCTACAATCTCTACTATCTATATATGCTTTTACTTTAACCATGTCTGCGGTAGGAATTCCTTCAGTAATACAAATAATTACCTTAATTCCTGCATCTGCAGATTCCATAATTGCATCCGCAGCAAATGCCGGTGGTACAAAAATAATTGAAGTATCTGCTCCTACTTCTTCTACAGATTCTTTAACGGTATTAAAAACAGGTTTTCCTAAATGTACTTGACCTCCTTTTCCTGGAGTAACTCCTCCAACAACATTTGTTCCATAATCAATCATTTGACCAGCATGAAAAGTACCTTCACTACCAGTAAAACCTTGTACAATAATTTTTGAATTCTTATTTACTAAAACACTCATTGGTTTGTTATTTTATCCCATTTCTGTAAAATTTTCCCAAAGGGAAGATAAAATGGAGTTTGATTTAATTTATAACACAAAAATAGTTCTTTGTTCTCTTTTTAAAAAAGAAAATTCAACAATTATATTGATAGAATTCTTTATAAAAAGTTAAAATTTATTAAAAACCTTATTTGCTATTTTTTCGCTCTTTTAAAAAACGTTTTAATTCTGCTAATTCTTTTAACTTTTCTCTTGATTCTGAAATTGGAGTTCCAAAATAAGTTTTTCCTCCAGCTACCGATTTAGTTACACCTGTTTGCCCCAAAATAACCGCCTTCTCTCCAATTGTTATTCCGCTTGTTGTGCCTACTTGTCCCCAAATAGTAACTTCATCTTCAATAATTACACAACCTGCAATTCCTGTTTGAGAAGCAATTAAACATTTCTTGCCAATTTTTGTATCATGTCCAACATGCACTTGGTTGTCAATTTTTGTTCCCTTACCAATTGTTGTATCTCCGGTAACTCCTTTATCTATGGTACAAGAAGCTCCTAAATCTACAAAATCTTCTAGCACAACTCTTCCTCCAGAAATTAATTTATCAAAACCTTCTGGTCTGTTTTTATAATAAAAAGCATCTGCTCCTAAAACAGTATTTGCATGAATGATAACATTATTGCCAATTACAGCGTTATCATAAATTGTAACATTTGGATGAATTACACAGTTTTTACCAATACTTACATTATTGCCAATAAAAACATTGGGTTGTATAATGGTATTTTCTCCAATAGTTGCACTTTCTGCAATACTAACTTTTGATGCAATAAAAGGATTAAAATGATTTGTTATTTTATTAAAATCACGAAAAGGATCGTCTGAAATTAATAAAGCTTTACCAACCGGACAAGCTACTTTTTTGTTGATTAAAATTGTAGTTGCAGCAGAATTAAGAGCTTTGTCATAATATTTTGGATGATCAACAAAAACGATATCACCTTTTTCTACAACATGAATTTCGTTAATTCCTAAAATTTCAAAATTAGAATCACCAATGTATTCAATATTTAGTAATAACGAAATCTCTTTAAGGGTTTTTGGTTTTTTGAATTTCATGTTTTCAACAGATAGTTCACAGTTGACAGTATTCAGTCAACTAGATTGCGAGGGAACTGCAAACTGCAAACTGCAAACTGATGACTTTTAACTTTTTTATTCTTTTATTCTTTTATTCTTTCTTGATATGTTCCCTTAGTAGTTTCTACCTTAATTTTATCACCTTCATTAATAAACAAAGGTACATTTACACTAGCTCCTGTTTCTACAGTTGCAGGTTTTGTTGCATTTGTAGCTGTATTTCCTTTAACACCTGGTTCTGCATGGGTAACTTCTAAAATTACACTTGCCGGTAAATCTACAGAAAGTGGCATATTGTCTTCAGAGTTAATAATTATAGTTACAATTTCTCCTTCTTTCATTAATCCAGGGTTGTCTAAAGCAGCTTCTAACAAACGAATTTGAGTATAATCTACCTCGTTCATAAAATGATAGAATTCTCCATCATGATATAAAAATTGAAACTTATGTGTTTCTACACGAACATCTTCTATTTTTCTTCCTGCAGGAAAGGTGTTATCTATCACTTTTCCGTTGGTAACACTTTTTAATTTTGTTCTAACAAAAGCTGGACCTTTTCCTGGTTTTACGTGTAAAAATTCTACAATTTTATAAATATCGTTGTTATATCTAATACACAATCCGTTTCTAATATCTGATGTTGTTGCCATTATTTTTTTATGCTTTTTGCCATACAGCTTTAAACTGTAAGTCATTATTTTAGTTAATTCCTATTAAATAAATCTAATTTCTTAAGATATTTTAGTTTACATTAAAATACCCTTTCATAATACCTCTATGCGAATCTTTTATAAATTGTATAATTTCATCACGTTCTGGTGTTGCTTCCATCTCTGCTTCAATTATATTTATTGCTTGGGTATAGTTGTAATTTTTTTGGAATAAAATTCTATAGATATTCTGAATTTCTCTTATTTTTTCTGTAGTATATCCTCTTCTTCGCAATCCTACTGAGTTAATACCCACATAAGATAATGGTTCTCTTGCTGCTTTTACATAAGGTGGTACATCTTTTCTAACCAATGAACCCCCAGTTACAAATGCATGATTGCCAACTGCGGCAAATTGATGTACAGCAACCATTCCTGCCAATACAACATTGTCTCCAATAGTTACATGACCTGCCAAAGTAGAATTGTTAGAAAAAATACAATTATCACCAACTATTACATCATGTGCAATATGACAATAAGCCATAATTAAACAATTATTGCCAATGACGGTTTTCATCCTATCTGAAGTACCTCTATTAATGGTAACACATTCTCTAATAGTTACATTGTTCCCTATTTCTACAGTGGTTTCTTCGTCATTAAACTTTAAATCTTGTGGAATTGCAGAAATTACTGCTCCTGGAAAAATCCTACAATTTTCACCAATTATTGCACCTTCCATAATTGTAACATTAGAACCAATCCAAGTTCCTGATCCAATGGTTACATTGTTATGAATAGTTGTAAAAGGTTCTATAACTACGTTTCTTGCTATTTTTGCTTGCGGATGAACATACGCTAGTGGCTGATTCATAATTATTTCTTTTTAGCAATTTGCGCCATTAATTCTGCTTCTGCAACTAGTTTACCATTTGCATACGCATACGCTTGCATGTGACAAATACCTCTTCTAATAGGTGTAATTAGTTCTGCTTTAAAAATTAAAGTATCTCCTGGCAACACTTTTTGCTTAAACTTAACCTTGTCCATTTTCATGAAAAACGTTAAATAATTTTCTGGATCTGGAACCGTATTTAATACTAAAACTCCACCACATTGTGCCATTGCTTCTATTTGTAAAACGCCTGGCATTACAGGTGCTCCTGGAAAATGACCAACGAAAAAATTCTCATTCATGGTTACATTTTTCATTCCTACAACATGTTTATCAGACAATTCTATTATTCTGTCTATCAATAAAAATGGAGGTCTATGAGGTAGAATATCCATAATTTGATGAATATCTAATAATGGCGGCTGATTTAAATCATATTGAGGTACTTTGTTTCGCTTTTCTAGCTTAATAATTTTAGCTAGTTTTTTTGCAAATTGTGTATTAATTAAATGCCCTGGTTTATTCGCTATAATTTTACCTCTTATTCTGATACCTGTTAAAGCCATATCTCCAATAACATCTAATAATTTATGTCTTGCAGCTTCATTTGCCCAATGCAACGTAAGATTGTCTAAAATACCATTTGGTTTTACAGCAATATTATCTTTTTTAAAGGCTTTTTTTAATTTTTCCATCGTATCTACAGATAATTGCTTATCAACATATACAATTGCGTTATTTAAATCGCCACCTTTAATTAAATCATTTTCTAGTAACATTTCAATTTCATGTAAAAAACTAAAGGTTCTAGCGTCTGCAATTTCTTTCTTAAAATCAGAAATTGTTTCTAAAGTTGCATTTTGAGTTCCTAAAATTTTAGTCCCAAAATCTACCATTGTTGTTACTTGGTATTCTTTAGAAGGCATTAAAATAATTTCACTACCCGTTTCTTCATCTTTGTAAGAAATAATTTCTTTTACAATATATTCTTCTATATCAGCTTCTTGTTCTTCTATGCCTGCCTTTTCTAAAGCTTCTATAAAAAACTTAGAAGAACCATCCATAATTGGAGGTTCAGATGCGTCTATTTCTATTAATAAATTATCGATACCTAAACCAACAGCCGCTGCCAAAACATGTTCAGACGTTTGTATTTTAACGCCGTTTTTCTCAAGATTTGTACCTCTTTGCGTATTTACAACATATTCTGCTCTTGCTTCTATAGTTGGACTTCCTTCTAAATCTACTCTACTAAAAGCAAAACCGTGATTTTCTGGTGCAGGTTTTAACGTCATTGTTACGGTATTACCTGTATGTAAGCCAACACCCGATAGACTTACTTCTTTTTGTATTGTTCTTTGTTTATTACTCATTATTTTCTTATTTGAGTATCCCACTCTTTTCTAAGTTATGTAATTTATTTGCTATTTCCGGCAATTTTTTAAAATGCACATAGCTTTTATAATAATCTGAATAATTCATTGCAGGAGTTCCTTGCACGGTTTCTCCGTCTTTTAAATTTTTAGTAATACCACTTTGCCCTTGTATGCTAACATTATTACCAATTACCAAATGCCCAGCAAAACCTACTTGCCCACCAATAATACAATTTTCTCCTATTTTTGTAGAACCTGCTATTCCTGTTTGTGCAGCAATTACAGTGTTTTTACCTATTTCTACATTATGGGCAATTTGTATTTGATTGTCTAGTTTAACACCTTTTCTTATAATGGTAGACCCTAATGTTGCTCTATCTATAGTAGCATTAGAACCAATATCTACACAATCTTCTATGATTACATTTCCTATTTGCGGAACAGCTTTGTATTCTCCATTTTTATCAGGAACAAAACCAAAACCATCTGCACCAATAATAGTACCTGAGTGAATTTTACAATTGTTACCTATAATGGTTTCTGAATATATTTTTACACCAGAAAAAATAAAACAATTGTTACCAATAACAACATTGTCTCCAATATATGAATTTGGATAAATTTTTACATTATCTCCAATAACAACATTCTCACCTATATAAGCAAATGCTCCTATATATTCATTTGTGCCAACCTTTGCTGTATCAGACAGAAAAGATGGTTGTTCTCTACCTGTTTTATTATTTTTTACTTCATTATAAAATTCTAATAACTTCGCAAAAGATTCATAGGCATCATTTACTTTTATCAGTGTTGTACTAACTTCTTTTTCTGGAATAAAAGTTTTATTAACAATTGCAACAGATGCATTTGTTGTATATAAATATGAATGGTATTTTGGGTTTGATAAAAAGGTTAAAGATCCTCTTTTACCTTCTTCTATCTTAGACAGTGTGCTTACTTCTTCGTCTGGATTTCCATAAACTTCACCCTCTAAAATATCTGCTATTTGTTGTGCTGTAAATTTCATTAATTGCAAAAATATAAAAATTATAACGAATATGGCTATAATAGTTTACTCCATACCTTTAAAAAAAGTAGAATTCTAAAATTCTGATTCAAATTCGAACAACTAAAATTTTTCTAAAACACCTTAATTGGTGGGCAAAAACCCTACTACTTTGGATAACAAATAAAATGTTTTATCACCGGATACGTAAGCGCTTGTATATTTAATTGATCTGATGCTTTTGCCATATCTGTTAACTTACCATACTTACTTAAAATATAAATAGGTTGTTCTGAGGAATAGGCTTGATTGCTTATCTCTTGCTGAAAAACAAAGAATTTTGCTTCTTCCGAAGAAATTTCTAGTTTTTTTGAAACTTTTAATCGTTTTTTCTGAATAAAACTTTCTTCAAATTTATCTTTTTGAATTTCTATGCGTAACAATTTTCTGTTTACAATCATTTTAGATAAGGATGATAATATTTTATCTGAATGATTTGTCCATTCTTTTATAGACAACAAAACATCATAATCATCTAATTTAGAAAACATTTCTAAAGTTTCTTCTGTAAAATTTTCTTTTGAAATTTGATTGTATAAAAAATACTTTAGTGAAGTACTTGCAAACAACGTGTCTCCTTTTTCTGCCAATTCTTTGGCTCTTTTTAAAACGTTTACCAACATATTTTCTGCCACCAAACCTGTTTTATGCAAATATACTTGCCAATACATTAACCTTCTGGCAATTAAGAATTTTTCTACCGAATAAATTCCTTTTTGCTCAATTACTAATTCATCGTCTTTTACATTCATCATAGCAATTAATCTATCTGAAGAAATATTGCCTTCTGTAACGCCTGTATAAAAACTATCTCTTTTTAAATAATCTAATCTATCAATATCTAATTGACTAGAAATTAATTTACACAGAAATTTTCTATGGTATTTTCCTTCAAAAATTTCAATTGCCAAAGTAAGTTTTCCTTCAAACTCAATATTTAATTTCTTCATAAATTTTAGAGAAATTTCTTCATGAGAAATTCCGCTAACAATACTATGCTCTAAAGCGTGAGAAAAGGCTCCGTGACCAATATCATGCAATAAAATGGCAATACACAACGCATTTTCTTCCTCATTTGAAATTTCTACCTGCTTAAAACGTAAAACTCTTACTGCTTTTTGCATTAAATGAATGCAACCAAGTGCATGATGAAAACGAGTATGGTTTGCTCCTGGATACACCAAGTTAGAAAAACCCATTTGAGTTATTCTTCTTAAACGCTGAAAATAAGGATGTTCTATGATGTCAAAAATTAACGAATTTGGTATTTGGATAAAACCATAAATAGGATCGTTTAAAATTTTTAATTTATTGGGTTGTTTTTTTTTCAAAAGATGCATTTTTCTATCTATTGCAAAATACGACTTAATGCTACAAATTCGCAAATTTTTAATTTTGGTTTTTAATTATTCGCAATTATTTTAAATAAGGACAAAATATCGCATAGCACTAAACATTTTTTAAAACTAGAGATTTGCTAATACCTAAGAATTCTGTAAATTATAGTACCCTTTTATTTCATCCATAAAAATGAGTAGTAAATTTTATTTTGCATAAAACCGTGAAATCTGAGAGATAATTTTAGAGACGTTATTATTAATGCTAACAAATTACGCTAAGGTTTAAATACTTATCAAATTACAGATACAGATAACTAGCGATTACAGAAAAGTTGTTTACACAAATTTGGCAATATTTTATCATATTAAAATATCAAAAAAGAACAACAAAACTGTACTTTTACGTTAGAAGTTAAAACTTAAAACAAACTATGAGTAGTATTCAAATATTATGGGTTGATGATGAAATTGAATTATTAAAACCACACATCCTTTTTTTAGAACATAAAAATTACACTGTTACAACCTGTACTAATGGAGCTGATGCTATAGATTTAGTAAGTGAAAAAAACTTTGATATTGTATTTTTAGATGAAAATATGCCTGGGTTAACAGGTATAGATACTCTTTCTGAAATAAAACAGAAAAAAGCCAATTTACCAGTGGTAATGATTACCAAAAGTGAAGAGGAATATATTATGGAAGAAGCCATTGGCGCTAAAATTGCCGATTATTTAATAAAACCTGTAAATCCGAATCAAATTTTATTAAGCTTAAAGAAAATCTTAGAGAACTCGCGTTTGGTTTCAGAAAAAACAACCTCTAGTTATCAGCAAGAATTTAGAAAAATTTCTATGGATTTAGCTATGGTAAATTCTTATGAAGAATGGATTGACTTGTATAAAAAGTTAGTTCATTGGGAATTAGAATTAGAAAATATTAGCGATGCTGGTATGTTAGGAATTTTAGAAAGTCAAAAACAAGAAGCAAACAATCAATTCTTTAAATTTATTAAAAAAAATTACCAAGATTTTTTAACAGCTCATGACAAACCTACTTTTTCACATACCCTTTTTAAAGATTATGTGGTTCCGGAATTAAGCAAAGACCAAGGAGTTTTATGGATTGTTATAGATAATTTACGTTTTGATCAATATAGAATATTAGAGCCTTTTATCAATAATTATTATAAAAAAGACCAAGAGTATTCTTATTTCTCAATCTTACCAACATCAACGCAATACGCTAGAAATGCCATTTTCTCTGGGTTAATGCCTTCTGAAATGGAAAAACGTCATCCAAATTTTTGGAAAAATGATACCGATGAAGGTGGTATGAATATGTATGAAAGCGACTTTTTATCGGCACAAATAAAACGTTTAAGTTTAGATATAAAACATCAGTATTATAAAATTACCAATTTAAAAAACGGTAAAGAATTGGCAGACAATTATAATGGTACAAAACAAAATGATTTAACTACAGTGGTGTATAATTTTGTGGATATGTTATCTCATTCTAAAACAGAAATGGAGGTAATTAAAGAATTAGCCGGCGATGATAAAGCATACAGAAGTTTAACCTTAAGTTGGTTTAAAAATTCTCCGTTGTTTGAAATTATTCAAAAAGCACAACATTTAGGTCAGAAATTAATTTTAACAACAGACCACGGAACCATTAATTGCAAGCAACCTACTAAAGTTATTGGCGATAAAAATATTAGTTCTAATTTACGCTACAAAACCGGTAGAAGTCTTTCGTATGAAGATAAAGATGTATTTGCTGTTCGTAATCCGAAAGATATTTTTTTACCAACAATTGCTATGAATAGCGCCTATATTTTTGCTAAAGAAGATTTATTTTTTGCCTACCCTAATAATTACAATCACTTTGTAAAATATTATAAAAACACGTATCAACATGGTGGAATTTCATTGGAAGAAATGATTATTCCTTGTGCTGTTTATAGTCCGAAATAAAAAAAACCATCTTAATCTTCCCAAAGGGAAGAGACACTCTTATGAATTCTATGTAATAAAAAACTAAAATGTTTTAATGAAGTTTTTATCTAATATATTTTTTGTTTTATTATTTGTTAGTTGTAGTTTTTCTCAAACTACAAATGATAAATTATCTGATGCCGCATTTGAATTAACAAAAGACAAAATTGTTTACGACCCAAGTTATTTTTCTATTGAGTATCCTAATGGAGATGTACCAAAAGGCAAAGGTGTTTGCACAGATGTTGTTATTAGAGCCTATAGAAAATTAGGCATAGATTTACAAAAAGAAGTGCATGAAGACATGCAAAAAAACTTTAGTAACTATCCAAAAATTTGGGGATTAAAAAAGACAGACAAAAATATAGATCATAGAAGAGTTCCGAACCTTATGATCTTTTTTTCTAGAAAAGGAACCGTAAAATCCATCACTAAAAACCCAAAAGATTATGTCCCTGGTGATATTGTTTGCTGGAATTTAGGTGGCGCAATTACCCATATAGGCATTGTGGTGAACAAAAAATCTATGAAAAATAATGGTTTTATGATTGTACACAATATTGGCGCAGGACAAGTGTTAGCAGATTGTTTATTTGATTTTAAAATTATTGGGCATTATAGATTTTAGAGCACCTTTTTTAATTCCCTTTAATTTGACCATTGCTAGGTTTATTTTCTTAAAAAAATATAAAAAAGTAGTATTCAGTAATCGGGTGAAAACAACAAATATCTTCATCTATTTTTACAGATTACATTAATTAAATTCTGATTACTTTTTCTATTTTTGCACTATGAATAAAAACTATTCTTTACAAGATTTATCTGAAGTAGCTAAGGCAATAATTGCATCAGCAAAAAATAAAACGTTGCTTTTTTACGGACAAATGGGCGTAGGTAAAACAACACTTATTAAAGAAATTTGCAAACAATTGGGTGTTTTAGATACCATTTCCTCTCCTACTTTTTCTTTAGTAAATGAATATAAAACCTCAAAAGAAGAAATAGTTTTTCATTTCGATTTTTACAGAATTACCCAAGAAGAAGAAGCTTTAGACATGGGTATTGAAGATTATTTATATAATAATGATTGGTGTTTAATAGAATGGCCAGAAAACATAGAAAATTTACTACCTTTAGATTCTGTTGAAATTCATTTATCTATTTTAGAAAATGAACAACGTAACATTCAATTAAAATAATTATTTATGAGTTCATTTTCTCCTTTTAGTAAAGAGCAATTACTTCCACAAGAAGAAATGTTAGAAATAAAAAGACAAAAAGGAGAACTGTTTATTGGTTTACCTAAAGAAACTTACATAGATGAAAAACGGGTATGTTTAACACCAGATGCCGTAGCTGCTTTAACCTCTAACGGACATAGAATTGTAGTGGAAACAGGAGCAGGAAATGGCGCCAATTTTACAGACAAAGAATATTCTGAAGCCGGAGCAAAGGTTTCCTACAATATAGAAGAAGCTTTTAAATGCAATATTATTTTAAAAATTGCGCCACCAACAGCACAAGAAATTGAGTATATAAATCCGCAAGCAATCTTAATTTCATCTTTACAATTAAAAACCCAAACTAAAAAATATTTCGAATGTTTGGCAAAAAAAAGAATTACTGCAGTAGCTTTTGATTATATAAAAGATGAACATGACTCCTATCCTATTGTAAAATCATTAAGTGAAATTGCTGGTACTGCCTCTATTTTAATTGCTGGCGAACTTATGAGCGGTGTAAACAACGGAAATGGGTTACTGTTAGGGAATATTGGTGGTGTTCCGCCATCTAGTGTTGTTATTTTTGGCGCAGGAACAGTTGGTGAATTTGCCGCAAGAACAGCTATTGGATTAGGCGCAAGAGTAAAAGTTTTTGATAATTCTATCAGCAAATTAAGAAAATTACAAAACTGTTTATCTGCACCTATTTACACTTCTACTGTGCAACCAAAATCAATTAAAAAAGCATTAATGCGTTGCGATGTTGCCATTGGCGCCATGAGAGGTAAAAATAGATCTCCAATCATTGCCACAGAATCAATGATAGAGCAAATGAAAGAAGGTGCTATTATTGTTGATGTAAGTATTGATAGAGGTGGTTGTTTTGAAACTTCAAATGTTACCACACATAAAACGCCAACTTTTGTAAAACATGGTGTAATTCATTATTGTGTGCCTAATATTCCAGCACGTTATGCCAGAACAGCTTCTGTTTCTATTAGCAATATTTTTACTCCTTATTTATTGAATATTGCAGAAGAAGGTGGTTTTGAAAACACTGCTAGATTTGATAAAACCTTACGAAATGGCATGTATTTTTACCACGGAATTCTCACGAACAGAACTGTTGCAGATTGGTTTAATTTGCCTTATAGAGATATTAATTTGTTAATCTTATAATTTAAAGGCGTTTAAGAATCCTTTTTTAGAAAAAAGTTTATCTTTGCCAAAAAATATTTTAATCATAATTTAAATTCTTTTCTTTTTATTAAATAGTTAAGTCCCCTAATTTTCTATCGTTTATGTTTCCCCTAGCATTAAAGTACAACACAAGAAAATTGTGTATACATCTTAGTTTTTTTTATTTTTTACTAGTTCCTACCTTACTTTTTTCTCAAACCATTACTATAGACGACAGCTCTAATTCTGCCGAAGAACTTGTGAATATGTTAATTAACAATTCATGTATTCCTGTATCTAATTATAATATTTCTAGCACTAAATCTGTTGCATATTTTAATAACAACAACGGAGCGTTTCCTATTTCTGAAGGAATTATTATTAGAAACGGAATTGCAAAATATTCTGAAGGTGCCTTTACAAACGCTAACTTAAGTAGCGAAATATCTACCAATGGAGATGATCAGCTACAAGCAATTAGTGATGAAAACGGTCAAAATGCTACCATAACAGATGTGGCTTTTTTAGAATTTGATTTCATTCCAATTGGTAACGATTTTAATTTTAATTTCTTATTTGCTTCCAATGAATATGGAGAATGGCAATGTAGTTTTAGTGATGTTTTTGCAATATTATTAACTAATATTGAAACAAATGAAACAACAAACTTAGCTGTACTTCCGGGCACAAACACCAATATTTCTGTTCAAAATATTAGAGACCAACAATACAACACTAGCTGTAGTTCTATCAATGCAGATTTATTTGATACTTATAATGTAGATAACGCTACAAACGCTACCTTAAATATGAGAGGTTATACAAAGATGATGAGTGCTTCTTCTAAAGTATTACCCAATACTGCTTATAAAATAAAATTTGTTTTAGGAGATCTCAATGATTCAGATTATGACTCTGCTGTTTTTATTCAATCAGGTAGTTTTACTTCTAATTTTGATTTAGGTAAAGATGTAGCTATTTGTGGTAGTGAAGAGATACTTTTAGATTCTGGATATAAAAATACTACAGATTTTGAGTATCGATGGGAAAAAGACGGGAATTTACTCTTGGCAGAAACAAACCCAGTTTTAGCAGTTTCAGAAAAAGGAGCTTACAAATTAACAATTACCAGTTTAATGACAAACTGTGTATTTTCTGATGAAGTTGAAGTAACTGACCTTCAAATAGCATCTCCAATAAATTTGTTTGAATGTATTTCTGATGCTACTGCTCATTTTAATTTAACTCAAAATAACCAAGATGTATTGGCTATAGATGAAAGCATTTATGATATTGTCTATTACAATTCTATGGAAAATGTTTCAAATAATATTCCTATTGAAGAGTCTCTTTTAACAAATTATCCATCAACATCTGGAGAAACGATTTACATAAAATTAAAAAATAAAAATACAGGACAATTTTGTTATTCAATATTAGAATTTGAATTAAAGGTTCAAGAAATAGTAGCAAACACACCAGATAATCTTTTAGTTTGTGAAGGCGAAATATCTGTGGATATTTTAACACCTACAAAGCCTCAAATTTTAAACGGACTTCCAGCTTCTAATTACATACTTACCTATTATACTTCTGAAGTAGAAGCAAATACAGGTACAAATAAAATTGAAGACCCTTTAAATTTTCCTTTAGCAAATAATACAAGTAGTATTGCTATTTGGGCAAGATTAGTTGGTGTTAACAATACAGAGTGCTTCGATATTATCAATTTTAATATTAATTACAGTAATTTACCTGAAATAGATGAGTTTGAGAATATATACGCCTGTACTTCTTATACCCTACCGGCGTTAGATAATGGTGAATATTTTACATCTTCAGACGGTAAAGGAACACAATTATTTGCAGGTGATATTATTTTATATTTTACAAAAATTTATATTTATAATGTAAATTCAAACGGCTGTACAAACGAATCTAGTTTTTTAGTTTTTATTGCCGAAGAATTTTCTATTCCTCCTGTACATTGTGGTGAATATATCATACCAGACACCAAATTTGGGGAATTTTATACAGCCGCAGGTGGCCCAACGGGAACTGGAACAATAATACCTACAGGAACTAGTATTACAGAAAGTACAAGTATCTTCTTTTATTCTGTAATTAATGGTGAGTATTGTTCGGAAAAAGAATACCCTTTAACTATTTATAAATTACCCGCTGTAGATTCTTTTACAGATGTTATTGTATGTAATTCCTATATCTTACCAGAAATAACCAACGGTAATTTCTATACAGAATCTAATGGTAGAGGCACAAAGCTACAAACAGGAGACCAAATAACTTCTAGTACAACCATCTATGTTTATAATAAAGATACATCCACCGATTGTTCCGATACAAGTACTTTTACAATTACAATTATAGACACTAACAATTTTCAAAATGTTTCAGCTTGTGGTAGCTATACAATTCCTAGTTTAGACCTTGGTAATTATTATACAGACAGAAATGGTACTGGTACAATTATACCTTCAGGAACTTTAATTACCAATTCACAATCTGTGTTTTATTATGCTCCAGAAGTAACTTCTGTTCCTAATTGCACTGGTTTCGAAACAATGATTACCATTAATCCTTTACCATTGGTAGATAGTTTAGATGATATCATAAAATGTGAAGATGATTTACCTGTATTGCCTTCTTTAGCAAACGGATTTTATTATACACAATCTGGCGGAAAGGGCAATAAATTAAACGAAGGGGAAACTATTACAACTTCACAAACCATTTATATTTATAATAAAAATAATTTTTGTGATGCTGAAACCAGTTTTAAAGTTACTCTAAATCCTGTGCCATTAGTAGATAACTTTACAGATGTATTTAGTTGCGAAGCATATATATTACCAACATTAAGGAATGGAAATTATTTTTCAGCTCCTAACGGACAAGGAACACAATTATTTGCGGGTCAAAAGATAGAAACAACACAAGAAATATACATTTATAACCAAGACAGTGTTTTAGCTATTTGTAATAATGAAAATGTGTTTAGAGTTCATATTTTAGGTTTAGAAGTTGATGAAATGGAAAATGTTTATTCTTGTGAAAACTATATATTACAAGAACTAAATGTTGGAAATTATTATACCGAAAAAAATGGAAAGGGTACAAAATTAAATGCTGGAGACATCATAACCGCTTCTCAAGAAATTTATATTTATGCAGAAAATGGAAACAGATTTTTTTGTAAAGATGAAAAAACATTTAGTATCACCATTTTTAAGCAACCTACTTTAGGCACTATAAATACATTAGCAGCTTGTGGAAGTGTAACATTACCTTCATTTGAAATACCGGGTATAAAGGTAGAACTTTATAAAAACTCAAATAGAGAAAATGCCATAAACCCAGCGGACTACGATTTTTCTGAACTGGGTACTCGAAACATATATTACAAAGCTTTTCATGAAAAATTTCCAACATGTTTTACAGAAGGTTTCTTTTCTATAATTGTTTATCCACTTTTAGAACATAAAATAGAAGGCGGCGTTATTTGTGCCAATCCAGAAACTGGCGAAACTACAAATCCTGTTTTATTAGATTCAAAATTAGATGAAACAGAATTCACCATAAATTGGTATTTTGAAGAAAATTTAATGGGATCTGGCAGAACTTATGAAGCCCATAAAGCAGGAACTTACACTGTAAAAACCATAAAATTAGATACTTCAATTGTTGATGATTGCTCTTACAAACCTATAAAAGTTGTAGTAGAAAGCTCTAGTCCTATTTTTGAAGTAGAGTACCTAACGAATGATTTTGTAGATTCTTATGCAATAGAAATAAACGAAATAAATAATGCTTTGGGTAATTATGTGTATTCAATAGACGGCATTAATTTTCAGAGTGATAATCGTTTTTATAATCTTGTTCCTGGAAATTATAAAATTATTGCAAGAGATCTTTTAGCAATTTGTGATGATACAATCGTAGATTTTGTTGCTTTAAAATACCCAAAATTCTTTACTCCAAATTATGACGGTGTTAAAGATACTTGGAACATTCCAGATCTTAAAAATGATGCAAATGCCACCATACAAATTTTTAACAGATATGGTAAATTACTTTCTATAATTAAACCTAGCGGTACTGGTTGGAATGGTACTAATAACAACAAAAAAAGAATGCCTTCTGCAGATTATTGGTTTCTTTTAGAATATACAAAAGGTACAGAAATAGCAAGGTTTAAAGCAAATTTTTCTTTGCTTAGAAGATAGATTAAAACAGATACACTTTTAACCACGTTCTATGAAATGCCAACCGTTATCTTATAATTTCATTAATATTTATTGAATATATTTCACAAACTATACTATCCTTTAAAGGATAAATTCTACAATAAATCGTCAAACCGCTTTTTTATTTATTTCTTCCAAAAATAAAATTGTAGCTCTATTTAAAGAGCTATAAAAAGGATGCCGTTTCAATCAGGGCTACCTAATTTACATACTTTAGTTTATTCTAAAATTTTTCTGTCTACTAATGCACAAATTCTTTCAAATTGTTCATCAATTCCCATATCAGAATTATCAAATTCAATAGCATCAACTGCTTTCATTAAAGGAGAGTCTTCTCTTGTAGAATCTATTCTATCTCTTTCTTCTACATTAAAAAGAATTTCTTCAAATTTAACTTTCTCTCCTCTGTCTATCAATTCTTTATAACGTCTTGTTGCTCTTTTATCGGCAGAAGCGGTCATAAACAGTTTTAATTCGGCTTCCGGAAAAACAACCGTACCAATATCTCTTCCGTCCATCACTATTCCACTATTCTCTCCCATCTTTTGTTGTTCCGCAACTAGTTTTTTTCTAATTTCTGAAATTGCCGCCACTTTACTTACCAATTGTGAAACTTCTAAAGTTCTAATTTCTTTCTCCACATTTTGACCATTCAAAAACATTTCGGCAAAACCTAGTTCCTTATTAAATTGAAAAGAAAGTGTAATATTATCTAAGTTATTTATAAGTTTATCTTTGTGCAAAAATTCTTTACCTACAAAATTATTTTGCTTCGCAAATAAAGAAACGGCTCTATACATTGCCCCAGTATCTACGTATATATAATTATACTTTTTTGCTAATAATTTAGCAATAGTACTTTTTCCTGTCGATGAAAAACCATCAATAGCAATTATAATTTTTTTACTCATATTATCTTCTATCTAAATCTATTTGTAAACTAAAAGTACTTGTATTTGATGCTGTATGAAATTTTGAATATGCATAATTAAATTTCAACTTATTCATTTTTATTCCAAATCCTACAGAAATTCCACTAAAAGTTCTTGCATTTTGTAATTTTAATTCAGCAGCTCTTCTAAAATTATAGCCCATTCTAATATTAACAGCACTTTCTGGAAACAACTCTGCTCCAACAACAAAATGACGAAAAGTATTCGACAGAAAACCTATTTTTTCAGCAGTTACATTTCCTTCTAAATCTGTAGTTTGTTCAGACGGATTAGGAACAGAAATATCCCATTGTTGCAAATTATCTAAAGTAACGTACCATTTTAAAGGTACATGTTCTAATTTGTAAGAAGCACCTGCAGCTATTTTTAGTGGTAACTTTTCTATTTCTCCGTTAAAAGATTGAATTTGGGTTCCTACATTTCTTGCTACTATAGTAAAAGAATATGGTTTATACGGACTGTAATATAAAAACCCAAAATCTGCTGCCACACCGGCAGATGCATAATTTGCAATTGAAGAACTTATCAGTTTTATATTAGTTCCCATAAACAAGTTGGTCCATGGCAAATTAAAAGCATAACCAACAGAAATGGCAATATCACTTGCATTAAAAGTGCCTGTTTCTGTACCTTGTTCATCAGCGCCAATTAATGTACCATAATTTAAATACTTTATACTTCCATGAATGGTACCAAATCTCCTAGAAATTAATTTAGCATAAGAAAGAGACCCCACATTAATTCCTGCTAAATAACTTGCATAATTTACAGAAATCTTATTATCTATATTGGCATTAATTACAGCGGGGTTCCAAATAGGTTGATTTACATCGTCTAAAAGAGTCAACACTTCTCCACCCAAAGCCACTTGTCTTGCAGAGGTTGCTAGATTTAAAAATTGGTATACATTTTCTCCTCCAACTTGTGCGTTTAAGGAGACAGAAAAAAATAAAATAGAAATAAAAAATAATTTTATCATTAACTAATTTAGTTTCATTTTACAAATATACTTTATAACGCAATAGCATCATAAAAATTACTATTTAAAACAATAAAAAAATATTTTTTATCTAAATGCAATAATAAACAATCGTCAGTAATATTCTTAAAAACAGTTAGGCAAAATTCAAAATAATTAAATTTTACGTACAAAAAAAATAAAATTACACTTGTATTTATTTCACAACTTCATATTTCGTACTAATTTCACAAAATATAATTGTAAAATGTAGTGAATAAGCATGAAACGCCATTACCCTGATTAATAATTATTAAACTATTTGCAAGTAAATAATAACTATTATGGCGTGCCCCCGCAAAAAAGCGAGGTCAGGCTATTCGTTACAAGTCCTCGTTCGTACCTCACTGTGGGCTTTTCACTGCTATCCTTCACGCAAGCACAGTTAAGAAGCTAGTTTATA
>NZ_JBPOGL010000039.1:0-36952 GCF_051251875.1 Polaribacter sp.
ACCTTAAACCTTAAACCTTAAACCTTAAACCTTAAACCTTAAACCTTAAACCTTAAACCTTAAACCTTAAACCTTAACCCTTAACCCTTAACCCTTAACCCTTAACCCTTAACCCTTAAACCCCCACCAAACCAAAAAGAACTTTTCAATTTCTCCGTTAGGATGTTTTACCCAGCAAAGAGGAGAAAATTGTCGCTCTAAGTATTCTTTTGATGTTGTTTTAAATTGATAAAAATTAAGCCAATTTACATGTTGATGTGGTTGTATTAACCAATCTTTTTTAGAAGGTACAAAAAATTTACAATTATAGAATTGCTCTAATTCATTTGTATTGATATAAAAACCAACAATACAATCAGAATTTAATGTTGATAATTGAAGCTTTTTTTTTGATAAAGGAACAAATAATTGCGCTTTAAAATATACTTGTTGTAAAATTTTTGAAGGATTTAAATTGATAGTTTTTAAAAACTCTGTACATTCTTTAGAGTAGAGAAGAGGTAATTGTTTATCTCGTAACTTGGTTAATTTTTCTACCAAAGAATCTTTTCTATTCGGACCAATAAAATGATCAATTTCGGTATTACCAATAGTTTCATCATAGACATAAAACTTGTAAATAATCTCTAAATGAATTGGTTTTTTATCTTTTAAAAGAATACAATCTAACTCACCTAAAGTAATTTTTTCTTTCTGAATTTGGATGTTTTCACAAAGTATCGAAATATTTTTTTCTTGTTTTAATTGATAAGAAACAAAGCGTTCTATATATTTTCCTAGTCGTAATTTTTCATCAATTTGTAAATTGATGTTTATGGTATTGCTTTGTGTATCATATAGTTGCATGTTAAAGGCAGCTTTGTTTTGCCATAAAGGATTAGTGTTTATAAATCCTTTAAAACGTAACTGTATTTTTTTTTGAATTGTATTCATTAACTATTGTGACTTTCTGATTTTAAAAGTGTCTTACTGATTAGTTGCTTGACGGCATTATGTAGGGGTAATAATGTTAAGCAATATTTTCGAAAAGGGGGGCTTATTGATTTTTATCAATGGCCTTTTTTTTTGAAATTATAGTTGTAAATTTAACTTTTTAAAATTAGATACAATGCACTTCAAAAAGTCAAGTTTTCAATACTTACAAGATTTACAAAAAAATAATAATAGAGAATGGTTTACAGAACACAAACCAACCTTTGTAAAGATTCAGAAAGATGTAAAAGAATTGTTTTTGGAAATGCAAATGCACTTAGAAAAGCACGATGAAATTGATAGGATGAAAATCTATAGAATTTATAGAGATGTTCGTTTTTCTAAAGATAAAACACCCTACAACCCAAGGTTTGCAGTTTCATTCTCTAGATTAGGAAAGCAATTACGTGGTGGTTATTTTTTACAAATAAAACCTGGTGAAACTTTACTAGGAGGAGGATTTTGGCAACCTGAAAAAGAAGATTTATTCAGAATTAGAAAAGAAATAGAACAAGATGCAACTGAAATTCGCAACATTTTAGAAAACAAAGAGTTTGTAAAATGCTTTGGTGAAAAATTTGAAGGAGACGAATTAAAATCTGCTCCAAGAGGCTTTGATAAGGAGCATAAAGACATCGATTTATTACGAAAAAAAGGATTTATTGCGGTCAGAAATTTTACGGATGCAGAAGTTTTATCACCTAATTTTTTAGAAGAAATAGACAAAAGTTTTAAAGCTTTACGTCCGTTTTTTAATCTATTTAGTGATGTTTTAACAACAAATTTAAATGGAGAAAGTATCATTTAGAATGTGTTATTTGGCGGTCGTTTTTGAACTAAAGTCTAAAGTCTAAAGTTTAAAGTCTAACGTTTAAAGTCTAAAGTCTAACGTTTAAAATCTAAAGTTGAAGGATAGCATCATATTTCAAAATGAGTTTTTGGGGCTAGTTATCAACCTTATTCAGCACAAATAGAACTCACACTTCTTTTAGTACAAATGGAAAGAGAAAGTTTAAAAAATTATAAATATTTTGGTTTTTTTTTGATGAATTATTAGTGCTTTAAATTTTTATCAACCTCTCGCTTCAATACCCAAATAGTAATAATTGTGGATAATGAATCTGCAATAGGAAAAGACCACCAAACGCCATTTACTCCATAATACATGGGTAAAAAATAGGCTAATGGAATTAAGAAAATACCTTGTTTTAAAAGCGTTAATATTAATGCGGGAATTGCTTTTCCTGCTGCTTGAAAATAAGCAGAACCAATTAATTGCATAGTTACAATTGGTGTTACTAAAAAAACAATTAATAAGGCATTAGGTGTTTTGTCTAACAAAATTGTATCATTTGTAAATACCCAAATAATTTCTTCTTTTAAGAATAATATTGCAATAAAAATAATACTTCCCAAAACGGTTCCAAACCAAATTGCTTTTTTAATGGTTTCTTTAACCCTGTCATTTTTTGCTGCCCCAATATTAAATCCGGCAACGGGTAAAAAACCTTGAGTAACTCCTAAAACAGGTGAAAGAGCAAACATCATTACTCTATTAATAATGCCAAAAATTGCTATAGAAATTTCTCCACCATATTTAAATAAGGAATAATTTAGAACAATCATTAAAATACTAATAGCACCTTGTCTTACTATGGTTACGCCACCTAATTCAATAATTTCACGAACAATTTTACCTGATAATTTAAAATTTTCAGGAATAATTTTTAACTCACTTTTAGAAGATAAAAAGAAATATAAAATATACAAACCACAACTTGCATACGAAATGGAAGTAGCCAAACCTGCACCCCACATTCCCCAATCTAGAACTTTTATAAAAAGAATGTCTAAAAGTACGTTTGCAACAGCAGGAATCATCATGGCGTACATGGCAAACTTGGGTTTTCCTTCTGCTCTAATAACAGGGTTTCCCATCATGGCAAAAGCTAAAAAAGGAACTCCGTAAATAATTACACCAAAATATTCAGACGCAATAGGTAAGATGTCTCCTTTTGCACCAAATAAATTTAGAATTGGTACACTAAAGAGGTTTCCAATAATAACAAAAAGAATGGCTAAAATTACGGTTAAAGAAATTTGATTTCCAAAAGTTAAAAAAGCTTTTTTAGAATTATTAGCCCCCAAAGCTCTTGATATTATTGAGCTTCCTCCAATTCCAATTCCCATACCAATAGAAGAAATTAGAAATGCAATTGGCAGTACAACCGTAATTGCAGCAATTGCCAAAACACCAATCCATTGTCCTACAAAAATGGTGTCAACAATCATATTTAAGGACATAACAAGAATACCTATTGTTGCTGGTACAGCTTGTTTAATCAATAGTTTACTTATTTTTTCTGTCCCTAAATCCTGTGCTAGTTTATTCATAAAAGTTGTACAAAGAACGTAAAACTTTGCTGTTTTTTTAAAAATGGAACATCAATAATTGTTATAGATATCATAAAATTTTTATGTTTGTCAAAATTCATCAAAATGACAAATGTTTTTACGTTAACAATTACGGTTTCATCAGAAGATATAGACAATTTACATCATGTAAATAATTTGGTTTATGTAAAATGGATGGATAAAATTGCAACTACTCATTGGGCACATTTAACCAAAGAGTTTCCATTGCCACAATATATTTGGGTGGTAATGCGGCATGAAATAGATTATCTTAAACAAGCAGGTTTGGGAGATGAAATTACTGTAAAAACTTGGGTAGGGGAAACCAAAGGAATAACTTCGGTTCGTTTTATGGAGTTTTATAGAAAGGAAGTTTTGCTAGTAAAAGCAAAAACAAGATGGGCAATGTTAGATGCTAAAACATTTAAACCAGTAAGAATTAGAGATAATGTTATGAAAGTTTTATATCCTTAAAATATTGCTTTTATGTTGATAAACTCCGCCCTAAAAAAATGAATAGGCTATCCTATTTTTTTTTTGAAAAGTATCGGTTTTTAGCTCATTGATTTATTCTTTATTTGCAAATTTTAAGATTTTTTTTAAATATTAGACGAAAGTATTTTCGATACCAATTATTAACTGCAATAAAAGTATCTTTGCACAAAATTTAGATACAAAATGTCAACCTTTTCTACCTTAGGAATTCAAAAAGATTATATAAAAGCCATTAAAGAATTAGGATTTTCTACCCCTTCAGAGATTCAAGAAAAAACAATTCCTATTTTATTGCAATCTAAAACAGATTTTATTGGTTTAGCGCAAACTGGTACAGGAAAAACTGCTGCCTTTGGGTTGCCGGTTCTACATCATATAGATACAAATTCAGATCATATTCAGGCGTTAATTCTGTCTCCAACAAGAGAATTGGTGCAGCAGATTAAAAAACAACTATTTAAGTTCACAAAATATAACGAAAATCAAGTTTTTGTGGAAGCTGTTTTTGGAGGCGAAAAGATAGATCGTCAAATGAATAACCTTAAAAGAACAACACATATTGTTGTGGCAACACCTGGTAGATTAATTGATTTAATAGAACGTGGTAATGTAGATATTAGTCATGTGAAAACGGTTATTTTAGATGAAGCCGATGAAATGCTAAGTATGGGTTTTAAACAAGATTTAAATAGAATCTTAAAATTTACAAGCAAGACAGACAGAAAAACTTGGTTATTTTCTGCCACTATGCCAGAAGAAATAAAGAAGATTGTAAAAACGTATATGGATGCAAATGCACCCAGAGTAGAAATTGATAGAAGTGCCATGGTAAATGCAAATATTCGTCATCATTTTGCAAAAACAACCATTAAGGAAAAGACACATGATATTGTTTCTTTTTTGGAGAAAAGACAAGATCAAAGAGGTATTATTTTTTGTAGAACAAAAGCTGGCGCTCAGAATTTAGCATCACATTTAATTGAAGAAGGTTTTTCTACAGCAGCTTTAGAAGGAGATATGCAACAAAAAGAACGCGACAAAGTGATGCGTGCTTTTAAGAAAGAAAATTTGCAATATTTAGTTTCTACAGATGTTTCTGCACGTGGAATTGATGTTAGCGGTTTAGAATTTGTAATTCATCATCAATTACCAGAACAATTAGAATATTATACACATAGAAGTGGTAGAACAGCAAGAGCAGGAAAAACAGGGGTTTCAATTGCTTTTATTTTACCTTCGGAATTAGATAAAATTCATCAACTACAGAAAGATTTAAATATAAAATTTTCAGAAGTAACTGTATAATAAATCATCATTTCAATTTTATTTAGTTTAAAAATTTTGCTGATAATCACACGCTTTATAATTAAATGGATATAAATGGAACTTATTTATGTTTTAGATATTTTAGGAACTTTTGCTTTTGCAATTAGTGGCGCTTTAGTAGCTTCAGATAAAAAGTTTGATTTATTTGGAGTCTTAATTATTGCATTTGTAACTGCTGTTGGTGGCGGAATGTTAAGAGATGTTTTAATAAATGCGCATCCTATTAATTGGATTGGAGATTTAAATTATCTCTACACCATTTTTGTGGCAGTAATTTTTACTTTTCTTTTTAAAAGTAAAATTGCACACTTAAGTAAAACCATGTTTTTGTTTGATACTATTGGCATAAGTGTTTTTACTTTATTGGGTTTAGAGAAAGGGCTGTCTTATGATTTACACCCTATTATTGCGTTGTTAATGGGAATGATTTCTGCCGTTTTTGGGGGCGTTTTGCGTGATGTTTTAACAAATAAAATTCCGTTAATTTTTGAAAAAGAAATTTATGCTTCGGCTTGTTTAGCGGGTGGAATTGTTTATCTAACTTTAAACCAATTTCATGTATCCAACAACATTATTTTTATAATTTCGGCATTAGTTGTTGTTTTAATTAGAGTGATTGCCGTTAGATTTCATTTACAACTTCCTAAAATTAAAGACGATTTATTTACTAAAAATTAAAATATGAATCCGTTAGAATTTGCAAATTTCGAAGATTTTAAAAAAATAAAAGGCCAGCAATTACCTGTGGGAAATTGGTATACAATTACGCAAGAAATGATTACTGATTTTGCAAATGCTACTTTAGATAAACAATGGATTCATATTGATGAAACTAGAGCAGCCAAAGAAAGTCCTTTTAAAAGTACAATAGCGCATGGGTTTATGTCTGTAGCAATGATTTCGAAATTATTAGAAGACTCATTTTCTATAAAAAGTATAAAAATGGGCTTAAATTATGGGTTGAATAAAGTTCGTTTTCCAAACCCCGTACTTGTAAATAGTCAGTTAAGAATGATTTCTTCTGTAAAAGAAATTGATGAGATGGACAACAACGGAATTAAAGTTACATTTTCCTGTACTATAGAAATTAAAGGTCAAGATAAACCTGCTTGTGTGGCTGAATTTATAGCAGCGTTTTTTGAATAAAAGTGTACACTAAAAAAGCAACTATTTTTATCTAGGTTAAAATACCATCATCTGCACATTTTTTAGAATACCAAAATAGAAAAATAGAAAACAAGGGTATCATTACTAACATAGAATATTCCATAGATCCGTACATTTCTTTTCCAGGATTCATAAATACATTATAAGTGGTTTGGACTAATACGGCTATTAATCCTATCAAAAAGAATGTTTTTGCTAATTTTTTTCTAAACAATAATAAGATACAAGCAAATACTGAAGAAAAAACAGCAATTGCAAAAGCGGCAGTAACCCAAGAAGGCAAATTAAAAATAACTTCTAATTGTGCTTCTGTGTACATTAATTTAAAACGATCTGTTTGGTAAGCTTGATTTAAATAGCCATCTACTCCCATAGAATTCCAGATTAAGGCAATAACGGCAATAATCCAAAAAGCTTTACTTGGTTTGTTAATATTCTTTGTCATTAATGTAAGTTAAGTTATTAGTTGAACTAAATGTACTAAAAAATATTGTACAATCAAATAATGTAAAGTATATTTGTCTTTTTATAAAGTATATTTGTCTAATTGTAAAATAAAATAAGATGTCAAAATCAACAATTTGTGAACGAGAAAGAAATCAACTAGCGAAATTGAATAAATTTCAGCTTAAAAATCAATTTAAAAGAATTGGATTTATAATTGCTATAGGAACTTTTATTTTAATGATTGGAAGAAAGTATATTGAAGATTCTGAATGGATTAAACCTATTTTACATGGAATTTTACTAATTGGTTTGTTACTAATATCTGTATCTAAAGAAAAGGTAGAAGACGAATATATAGATAGTTTGCGTTCGCAATCTTATAGGTTGGCATTTATAATGGCAATAATATATTCTTTAGTACAGCCAGTTGTTAATTATGGAGTTGCTTTGTTGTTTCATCAAGATGATAAGTTACAGGGATTTAATTACTTTCAGGTATTGTTTTTTATGTTGATTGTACAGCTGATGTTTTTTTGGAAATTAAAAAGAACGAACAATTAAGATGAAAAATACCTTAAAAGTACAACGCGCCATATTAGATTTAACACAAGAAGATTTGGCAAAAACAATTGGTGTTTCTAGACAAACTATTAATTCTATTGAGAAAAATAGGTATGTTCCTTCAACAGTTTTAGCCTTAAAATTATCTAAAGTATTTGGTGTTTCTGTAAACGATTTTTTTACTTTAGAAGAAGGTGATTAAAAAGATTATTAATTGGATTTAATAATCTTTTTAACACTGTTTTGCGTGCCATCAGTATTCATTATTTTTAGAGTATAAACACCTTGTTTTAATCCTGATAAATTCATTTTCTGATTGCTTTTGATGCTATTTTCTGAATATACTTTTTTTCCTAAGAGGTTAAAAATTGTAATTGTAAAATTATTTTCTGTGGATGAATTTATTGTAAGATCATTTACAAAAGGGTTTGGATAAATTGAAACTTCATTTTCAAAGATTTCCTTATCATTTTTCAAAGTTCCTTCAAAGAATTTTTGAGCATAGGTATAAGATTCTTTACCAATTTTATCTCCAAGAATTCTTCCTCTAATATCATCTATTGGTGGATGAATTCCTCCCCAAATTCTAGACAAACTTGTTTGATCAGAAGCATCTCTATACGTTGCCCATTGCAGTGTAAAATCTTCAGTTGGACCTTCTTCAAAAACTAAAAACTCGTTTTTTTGTACATCAAAAGTTCCCATTCCACCAGGAAAAAAGGCGTTATTAGTAATTAAGGTAAGTACTTCTGCAGCGGCTCTAGAAAATGTTGAATGACCAGAAAGATACCCTGCAAAAGGCGGTGTTACAAAAGAAGGACGTTGATATGGCCACCAATGTGTTGCTAAAATCCAATCTACACCTGCGGTATCTGTATCTGGGTCATTAATAAAATCGGGTCCTTTCCAAGATTTAACTTTTAGTTTGCCAACATGTTCATTGTTGTCGCCTGCCAAAACATCATTTTCTTCTATAATTTCAATTAAATTATCAATTAAAGGTAATCCATGTGAATTATAATTTGGCAAACTAGTATTGGTACTTTGCCCTTTAGCAGCCATATATCTAATCGCAGAAATAGGTCTTATATAATCATAATAACCTTTAATTCCCCAAGTATTTACAGCGGCATCGTGCATTGCACCGCCAAGAATTAAATAACTTTTTACGTCCCATTCTAAATTAGAAAGTAGAGTAGAAGAATCTCCTATTGTTTTTGTTGAAAGCGGATGATCGCTCACATAATTTATAAGTGTAAACCAATGTCCTGGTGGTGTTTCAGAATCTGGACCATCTGCCCAAAATTCTGCCAAAACCCTTGTGTAATCTGCTCTTTTAACAATATTATCTTCGTATGCTGCGTTGGTAACAGGATTTAATTGATGTCCTTTCCCAATATCTCCACCATTATTAAAATTATAGAAATCTTTGTATTCATTAAATGTTGAAGGAAAACTTGAAATATCTACATTTCCAATAGAATTTGGAGAAATATTGATCATTTCATTGTCTGTAGGATCTAACTGTGCAGACCAAGAAATAACCAAAGAAAAGTTCCATTTATAAGGATCATCAATACCATTTTCATTAGAATCTTGAATGTAAACCGGTGGGCCAGGATTGTTATATACATAAGAATCGAAGTCTCTATTTAAGATTTCTAAGTTTTCTTGTTCTAAACAAAAAGGAACAACTTCTCCCCATTCTGGTCCTAAAAAATTTGGTGTATTAAAAGGAAATGGATTTCCTGCTTGGTCTATATAAACATCAAAAGCCAAAGGTTGCCATCTATCAGGATTTATATAATCGTTGTCTTCATATAATTCTAAAATTAAAGGGTCGTTAACAGTATTATAATACCTGTTATTGTATAAGTTAATTTCATTTGCTCCATCTTGCAAACCAAATTCAATCATTTTATCAGCTAAATAATTTCCTAAGGCAGCGTAAGAACCAGTGCTGTAATCTGTAGACTCAAAATCTTTATCAAATCCTAAAGAAGTAAAAAATGTTTCAAAAGCACTTAAGGTTTCAGATGAATTTGGAGAATATTTAAACCGATGATTTAACAATCTAAAAACGGCATAACTTAAAACCTCATTTGTTGCTTCTTCTTTGTTTGTAGGAGCAGTAATTGGGCTGTATTCTGAAGAGAAATTACCCAAAGTATTGCCTAAAAAAATAGTTTGAGCTGTTTCATCAAAAATAGCCCAGGCATCATACATGACCATTGAGGTATGAAATAAGTTTCTTGCATGAACTGTGGGTCTTGCATAATCTTTTCTTATTGCGTCTAATAGTTGTTCATTCCACTGTCTTGCTACAGAGTGTTGACTATTGGTTGAGTTTGAAAAGAATAGATTTATAAGTATGAATGGGAGAATTAGTATTTTTTTTATCATATGTTTAGAATCTAAAAACAAAATTATTAAAATTAATGAATTATCAAACTATAAATGAAATTAGTTTCTAATTAATAATTTAATTACAAGTGTTTTGTATAATTTAAACAATTATTTTAAATTTATTAAACTTATCGTTTTTAGTTGGGTATTTATCAAAAGAACTTGTTTACGAATACTAATATATGTTGTTTAAATATTTTTCATATTCAAAAAGTTAATTTATAATCAAAAAAAAACCTTTCGTAAAAACGAAAGGCTTAAAAAATTAATTCAAATTAAGTTTTTATTCTTTATGTAAATACACTGCGGAAGCAGCTGCTAAATCTGCATTATAAGAAGGCGATACATTACCACCACTACTAATATTGTTAAAAGCTACAATTCTTCCACCACCATTTCCTGCTTCGGCAATAAAAACAGTATTCGTTTCATTATCAAAAGCAACATCTACCGGATTTCCTAATAACGTATTAGCGCCAGCAACTCTAATTTGTTCAGCAAGTGCTAATGTTCCTCCATTTGTTGTGCTATTAAATTTAGAAGTAAAGTTGTTTATAATTTGAAATCCACCATCATCTTGACCGTTAGAAGCTTCACCAATATCCGTTAACACCATGGTATCTGAACTTGCATCATAGGTTAAACCGTGTGTTCTTACAATACCTTCTATAGTAATTGTTTTTGTTGCGCTTAACATTGTTGTAGCTGTATTGCTTAAAAAATTTGAGTACACAGCTAAGTCTCCTGTTGTGTCTGCAATAGCATATAAATCGTTGCCTTTAAATGTAATTCCCCAAAGTTTTATATCTGTTGTTATGGTGTTTCTTAATGTAAAATTGTTGCCAGTTTTAGTGTAAATAAATAATTTACCATCATTTGTAGTTGTGTTTCCATCAGCATCTGCATTATCTGCAACTACATAAAGGTTGCCATTTACAGCTAATTCTCTTGGACTTTTCATATCTAAAGAACCAGTAATGCCAATATTTACATTTGAAGACAAACCAGAAATAGTAACGTTAGTATAACCTTCTAGTCCAAATGTACTTCTAGAAGCTTGTACAACAGTATTTTCAGAACTATTATAATAAATACCATCTGCGGCAGTTGTTGTGGTTGTTAATGATGTTTTTGATACGTTGTTCATTGTAGTAACATCATACATATTTACATTTCCATCTGAATTATTAGAAGTAAATAATATTTTAGATTTTACTTCTACTACAACATCATTGTCATTTTCTGAACATGATGTTAAAGTAATTGCTGTAGCACATGCTAGTGCCATCATTTTAATTGATTTCATAATTTTAATAATTTTAGTTCAATGATACTTACGAGAAAAAAGTAGGTACGGTTTTTTAAAATCTATTTTTTTTTATCAGAAAGGAATTTCTGAAGGTTTTATCTAACCGTTTTCTTAGAAATTTGTAGTATTTAGGAAAGCTAAAATTATAAGTTTAAATTTTTAAACTATTGTTTTTTAGTGTGTTGAGGTGGGTTTGGATAAGTGGAATTTAGAAAGGTAATAGCACCACTTGTTAGCGTTGTTGCTATTATAAATTTTTAGTAATTTATTTATTGTATCAAGAATTCTAATTTAAAATACTAGTTTTTTAACCTAGGTAAATTAAATAATCTACAACTAATGCAACTACATCTTATAACGGCAATATTAAAAAATGTTTATAAAGGATATTTTGTCTGTGTAAGTTTTGTATATCTAGTTGATAAATTTATCAATAAAACTATTTTTAAGTGGATAAATACCATTTTATTCATTCATAGAAATAGCTGTTGCCTTAAATAAACTAGCCTTTGTTTTAAAGAAGGTATATTCTAATTCGATTGCTTTTAGTTTGGCTTCAATTAATTTAACTTCTCTATAATTGACTAAGAATAAAGAGCTTTCTCCTAAGAAAAACTTACGATCTTCGGCTTTTAATAAAATGCCATAATCTTTTACAATATCTTTTGTTAAATTATTTTGTAAAACATAAGAAGCTAATTCTTGTTGTATGGCATTTATTTTATTTTTAATGACAACTTTTGCAACTTCGTTTTCAAATTTGGTGTCTTGTAATTTTATTTTTGATAATTTTAAATCTCCTCTTTCTTTCCTTAAAAATAAAGGAAGTTTAAAATTAATTCCTGCTTTATAATTTTGCGTATTTAAAGAATTTATTTCATTCTTGTTTTCAGTTAAAAAGTTATATTGAACATCTAGTTTAGGTAGTAAGTTGTTCATTTTTAAATTTTTATCAATATTTAAACTTTTTATTTTGTATTCCAATGATTTTATTTTTGGATGATTTTCAATGTCAAAATCAGCATTGTTAAACAAGGCGATATTAAAAGTTTTATCAACATTATAAATGGTGGTTGTATCTGGAATAATGGAATTTTGTAATTCTACAGGAGTATTATCATTCAACCATAAAAAATTAGACAATTCTAAAGACGATTTCACCAATTTAATTCTAGATTTTTCTAAATTTAACTGCCTGTTTTTTAACGTAATTCCTGCTTCTGTAGTATCTATAGCAGGTTTATCCCCTTCAAAGAAAGCTCTTTTTGTGGCCTTGAAACGGATTTTAGCATTGTTTAAAAAATCTATATATACATTGTTTTCATAATATGTTTTTAGCCAATTAAAATAGGCAAGGGAAGCATTGTATAAAATTTCATTCACTAAAATTTGTTGGTCTTCTTTTGCTTGATTCAAAAAGAATTTAGCTTGTTTTAAAGCTGCCATTCTTTTATTTATAAGTAATCCGTTTAATAAAGAAACAGAAACTCCTGCGCTGTAAAGTCCGTCTGTAGGAACGGTGTTTTCTGGATTTAAATAATAACCATCATTATTTTCAAAATTTGCTTTAAATTCAATTCCATAATAAGTGGGGATCTTAAAAGCAGCATTTAATTTGTTATAGTATTCTTTGTCTTTAAATTGTTTTTTATTAAAATCGACTTCAATTTTTGGATCAAAAGCACCTCTAGATTTTAGTAATTTGGCTTCACTTTCATTAATTACAAGCTTTGCCTGTTTTACAATTGGATGGTAGTTTTTTACATAGCCAAGATATTCAGATAATGTCATTACAGAGGAAATCTTTTCTTGTGCAAAATATCCTGAGGTAAGAAATAAGAGGAATATTAAAATAAAATTTTTCATATTAGTTTTATAAATAAGCTAATTGATATTATTTTTTCTTTGAATCATTTTTTATTTCTTTTGGTTGGTAATAGTTAGGAGGAAAGCTATTTAACTGTCTCCAAATTTCAAAATAAATTGGTACATCTTCTAATAACGCAATTGTTTTTGCGCCAGAACCCACTCTAATTGCTTCTGGCCAATTGTAATCTGTTGTATCTGGCGCTAATAAAACTCTGTATTTACCATTAGTGCTAATAAAGTTTTCGATAGCAATCACTTTTGCACCGTATGTTCCATAAGAAGCATTTGGCCAACCACTAAATACAATTGCCGGCCAACCATCAAACTGAACACGCATTTTTTCTCCAATATGTAATAAGGGTAAATCAATAGGTTTTACAAAAGTTTCTACTGCCAAATCGTATTTTTCTGGCATAATACCCACAAGGTCTTCACCTTCTTTAAACGTGCCACCAATTCCGCCTTTAATGGCTTTGTTTATATAGCCATTTTGTGGTGCAGTAATGTATAATAAGCTATTTCTAATACTGTAATTACTTCTGCTGTTTTCTAATTTAGATACTTGCGCTTTTGCGTCAAAACCACTTGATTGTGCGGTGTACATATCACTTTGTGCTTTAGATATTTTATCAGTATAAGTAGCCCTTATAGTAGAAAGTGCTAGTTGAGCGTTTAGCACATTATTTCTACTTGCTAGTAATTTATTTTCTTGCGAAATTAATTTTGCTTGTGTAGCCTGTAGTTTTATCCTTTTTTCTTCTACATCTTTCACTGCTTTTAAACCTTCTTCTTGCAAGGTTTGTGTACGATTAAATTGTTTCTCGGCAATTGAAATATTAGTTTTTGCAGCATCAAAATCTACACTATCACTTTTTACTTTTAGCTTAGCTTGTAATAGTTTATTTTTTGTTTGTTCAGTTTTTAACTGCTGTTCTTGTCTTAAAGCATTCACTTGTCTTTTTAAAGCTGCTACTTTACCTTGATATGCATTTACAGAAGAAGATTTTGCATTAATTTGATCACTTGTTCTTTCAATTAAACGATCATCAAAATAGTCGCTTTTTACTTCAGAAATTCTTAAAATGGTATCTCCTTTTTTAACAAAATCTCCTTCGGTTACAAACCATTCTTCAATTCTTCCAGGAATCTGAGATTGAATGGTTTGCGGTCTTTGGTTTGGTGTTAATGTAGTTACCAAACCTTGGCCCGTTATATTTTGTGTCCAAGGTAAAAAGAGTACAACAAAACCTATGATAGCAAGCGCCAAAAGAAATTTGTTAAAAGCTTTATAATACTTTATTGTAAAAATGTACTTGCCAGATTTAAACTTTGTTAAATCAACAGTTTTGTGTAATTGATTGTTAGATATATTTAACATTGTTACTTATTTTATTGATTTAATTTCACCCATTTCTAATGTAATTGTTTTGTTACATTGGGTTCTCCAACTCTTTTTACTACTAACTACAATTAATGCCCAGGGTCTTTTAACATCTGTTAAATAACTGATAATGCGGATTGTTTCTTCTAAATTAAATTGATCTAAAGGGTCTTCTAAAATCATTATTTTAGGTTGCTTAATAATAGCTCTTGCTAAAATTAATTTTTTAGCAATGGTGAATGACATTTGTTTTCCTTCTGGATATAAAACAGTTTCTAAGCCTTTGGGTTGTTCTTTTAAAAATTGTGTTAAACCAACAATTTCTAAAGCTTCATATATCATTTCATTTTTAATGCTTTTATTGCTAAAAACTAAATTGTTTCTAATAGTACCTTCAAAAGGGGTTTCGTCTGAGAGTGATAAACCTAGTTGAGATCTATAATGGTTTAAATGCAGACTTCTTAAAGATAAATTATTGATATAAATATTACCAGTAACGGGCTCTATAACTCCTGATATTAAACGCAATAAAGTAGATTTACCTGCGCCACTTTCGCCCATCACCAAAATTCTACTTTTAGGTTCTAAGGTTAAAGAAAGGTTTTTAATAATGTGTTTTTCTCTATTTTCTACACCGTAACAAACATTGTCTAATTCTATGGTTATTCCTTCTTTAAAAATAGGGCTTTCTCCTTCTTGAGTTTCCATTTCCATATCTACCACTTGCCCAATTTTTTCTATGGATGTAAGAACATCATAAAAAGACTCTAAACCTAAAATTAGCTTTTCTACAGACTGAATAACCATAAGAATAATAATTTCTGCAGCAACAAATTGCCCAATATTCATTTCTTGTTTTAAAACTAAAGCACCACCAATTAACAATAAACTAGCGGTTACAATTACCTTAAAACCTATCATTTGAATAAATTGTAGCATCAATATTTTAAAATGATTTTCTCTTGCTTCTAAATATTTACTAACTAAAGCATCGTTTTTTTGAATTGCTAAATTGGTGTTTCCAGATAATTTAAAACTAACTACAGTTCTTGCAATTTCTTGTATCCAGTGTGCTACTTTGTACTTCTTTTTAGACTCTAATAAACTGGTTTCTAATCCTTTTTGAGCTGTAAATTTAAAAACGATATAGATTAAAAGTAATAAGAGAATACCAAATACAATAAAAAAGGAATGATAAAATGATAATAGTATCAACGCAAAAATAATTTGTAAAAGAGCTGTTGGTACATCAATTAATATTTTAGATAAGCCTTTTTGTATGGTTAATGTATCAAAAAATCTATTGGCTAATTCAGGTGGATAATAATCGCGTAGCTCATTCATTTTTATTTTTGGAAAACGAAAACTTAATTCAAAAGAAGCTCTTGTAAAAATTCTTTGCTGAATGGTTTCTATTATTCTTAATTGCATCAATTGTAGCGCTCCAGAAAAAATAACACCAATGGTTACTATAATTACAAGAACAATCCAAGAAGTAGAAATTTGTGCTCCTTGTATTAAGTTGATAATTGCCTGAATTCCTAATGGCAAGGATAAAGCTACAATTCCGCCAAAGACAGCATAATAAAAAATTTGAAAAATATCTTTTCTCTCTAATTTTAATAAACCAATAAGTCTTTGCCAGGGCGTTAATTGTTTTTTTTCCATATTTATTTGATTGAGTGCTTCACTAAATGAATAAAAAAATTAGTTGGTGTTTCTTTTGTTTGAGTATTTGTAATTAATGGAAAATGTTCTTTAAGATAATTTTGATGCAGACTACCTTCTATAATAGTACTTGCTAGACTTAAGGCAAATGGGTATTTTTTATTTACAGCCAAAATCATAGTGCTAATTCTTGTAATTACGCGCTTGTAAACCTCAAAATAACCTTCTTCGTTATCCTTGTCTACTGCTTTTGTTAAAAAAGATTTAGAGCTTTCATTTATAATGATATTGTTTAGCAAACGTTTGTTAATATGCGAAAAATTATCATCCTCTTTTATTGTTCTAGTAATAACTGTTATGGCTTTTTCTAATTTTTTATTGACATCAGAAATGCTAAAAGTTTCAATAACTAATTGGTATTCTAACCAAGCCCAATACCAGGAAGTTAGATAAAGAAGAAGCTTATATTTACTCTCAAAATACCTGTAAATAGAACTTTCATTAGAGCCTATTTTAGTGCCTAATTTTTTAAAAGTAAAACATTCAAACCCAATTTCATGAATTAAAAGAATGCTATTTTCTATAATTTTCTTACCTAAAACAGAGGTTTCTGGGTCTTTGATAAAAATTTTATCTGGTACAGATATTTTTAATACGGATAGTAAATTCTTCATAATTAATTTCAAATATAATAGTAATACTATTACAAAAGATTGTTTTACTATAGTTTTAATTTATTTTAAAATAAAGAACTAAAAGAATGAAGAATTAAAATTTTACTTTTAAAGATTCATCAGAAATCAAACTATTATACGTGTAAATAAAAATGTTGGTAATTTGAAAGGGTTGAAGTATTTTATGCGTAAACCAGTGATTGTTTTTTATACAAATATCTTTTCTCAATAATTTTATAAGTTGCTAGTTGATAATAAATTTTACTTAAATTGTTAAGTATTTTTGAAAATTTTTAAATTTGTCGTATCTTTGTGCCATTAAGAAAAAATACACTCTTCTAAATAAACTAGTTAGCGGTAGTTAGATTTTTAATTTCCAGTTAGGTATTTTATCTTATCAGAATCAATAATTTAAAACTCTTATATTTTTAATGGCAAAATCGCAACAAACATTTAGTAAAAGTGAAAAAGAAAAGAAACGTTTAAAGAAACGTCAAGACAAGCAAAAGAAAATGGACGCTAGAAAAGCGAACAAAGAAGAAAATGGACCAACCGGAATTCAGTTTGCTTATGTAGATCATAATGGAAATTTAACTGATACTCCTCCAGATCCAGATTTAAAAGTAGAATATGAATTAGAAGATATTCAAATTTCAGTAACCAAAAAAGAAGATTTACCAGAAGAAGATCCTGTTAGAAAAGGAAAAGTTTCATTTTTTGATAGTTCTAAAGGTTTTGGATTTATTATTGATACAGAGAATAACGAAAAATATTTTACACACGTAAGTGGTATTATAGATGAAATTACAGAAAACGACAAAGTTTCTTTTGAATTAGAAAAAGGAATGAGAGGCTTAAATGCTGTTAAAGTAAAGAAAATATAATCTAAATAATCTTTCGAGGTTTCCATTGAAATTGTCTTTCCTGATAAAAATATACTCAACTAGAGTTTGTATCAGGATTTGAAACACTTTTATCACAATAAAAAAAGAACTCTTAAGAGTTCTTTTTTTATTTTATACGATATAATTAAAAGCAATATTAGTCCAAAATATAAGAAAAGCCTATTTCTAAACCAAGAGCATTATAACCGCTATTTGGTTGTTTTAGTTCTGCATTAGAAACATGTCCTAAATTTGTACCCACAAGTAAAAAAGTTTTTTTAGTAGTTTGGTAAGAAAGTCCTAAAGATAAATTTTCTATAAAAGTAAACCCTTTTGCAAGGCGTTCACTTCTAGTGTCTATATAAGATAGTCCCAAACCAAAGCTAGCATTAGCGCTTAGTTTTGTAAAAAGTTCTTTTTTAATGCCAATTGCAAATTCTAGCGCGTACAAGTGCATGTTTTTTAATTTCGTAAATTCAGCTCTTTTTTGCTGATAATCTTCTTCGCTTGGCAACACAAAACTTTCATTTAAAAGTTGGTGTTTTAAAAACTGAATTTGAGGTTGAACAATTAATTCTAAGTCAAAAGACTTCCAGTTTTTTAAAGTATAAAAAGCTTGAGTTTTAAACGTAGAAGAAGTATAAGTATAATCTAAATCATTATATAAAAAATTCTCATTTCTTGCCGTATTATACAAAAAACCTATTTTATCTGGATGTAAAAAACTTTTATTTTTCTCCTGAGCAAAAGAAGAAAATACCATAAATGTAAAAAAAGTGAATAGTATTTTTTGCATCATTAATTGATTGTTGAAATGTATTTAAGAAAACATTTTAGCTACTTTTTCAGCTTTTCTACTTTTAGAATAATCATAAAAACCTTCGCCAGATTTTATACCAAGTTTACCCGCCAAAACCATGTTTACCAACAACGGACAAGGAGCGTATTTAGGGTTTTTAAAACCGTCATACATTACATTTAATATAGACAAACAAACATCCAAACCAATAAAATCTGCCAATTGTAAAGGTCCCATAGGGTGTGCCATTCCAAGCATCATCACTGTATCAATTTCTTGTACGCCCGCCACACCATTGTACAGGGTTTCAATAGATTCATTAATCATTGGCATTAAAATTCTGTTGGCAACAAACCCAGGGTAGTCATTAACTTCAACCGGAGTTTTACCAATTATTTTGGCAAGCGCAACCGTACTATTCATTACGTCATCTGCCGTGTTGTAACCTCTAATTATTTCCACCAATTTCATAATGGGCACAGGATTCATAAAATGCATGCCAATTACTTTTTCCGGACGCTTTGTAACGGCGGCTATTTGTGTAATAGAAATAGAAGATGTATTGGTTGCTAAAATTGTTTTTTCAGGACAATAATCATCTAATTCTTTAAAAATTTTTGCTTTTAAAACCGCGTTTTCTGTAGCGGCTTCAACAACTAAATCCGCATTTTTTACACCATCTTTTAAAGAGTTAAACGTTGTTATGTTTGCTAAAGTTTGGTTTTTATCAGCGATAGAAATTTTCTCTTTAGCCACCATTCTATCTAAATTTTTAGAAATAGTTGCCAATCCTTTCTCTAATGCGGCGGCAGAAACATCTATTAATTGTACGTTAAAATGAAACTGTGCAAATGTGTGTGCAATGCCGTTTCCCATGGTTCCAGCGCCTATTACTGCTATGTTTTTCATCAATATAAATTATAAAATTTTGGGCGTTCCCTAAAGGTCGGGCTTTCCGTTACAATCTTTTTTATTTGTTCTCAATATTTTTCTTTTGATGTTTTCTCATCAAAAGAAAAACTCTCGAACTTGCATAAAAAAGGATTTTCACTGCAATCCCTAACCCACTTTCTTGCCAACTTACTGTTTATCTAAAAACTTAAAACTTCTTTTTAAAAAGAGTCAATGACCATTTGCGCTACCCTTAACGCTTCTGTACCTTGTCTTAAAGTTACAATAGGGTCGGTTCCATTTTCAATAGCATCTGCAAAAGTTTCTAATTCGTCTAAAATTGCGTTGTTATTTTTTACTTCCGGATTATCAAAATAAATTTGTTTTTTAACACCTTCTGCATTTTGCAAAATCATGGCAAATTCATCTGGTTTTTTAGGAACATCTTTCATTCTAACAACTTCTGATTGTTTTGCTAAAAAGTCTACAGAAATATAAGCGTCTTTTTGAAAAAATCTTGATTTACGCATGTTTTTCATAGAAATTCTACTTGCTGTTAAATTAGCAACACAACCGTTTTCAAATTCAATTCTAGCATTTGCAATATCTGGTGTTTCTGATATTACAGAAATACCACTAGCATGTACATTTTTTACTTTAGAATTTACTACAGAAAGAATAATATCAATATCATGAATCATTAAATCTAGCACTACAGGAACATCTGTTCCTCTAGGATTAAACTCTGCCAACCTGTGTGTTTCTATAAACATTGGATTGTTAATTTTGTCTTTCACAGCTGTAAAGGCTGGGTTAAAACGCTCTACATGACCAACTTGTCCTTTTACATGAAATTGACTAGCTAAGGTTTTTATAGCTTCCGCTTCTAACACTGTTTTGGTAATAGGTTTTTCAATAAAAACATGACAACCTTTTTCAATGGCTTTTTTTGCACATTCAAAATGAGATAAAGTAGGTGTAACAATGTCCACAACTTCAACTTCTTCAATTAAATCTTCAATAGAATCAAATAATTTATAACCCAATTCTTTAGCAACTTTTTGTGCATTTTCTGTAAACGGATCAAAAAAACCGACCAATTCATATTTATTAGATTCTTGTAATAAACGTAGATGAATTTTCCCTAGATGTCCTGCACCTAGAACTCCAACTTTAAGCATAAATGTATGTTTTTTTCATTACTTATAATGAGAAGAAATTTGTAAATAGAGAAATTACTTCATCATTTTCTTACTTAGAACAAGCAAGTTTTTTGTAACAACGTTAAAATAAATGTTTTAATTTTTTATAAATAGTAGAAACCACTTATAAAACAAAGATACAATTTTATAAGAATGTATTTAGAATTATTGTTATTTTTAGACTCTAGAAAAAAAACAATATTGAAGGATACAGCAAAACATCAAGGACTTAGAAATCAACTGGCTACAATTTTAAAAGCAAAAGGCATAACAGATAAAAATGTGTTGAACGCTGTGCGTGAAATTCCACGTCATTTATTTATAGATTCTAGTTTTGAAGCGCATGCTTATCAAGACAAAGCTTTTCCTATTGCAGCAGATCAAACTATTTCTCAACCTTATACGGTTGCTTTTCAATCACAAACTTTATCAATTAAAAAAGGAGATAAAGTGCTAGAAATTGGTACAGGATCTGGATATCAAACCGCAGTTTTATTAGCTTTAAAAGCAGAAGTATATACCATAGAAAGACAACATGAATTGTTTAAGAAAACCTCATTGTTTTTGCCAATACTAGGGTACAATCCTAAGAAATTTATTTTTGGAGATGGTTATAAAGGTTTAAAAGATCAAGCTCCCTTTGATAAAATAATTGTTACCGCTGGTGCACCTTTTGTGCCAAAACCATTATTATCGCAATTAAAAATAGGAGGGATGTTGTTAATTCCCGTGGGAGATGCTACTCAGATTATGACGCTTTTCATCAGAAAATCTGCCAAAGAATTTGAAAAACAGGAATTAGGAGATTTTGCTTTTGTACCTATGTTAGAAGAACGGAATTAATTGTTTTCTTTAATGTTACCAAAAGATCCGTTGTTAGAAGGTGTAAGTTGATAAGTGTAATTTGGTTGTAAGTTTTTAACAGATCTGTGAGAAACAAAAAGTAGTGTAGTAGTACTTTCTTTTACAATTTTATTAATTAAAGCCACTACAATGGCGGTACCTTGGTTGTCTAAATTAATTAATGGTTCATCTAAAATTAATAAAGGAGGATGTTTAATCATTGCTCTTGCAATTAATATTAATCTTTGTGTAACCGTATTTAAGGTTTGAAAAGGTGAGTTTTTTTTACTTTCTAAGTTTAATAACCTTAGCCAGTCTTCAGCAACTTTAGTTTGTAAAGTAGTGGGTGTTTTGTACAAACCAACGCTGTCAAAAAAACCAGAAATAACCATGTGTAAAACAGTTGTTCTTCTTTTAAATAACTCCAATAAAGTGGGACTAAAATAACCTATTTTTTCTTTGAGTTCCCAAACACTTTCTCCAGAACCTTTTTTCTTACCAAATAAATAAACTTCTTGGCGGTACGCTTTTACGTTATTGCCATAAATCATAGACAATATAGTAGTTTTACCAGAGCCATTTGGCCCTATTAAATGCCAAAATTCATTTTTATTGATGGTCCAATTTATGGAGTTTACGATGCATTTATCACCATAATGTACTGTAACATTTTGCAAGGAGATTAACTGTTCTGGTATGTTTTTGTAGGTAGTAATTGGATTAGGAACATTGCCTTTAAAAACAAAATTGTTTTCTTTAAAAGTGTATTTTTCTTTAGGAATAGTTGCACTAATTTCACTGTTTTTAACATCTAAAAAATGCGTGATTATTGGTAAAACTTCTTCCTTTCTATTAAAAATTTGAATTAAAACTATTTCTAAAGATAACTTTATAAGTGTTTCTTTTAAGTTGGAAACAGCATTCGTGTCTAAACTTTCAAAAGGACTGTCTATTATTAAAAACTCAGGTTTTTGTTGAATTAAATAGTTAAGCAATGCTTTTTTTTGTTCTCCACTAGAAAAAGTACGAATACCTCTGTTCTCTTTAAAGGTAATGATCTGGGTTTGATAGCGAGCTTCCTTTTCTATGAATTCTTCTAAAACTGAATTAGAAAATAGAAGTCCTTTTTTATTCTTTAAATTAGGTAAAGTAAGTGTACCGTTTAATATGTTTTCTATGAATTTGTTTTTTACTAAAAGTTTTGCATTCTCAACTGCAAATTGAAAGTTTATCATCATTTATTATAATGTATTGAAGCAGTTTTAAATCAATAATTTTGGCATTTATCAACTGAAATCAAAGATAAAATTTAATTATAAATTTTAAGTAAATTTTTTACATCTTTCAAAAGAAGTGTAAAATTTATTGTGCAATTTTTACTCATTTTATTTCTAGTAAGGTTACTTTAAAAAGCAAATCTCAAGTTTGATTTGTTTGGTGGTTCTAATTACTGAAATTAGTGTCAGTTTTACACTTTCTTTAGCGGCAATAAACGCTATTTTTGTTGCTTTTATAAATAGGAATTATACTATTATTTTTTACCTAAAAAACAGCGTATACACATTAAAAAGATGAATTAAAAATCCTGCTAATAGATGCTTGAAAAAGTTGAAAAGTAGTTGAATAACATGTTTCAGTAATCACTTACATCTGTTCGTTTGGTTTTCTGTATGCGTATTTAAATAGTACCAGAGTAAAAAAAGAGGTGTTTGTGATTTTTTAAATAAGAGAAATCAAATCTTTATTATGTACTAGAATTTCATCATAATAATACATAAAAACAAGTAAACACACACAGATATACCAATATTTAATAATTATATAAATTAATCCTGTAAAAAAAAGGGCGATAGTGTGTAAATTTTTGTTGTTCACTTTTTATTATATTTTTTTTGTTCTTTCCCAGTAAGATGTTTTACCGAAAAAAGTAATGCCAATGTAACCACGTAATTTTAATTTGTTTGGCGTTGACAGTGATATGTTGCATTTATAAATTTTACCATTTCGAGGGTCTAGAATATTGCCTCCAGACCATTCATTACCATTTTTCTCTAAATCTTTTAAGATAGTTAGCCCTAAAATGGGTTTGTCTTTATAGATATCTTTACAATTTTGGCAAATAGGCTCTTTAATTGTTTTATCTAAAATCTCTATAACTTTAGCAAAAGCCTTGCCTTTTTTTTCATAAACTTCTATTACCGAATCTATTATATTTGTTTCTTCATTTCTTGAATACCAAGTGCCAAAAATTGTTTGAGAAAGAACACTAAATGTTATCATTATAAAAAGTAAAGATAAAAAATTCTCTCTCATTTTGATGTTATTTTATACCTTTATTAAAGGTTTTTTTTAACATTCTTTATTAAAAAAGCTCTAAATTAAATAATATTTTTTAGTAATGCAAAATTTTACTTACAATAAAAGAAATATCGCAATATTATTTTTTTTCAATCATATTTTGCACTAAAATTTCCCTCCCATTTTCCTTGAACTCGTAAAATTTGTTCAATTACATCTCTTACGCAACCTTCTCCGCCTTTTATATTAGAAATATATTTAGATGCATTTTTAATTTCAGGTACAGCATCATTTGGGCAACACGGAAATCCGACTAATTTCATGACAGGGAAATCGGGGATGTCATCACCCATATATAATACGTTTTCTGGTTGTAAATTGTATTTTTGAACCAATTCATGGTATTGTTTAATTTTATCATGCGCTCCTAAATAGATGTCTTTTATCCCTAAGTTTGCCAAGCGTTTTCCTACGCCCTCGTTTGTTCCTCCAGAAATTATACAAACGTTTAGACCTTGGTCAACAGCAGTTTTTAAAGCATAGCCATCTTTTATATTCATGGTTCTTATTAACTCTCCGTCTGGCATAATAGTAACCATTCCGTTAGTTAATACACCGTCTACATCAAAAATTAAGGTAGTTATATTTGCTAATAGTTGTTTGTAACTAATTTCCATTTTGGATTGATTTTGTTAAAATTGTATAGATTTTTTGCTGTTTTATATTAAGCATATCTAAGTGGTTTTTTATTGTTTTTTTATCATTTCTTATTGCTGGTCCAGTTTGGGCTGCTCCTGGTGGCAAAGTTTCAATTTTTACAGCTGTTTCTTTTATCAAGGGAAATAAAATTTCAAAAGGTACTTGGTGTTCTGTACAAATTTCATTTCCAATTTTATAAAGATGATTTGTAAAATTATTGACAAAAACAGCAGCAACATGTAGCGTTTTTCTTTGTTCAGAATTAATAGCATATACTTTTTTTCCTATAGATTTTGCTAGTGTTTCTAGTGCTAGATAATCTTTCTTGTTTTCTGTTTCTAAACAGAAAGGAACTTCAGAAAAATCAACCATTTTATCTTTAGAAAATGTTTGTAACATATAAAAAACCCCTTTTCTGGTCTTGTTCTGTAAGGAATTTAACCCAACACTTCCTGAGGTGTGAACCACAAAAGAATTGTTTATTTTAGAAGAAACTTTGGCAATAGCATCATCAGAAACAGCAATAATGGTAACATCCGCTTGCGGAATATTTGTTAATTTTCTAGAATTAATTTGCGTAACATTTATAGTGTCTACTTTTAAAAAAGCATGTACTAAATGGGAAGCAACATTTCCGTTTCCTATAACAACTACTGTAACCATAAGGGCGAAGATATTGAAATTATTTACACTATTGCAAATGAAATTTGTAAATTGCAGCTAACAATTCTATAGTATATGAAAGACGTTAATAAATTTGGTATAAATACTATTTGTACGCACATAGGTGAGGTAAAAGATGAACAATTTAAAGGTGCAATATCACCTATTTATATGGCTACATCTTACGCTTTTGATGGGGTAGATGTAAAAAGATATCCGAGGTATTTTAATACGCCAAATCAAGAAATGCTTTGTAAGAAAATTGCGGCTTTAGAAAAAACAGAAAATGCGATGATTTTTGGTTCCGGAATGGCAGCGGTAAGTACAAGTTTATTGGCTTTTTTGCAAAAAGGAGATCATGTTGTTTTACAGCAAACATTGTATGGTGGAACCTATAATTTTGTGGTAGAAGAATTTGAAAAATTCGGAATTGAATATTCGTTTACAAAAAGCTTGTCAATAAAAGATTTTGAGGAAGAAATTCAAAAAAATACCAAGGTAATTTATATAGAAACGCCTTCTAATCCTTTATTAACAATTACTGATATGAAAGCGGTTTCTAAATTGGCTGCTTCAAAGGGAATTGTAACTATGATAGACAATACTTTTGCATCGCCAATAAATCAAACTCCTATAGATTTTGGTATTGATATCATGATTCATTCTGCTACAAAATATATGGGTGGTCATTCAGATATTTTAGCAGGAGCAGTTGCAGGTTCTAATGAACATATTGAAAAAATTTTTAATATGGGAAAAAACTTAGGAGGAAACTTGAGTGATTTAATGGTTTGGATGTTAGAGCGAAGTTTGAAAACCTTAAACTTACGTGTAAAACGTCAATCTAAAAATGCCTTGAAAATGGCGAAATATTTGGCTGTGCATCCGCAAGTGTATCAAGTTTATTATCCTGGGCTAAAAGGTCATGCTGATTATAAATTGGCAAAAAAGCAAATGAAGAATTTTGGTGGCATGATGTCTTTTGAATTAAAAGAAGGAATTGATGCTTTAAAGTTTCAGAATAATTTAAAACTGATAAAACCTTCTATGAGTTTGGCGGGTGTTGAGAGTACAATGTTAAGTCCTACCCAAACTTCACACGCTTTATTGTCTCCTGAAGAAAGAGCAAAACAAGGAATTAAAGATGGATTAATTCGTTTTTCTGTGGGTATTGAAGAAACAAAAGACCTAATAAAAGATATAGAACAAGCATTGGCAAAATTGAAGTAAGAGCAGTCTTACTTCAATTTTGTTTCTAGCCAGCTTTTTAGGCTGTAAAAATTTTGTGGTGCAACTCCGTGTCCTACAGGATATTCAGAATATACATTTTCCAAACCTAAATTGTCTAAAAATGGCTTCGATTTTCGTGCCCATTCTACAGGCAATACTTGGTCTACAGTACCGTGCGAACAATAATAACTAGTTGTTGTTTTGTCAGAAATTTTTTCTGGTAACAATTCTGTGTTAATATAACCGCTTAAGGCTAGTACGTATTGAATTTTAGATGGGTAAAAGAAACTTAAAGAGTAGCTTAAAATTGCGCCTTGGCTAAATCCTAATAAAAAAGTTTTATCTGGGTTTGTGTTGTATTTACTTTTTATTTCATCAATAAAAACAGCTATTTTATCAATAGATTCTTTGGCTTGTTTTAAATCTGAAAATTTACCTTTTACATCATCAAGATTTATTGCATACCAAGCATAAGCACCAAAGCCCATAGAATAAGGAGCTTGTGCGCTAATGATTAAAAAATATTCGGGTAATTCTTCAGCAAAGGAAAATAAATCTTCTTCATTACTGCCGTAACCGTGTAATAATATTAATAAAGGTGGGTTTTTAATGGGGGTTTTTGGTTCTCGAACCAAATAATGTAATTCACTCATAAAAAAATGATATAAATTTAAATGTTAATTAGATGTTTTTAAACCATTCTTGAAATTGATCTCCCACAACAGGAATTCTATTTTCCTCACCTTTTACAGCGCCAATAAATCCAATAATCCAAAGAATAAAAATTAAAATCCCTACAATCCATCCGGCTTTTGATCCTAAAAGATCATAAATTAAGTATTTGTTTACCATAGATAAAAGAAAAATACCAATCATTTGTCTGATGTGAAAATTTACAAAAGAATTCTTTTTACTATTATTCATGAAATAAGCAATGATAGTCCCTATTATAGTAATATAACTAATAATAGCCATTGTTTTTCCTTCGTTTACTGTTTGATTTTCCATGTTTATGAGTTTAAAATTAATTGATTGTTTGCAAAAATTCCGTAAACCTGTCCTTTTAAATTTTTATTGATAAAAGCACTGTTTTTAGAAGTTGATAAAATATGTTTATTGATAAATGTATATTTTTTTTCCGGGTCGAAAAATGTAATGTCTGCAAGATTGCCTTCTTGAATGCTAGTGTTTTCTAAACCAAATACTGTTCTTGGTTTTGTTGTTAAACAGGCTATAAAGTCTTCTGTATTTAAAACAGAGTTAATGGCACCAAAAGCACTTTCTAATCCTATTGTATCATCTTTTGCTTCGCTAAAAGCTACTTTTTTATGTTCAATATCTATCGGATTATGATCAGAAGTAATCATATCTATAATGCCATTTTTCACCCCTTTTTGTAGCGCTTTAATGTCTGCAAGGGTTCTTAATGGCGGATTTGTTTTAAAATTACTATCAAAAGCATGCAACTCGTTGTCTGTTAATGTTAAATGATGCACGCTAACACTACAACTAACTTGCAATCCTTTCTTTTTTGCGTCCTTAATTAAGTCGATAGATTTTGCTGTAGAAATAGTAGGAATATGTAATTTACCACCTGTATATTCTAGTAAAAATAAATCACGCGCAATCTGAATATGTTCTGCTAAAGCGGGGTTTCCTTTGAGTCCTAATTTGGTGCTGTTTATGCCTTCATTGGCAATTCCTTCTCCAGAAATAGCGTTGTTTTTAGGGAAACTGAATACCAATCCATCAAAATTTTGAGCGTATAAAAGTGCAATTTTCATCAAATTGTCATTCACAATTGGTCTTTTATAATCACCAAAAGCAATTGCGCCAGATTGCTGCATATCATACAACTCGGCCATTTCTTTACCGTTACTTTCTTGGGTTAAAGCGGCTATTGGATATAGTTTTGTAGCAAATCCTGTAGCTTTGTTAATTAGAAATTCTACAGCAGATTTATTGTCAATAACAGGATTCGAGTTTGCGTTTACCGCAACAGCTGTAAATCCGCTTTTTGCTGCAACTTGCAAACCATTTTTAATAGTTTCACGTTCTTCATACCCTGGTTCTCCAAAAGAAACACTGGTGTCAAACCAACCGCAAGAAACATGTAAGTTTTCTTTGTTTACAAGTTGATATTCTTTTTTTACAGGAATTACATCTGCAATTTTATTGATGATTCCATCAATAATTAAAATGTCTTTTTGTTGCTGATGGTAAGGGCTTGTAGTGTCTATAATCGTTGCCGATTTAATAAGCGTAATCATGGTTTATAGAATTTTAAAATAAAAATTTCTAAGAACAAAGATACAATTGCCAACGCTAAAAACCATTTCCAAAGCCAATGAACTTCATTCTTTTTGTTTATTTTTTGAAAAACACTTTTTATAGAAGATGCTGTTTCAATATTTTTATTGTCTTTTTTTGATATTTCTAAATCTAAAAAATCAAGAGAACTTTCTTCTTTAGGTGCGTTGAATGCTAACTGATCAATAGGCTCATTTTCTTTTAATATGGTGTAAAAACCTGCAGTTAAAGGTTGTTCATTTGTGGTAATAGTTACTTTATTTTGATAGGTTTCTTGTAATGGAATAAAGGCGTTTTCTGGACTTGAAATTTGTAAAACTACATCTTTTTTAACGCTTGTTTCTATGTCTATTTTATTCTCTTTTGCAACTCTATAATAGAGTTGAGGATGTGTAAAGCTTAGTTTTCCAAAATTATAAAAAACCGGAACTATTAAAGGAGAATTTAAAAAGTTACTATTGGTTTTGTGAATGGCGCTAGAGAGCCAATAAACTTTTCCGCCTGCCGTATTTATTTGCTGAATAAAAGGGAATCCGTTTTCAAAAGATACAATTTTACTATTGTTTTTTGTTGTCAGAGGAAAGTAACTTTGAACATTTGGGTATTGAAAATTACTCACCTTTTTAGAGAATACATTTTGAAATAAAGGGTGACTATAATGGATGGTTGTAATTTTTAATGTGTCTTTTATAATGGGTTTAACAGTGCCAATTTTTAAACTTGATAACAAATTATTATAAGAATTTAATTGTGATTTTTCATTCGGAATGATTACCAAATTCCCACCATTTTTAGAAAATTCTAATAAGCTTTTTGTTAGAATTTCTGAGATGTTTTCTAGCTCATTTAAGACGATGATTTGCTGTTTTAAAATGGAATTATAATTCACATTTTGTTGTGTAGTATTTGCAAAATTAAAAGCCTCTTTTGTGTAAATTTTAGACAAATATTTTACGTCATCTCCAATGGCTAAAACGTTTATTTTTTTGTTGTTATTTAGGTTGAAATAAAAGACGTTGTCAAAAGGAAAAACATCGCTAAAAGTAATTTCTATTTTCCCTAAAAATGTAGGTTGATTTTGAATAGTGAATTGAACAGTTGTATTGGTGTTTTCTTCAATTGAAAAAGATTGTTTACTAATTAGTTTTTCTTGGTTGTAAATAGCAATAGGAATATTGATTTGTGGTATTCCTTTATTTTGAACCAAGATATTTACTGTAAAGTTGGTAGCATTTGCATTGCTAATAAAAACACTGTCTACCGAAATGTTGTTTTTTTGTGATGCTTTTAGTTTTATAGCCGAAAACAGGGGTGTTACATTTGTAAACTGGTTGTTATAAGTGTTCTGAAAATCAGATATTAATATGTTTTTATGTAAAGTGTTAGTTTTAGTCTTGTTTTCAGTTTCTATTTTTAGCAAAACTGTGGCTACATCTAAGTTTTTAGAAGTTTCTTTAGTGTTTAAAAGTATATTTTTTAGTTCAGGAAACTTAATGTTTTCGTGAAATTCTAAATTTGTTAGCAAAGAATAACTATCTTTTTCTGGGGCATTTTCTATAATTTCTTGTATAGAAGTTTGTAATAAATTGCCCTTCTCTCCCTTTGTGTTTATGCTTAAAGAGTTGTCTAAATAAATAAAAGTATGTTGGTTTTGTATGTTTTTATTATTGCTAAAATAAGGTTGTGAAAATGCAAAAATTATCGCTGCAAGTACAAGCATTCTTATAGCCAAAATAAGCCATTTTTTAATACGTGAACTTTTGCGAGTTTGTTGTGCTAGTTTTTGCAAAAAAGCAACATTTGTAAAAGGTACTTTTACAAATTTTTGTAGCTGAAATAAATGTACTAAAATGGGTATAATTAGTAGTGCTAAAAAGTAAAGTATTTCTGGATGCTTAAATTGCATTTTACCTGTTTGAATGAAGTTCAAAAATAGGTAAAATAATATTAGTAATATGAAGAATTATTGAAGGCTGTTTTTAGCTAGAATTTTATGCCGTTGAATTGCTTAAGAGTGTGTTTGTATAATTAGGGTTTTATTTAAAAGTATGGTTATTTCCGCCTTTTATTTCTGAGTCGTTTTAAAAGGTTCAAATAAAAATCAGCATAATTTTAGAGAACCACTTACTAGGAAATATTAGTAATTAAAATTTTTCAAAAACACCCAAACCAAACAAAGCAAAATCATATTTTACAGGATCTGATTTGTCTAGTTTTCTTAAATTTGTATCCAATTCAGAAAGTGCTTTCCAGTCGTTTTGTTTTCTTAAAAGTAATTTTAACTTTCTTGCTACGTTGCCAGAATGTACGTCTAACGGACATGATAAATGTGCTGTTTTGTGCGATTGCCAAATACCAAAGTCTACACCGGCATTATCATTTCTAACCATCCAACGTAAAAACATATTAATGCGTTTTGCAGCAGAATTTTTTAAGGGATCAGAAATGTGTTTTTGTGTTCTTTGTACATGTTCAACTTCAAAAAATACTTGTTTTAAATGATGAATTGCATTTTTGTATGTAGTCTCATCATTTTTAATAGAGAGTACATGTTCTAAGCTTTTATGCTTCTTGTAAATGTGTTGTAATGATTTTACGAATTGTTGTAAATCAACAGAATTAAATGTTCTGTGAACAAATCCTTCTAAAGATTTTAAATCGTTTTCTTGATGGTTTAAGATAAAATCATGCGGAGCATTATCTAACAAATCCATCATGTTAGAGGCATTTTTTATAATCATTTTTCTATTTCCCCATGAAATGGTAGCGGTTAAAAAAGCAGAAATTTCAATATCTTCTTTTTTTGTAAAACGATGTGGAATTTGAATAGGGTCAGACGCTATAAACTTAGGATTGTTATATAGCATTACTTTTTGGTCTAAAAATTCTTTTAACTCAGTTTTTTTCATCTTTTACGATTCTACAAGCATGCTTAATAGTATTAAAATGCAATTATAAGTGCCGTGAAGCAACATAGACCATTGGATTCCAAAACGGACTCTAATATAGCCTAAATAGCCTCCTAGAAGTATTTGGGGTAATACAAGAAGTGGCGATAGTAACAATACATTTGTGGTAATGTCGAAATTTGAAATATGCACAAATCCAAATAATAAAGCAAATGAATAAAAGGCAACTTTAAAATATAAGGGTTTTTTAAAAGCAGTTATTGGTGCTCTAAAAATTGCTTCTTCAATAATGGGTACAAGAATGGCTGCTAATGCTATAATTTGAAGAACACCCATGTCTTTAAACATGGCTTCAATTTTATGGTTTTCCATATTTACTAATTGTAATTCTTCTAGGATAGCAAAAAAAGGAGCAATAATTATTCCCGTTATAATACTTATAATTAATAAATGGAAAAATATTTTAAATCGATATTTTAAGGTCGTATTTGAGTCTTTTTCAAGTACTGGATTTTTTAGATAGTTAATTAAATTTAAGAAAGTTTCTTTCATGAGAATGTTTAATCATTAGTAGTTTAAAAGAAAAATTGTATCTCATTAGATGATTTTTCCATCAATCATGGTTAATTTTCTGTCTGCCATATTTGCTAATTCTTCGTTGTGAGTTACCAATACAAATGTTTGACCAAATTTATCACGCAGTTTAAAAAAAAGTTCGTGTAAATTTTTAGCAGATTCACTGTCTAAATTTCCACTAGGTTCATCAGCTAAAATAACAGAAGGGCTGTTTATTAAAGCCCTAGCAACAGCAACACGTTGTTGTTCGCCGCCAGAAAGTTCATTTGGTTTGTGGTTAATTCTATGCGATAAGCCTAGAAAATCTAGAATTTCTTTTGCTTTTACTTCGGTTTCTTTTTTGTTTTTTTTGGCGATAAAAGCAGGAATACAAACGTTTTCTAACGCTGTAAATTCTGGTAAAAGTTGATGAAATTGAAAAATAAAACCAATGTGATTGTTTCTGAATAGAGAAAGTTCTTTATCGGATAGTTTTTTTAAAGAAATATCATTTACAGAGAGTTCGAAATTTTGCTCTTTTAAAGGCTTGTCTAAAGTTCCTAAAATTTGTAATAAGGTTGTTTTTCCTGCTCCAGAAGGACCTACAATGGCTACAATTTCACCTTTTGTTATGTGTAAGTTTACACCTTTTAAAACTTCTACATCACCATAATATTTGTGAATATTTTTACCTTTAATCATTTTTTTAGCTTTGTCACGAAAGTATAAAAACAAACTGATTATTTGCTAAAACAGTAACAGAATAAAACTAGTTGAACCGAATTTTATGATTTTTTTCTGATTTCTCTCAAGTTATATAATTGATAAAAGCAAAAGGGCGGAATAAACCAGGACTTGCAAGATGTGCAGTTTTGTTTTTTCTACCACAATTGAAAATCATAAAAGCTCACAAATTTTTGGACGTTGTATTTTGAAATTTCTTTAAAAGTCTGAATGCTGTTAATGGTGATTAAAATATGCTTTTTAGCTTGTTATAATCAATAAAATAAACAAAACGTACAGAAAAAGTATGTTGTTGAGATTGTGCAAAAAGGTTGTCTAAATTTTTACGGAAATTCAATTTTGAGTTGGTGTCTTCATTAAAAATTGCGTTTCTATAAAATACAATTAATTGACTACCAGGTGCAAATTGCCAGAAATAATTTAGGTCTAAATTCCAACTATTAAAGTTAACATCTTCACCCGTATAAGTGGTGTTTGGGTCTAAACCTCCTTTAGAATTTAAATTAGAATAACTGTTGTAATTAACAGCGCCCCAATAGTGTCTAAAACTTAGAGATAAAGAAGAGTTTGTGCTAAAACTATATTTACCAGAAACAGTATTTGTGTAATCTTTTCTGTGTCTAAATCCAAAAATTACATCTGTGGCATCTTCATCTACATAACCTTGGTCATTAAATGTTGTATTATAATTTAATTGATATCTCAAAGAAAATTGATTTGTAAATCGATACCGAGGAGCTACACTAAACCCATATCCGTATTTGGGGTTTTTGGAGTAACCAGTATACCAAGCATCAGCATTTATTTCTAGTTTTTTTTGTGAGTTGGAAGAAATCCAAACATTGATATTTTTTCTTTCTGGTTGTTTAAAATAAATACCGCTTGTAGAACCTTGTCTGGGTTCAAAATAATCTCGATTTTCTGAACCGTAATTTAAATTTCCACCAAAAAAGAAACGTTTTCTTGTTTGTGCATCTGCGCCAAATCCTGCTTGATATCCTGTGTAAAGGCCTGAAAAATGTTGAAATTGAGCATTGTTGTAAAAATTAAAACTGTAACTGTTAAAATTTTTGGTAGGTTTTAAAGTTCTATAGCCTAGGTTTCCATAAATAACTTGCTCATTATTACTAAATAAAATTCCTAAATCATTAGGGTTAAAGTCTTTATTTTCAAAGTTATATCCTAATTCCCAAAACCAATTTCCAGAAGTATAGCCAAAACTATTGTCAAAAGTATAACCAGTGCTTGGGTGGTTTATATCATCAGAAATGTTACTCATTTTAAAAGAACCATCTGCATTGTATTTACTATTTTTTGTTTCTATATGCCAATCTAAAGCTGTTACATTTGCGTCTCTAAACTTTCCGTTTCGTGTAACATTTGTATTAATTAACGTTACCGTAGAATTCTGATTAAATTGTTGGTCTAAAACTAAAATATTATAGTTGGTAAAAGGTTCTAGGACTTCTTTTCTAGAGTTTCCGGTTGAAGTATTCTTTATGGTAGCTTCTGTTTTTTCTGTAATGGCGTTAAAAAAGCCAATTCCCAATCCGCTTTTTGTTCTACCCGATACTTTAATAGCGTTTAACATGGTTACTTTGCTCGGATAATTTGTGATTTCTTCATCGGAAGATAGGTTGCTTTCTACATCGAATTGATCTATAGGAGCGCTACCAATTCTTCTAGAGTAGAACAAGTTTCCTTTATTAAAGAGTTCTGTTCCTTCTGTAAAAAATTGTCGTTGTTCTGAAAACTGTTGCTCAAAGGGACCTAAATTTAATTCAACATCATCAAATCCAACTTGACTAAAATCTGGAATTAATGTTGCATCTAGCGTAAAATTATCAGATAAACCATATTTTATGTCCATACCAACACTCCAATCAAAATCGGTTTTTTTTTCAAAAATAGTAGTGGTTGCAGAGGCATACGGATATAAGTTTAACCTTGTTGGAGGTTTTATATTTCTAAAATCTGTGATTAAACCATCATATTGTGTCCATCTACCCACGGCATTATTAATATGTGTCCAGGTGTGTTGTTCATTTAATTTTTCTAATCTTCTGTGAAAATTAAATCCCCAAGATTGTACGGGTCTATTAGCAAAACGTATTGCTCTATACGGAATTTCCATTTCTACATTCCAGCCTTTATCATCTGTAGAAACCGCACTTTTCCAAACCGCACTCCAATTAAAATCTTCATTTCCATTAGAAACTTTTGAGTCTGCCTGGTTTCCTGTGGCTTGAACTAGAAATTCAAATGGGTTTTGACCATCATCATTGGGGTTTATGGTAACTAAAAAGAAATCTGCAATGCTAAAATTGTCTCTAACGGCAAACTCTTTAGGAATTTCTTCAGGATTAGGGTCGTTCATTTGAGCGGCAATGTAAATGGCATCATCGTCATAAATAACCTTAACTTTTGTTTGGTAATTCTCAGAAACAAGATCTCCGTTTGCGGGTCTTAGAATTACAAAATCTGTACAAATTTCAGCATTTTTCCAAACATCATCATTTAAAACACCATCTATTTTAGGTGCTTTTTTTATTCTTGTAGTTGTAATTGTTTTCCTATTTTCTTTGTTCTGAGCTGGTAACTGCTGTATTAGAAGCACTGTTAACAGTAAAAATGTGGTTTTTTTTAACATGTAATTTTGGTTGATTATCTGTAAAGAAAGAGCTATTTATATATCTTTCTTAGGATAAATATAAAAATAAAAGGTGTTGGTTAGTAAAAAGACTACTTATTATTTATACTGTTACATTCTTAGAATGTTAAAATTATCTTAAAGAAATTTAATCCATTTTTATTTTATTAAAACTATGCATCTTTTTATTTATGAATTTGTATTTTTGTTTGCGTTTTAAACAAGATCAAATGAACTTACACGAATATCAAGGAAAAGAAATTTTAAGCAGCTTTGGCGTTAGAATTCAACGAGGAATTGTTGCAAGCAACCATAAAGAAGCTGTAGATGCAGCCAAACAGTTAACTGTAGAAACAGGAACAAGTTGGCACGTTATTAAAGCTCAAGTTCATGCTGGAGGCCGTGGAAAAGGAGGAGGAGTTAAGTTGGCTAAAAACTTAGCAGAAGTAGAAAGCATTGCCAATGATATTATTGGAATGATGTTAATTACGCCTCAAACATCTGCTGAAGGTAAAAAAGTAAACCAAGTTTTAATTTGTGAGGATGTATATTATCCTGGAGATTCTGAGCCAGATGAATACTATATGTCTGTATTATTAAACAGAGCAACTGGTAAAAATATGATTATGTATTCTACGGAAGGTGGAATGGATATTGAAACGGTGGCAGAAGAAACTCCACATTTAATTTTTACAGAAGAGATTGATCCTTTATTAGGAATCATGCCTTTTCAAGCACGTAAAGTTGCTTTTAATTTAGGCTTATCTGGTGTGGCTTTTAAAGAAATGACAAAATTTGTTACTAATTTATACAAAGCGTATATTGGTTCAGATTCTTCTATGTTTGAAATTAACCCAGTGTTAAAAACATCTGATTCTAAAATTATGGCAGTAGATGCTAAAGTTTCTTTGGATGAAAATGCATTATATAGACACAGAGATTATGCTGCAATGCGTGATTTACGTGAAGAAAACCCAATTGAAGTTGAAGCGAAAGCTGCAGGTTTAAACTATGTAGATTTAGACGGTAATGTTGGTTGTATGGTGAACGGAGCTGGTTTGGCAATGGGAACTATGGATTTAATTAAAGAGTCTGGTGGAGAGCCTGCTAACTTTTTAGATGTTGGTGGTACTGCAGATGCTGCTAGAGTTGAAACTGCTTTTGGTATTATTTTAAAAGATCCTAATGTAAAAGCAATTTTAGTAAATATTTTTGGTGGTATTGTACGTTGCGATAGAGTTGCACAAGGTGTTGTTGATGCTTATAAAAGTATGGGAGACAGAATAAATGTGCCAATTATTTGTAGATTACAAGGTACCAATGCAAAAGAAGCAAAAGAATTAATAGACAATTCTGGAATGAAAATTATTTCAGCAACAGAATTTCAAGAAGCTGCAGATAAAGTACAAGAAGTTTTAGAAGCTTCTTAATTTTAAAGAAACAAAATAGTATATTTAAAAACGCTTTACCAAGATTTGGTAAAGCGTTTTTTAGTTTTATAAAATAATTTTTAGAGGTCAGTAGTTAGTTGCATATAATTTGTTTGTGACTAACTTTTTCTTTTTCAACCATTTTTGTTATTAAG
>NZ_JBPOGL010000004.1:0-171581 GCF_051251875.1 Polaribacter sp.
CCCATAAGAGACATATTCTGCCAACTTCGTCAACACAATATTCAGCTCTGGCCTATCGGCGAGCCGAATACTTAGTTGTTCTAAGCTCTTATTTATGGTATAAGTATTGGTTGTAGAACTGTTCTACTTTAAGGAAATGTATATTTATTAGTTATGGATGCGGGTTTTACTAGAAAAGAGAGATGATTACTAGCATTATGTGTTATACATTAAAAACTACTAATATCATTTATAAAGCGATATTTAAGGTTTCTTATAGGTATTAAATTATGGTATTAGACAAATTTAACCATACTTTAAATTATCCTGATGGGTATTTATTTTTAGATTGAACTAACTAGGAAATCAGTGGCTTGGGTTAGGGATTGCAGCATTTGTTTGAGCTCTTTTTGAGGTACGAAAAAAAGCGAGTGCGGAAAGCCCGGCCGCGCCTTTTTTTGGCGTGGAAACCCCCAAATTTTACAACTAAAGGGTATATGAAGTAAACAAAAAAAGGGTTTACAACTTTTTATAGTTGTAAACCCAATATAAACTCAATCCAAATTAATAATTTTTAATAGCCTGCGTTTTGAGTAATTACACCGTTGGTTGCAGTAATTTCTGATAATGGAATAGGAAATATATAATAATTACTATTAACTGATACCCCCATTTGAGCATCAACAGTTCCTGTTCTTACCAAATCGAACCATCTATGGCCTTCTAAAGCTAACTCTAATCTTCTTTCATTAGCAATGGCAGTTCTAACAGCTGCTTGAGAGCTAATGGTTCCTGTTAAGCTATTTAAACCAGCTCTACTTCTTATTTTATCTAATAATGGAAGTACTGTTGTTGCAGGAGAACTAGTTTCATTTAATGCTTCTGCATACAGTAAAATAGCATCAGATAATCTCATTTCAATAAAGTCTTGATCTAAACCACCTGTATATTTTACACCTTTACTGTTTGCTACATCTATAGTTAATGCTTTTCTTAAATCTGTACCACCACCACTTGCACTACTAGCATCAAATGCAGCAGTTAAGCGTGGGTCTAATGGTAAAAGTGATTTTGTATCAGAACCACCAAACCATCCTACAAATGTAGAAGATGAAGAAGAACCATCTGCTACTGAAATAGATGATGATATTTGAGTTGCAAAAAGGATTTCTGAGCTAATATCTGTTACAACGTCTGCAAAGTTATTTTCTAAAATAACATTTGCAGCAGTAGCAGCGCTTACAACAGCTGCAAGTTCTGTTACTGCACTAGCATAATTACCTCTGTGCATGTATACTTTTCCAAGAAATGCACGTGCAGCAATTTGAGATGCACGGCCTGATGCTAATCCAGTATTATCTAATCCTGCAATAGCAGCTTTAAAGTCTGGAATGATTACGTTATTGTACACGTCTGCAGCTGGTTGTCTGGTTAATATAGACAAATCAGAAGTGCTTGGTGTAGCTGATAAATTTATAGAAACATCACCAAAAATCATTACAAGCTTAAAGTAAGACAGTGCTCTTATAAACTGAGCTTCAGCTACTTCTGTAGGTTCTGATGAGTTTTCAATAACGTTATTTGCACTTAAAATTGCCTTGTACAAATTACTATAAACTGGGCTAAAAAATGCCTCTGTCATATCTCCTCCTGCTAAATCTGAATTGTAGGTGTCTATAGATGTAAATGGATCTTCTTGCATTAACATATTGTCTGCTCTAAAGTCTCCCATAACCGCTTGGGACATGGCTACTCCAGTTTGATAATAATATGCTGCATTTAAAACAGGTCCGAAATCTACTAAATTACTTGCTTCCAAATCTAAAATAGGAGATTGGTCTAGGTCATTATCACATGATGTAAATAACACCAGTGCGGCTAATACTATATATATGGTTTTCATTTTTTTCATTTTTTCTTAATTAAAAATTAACATTTAGTCCAAAAGTAAAACTTCTTACAATTGGGCTTGCACCTTCTTGGTATCCGTAAGTAGTTGGACCTCCATAATTAGTGTTTTCGGTTTCTATACCTTCTGGATTAAAAGAAGTATAATTACTAGCCATTATATATAACAAGTTAGTACCTGCAAGATATACTCTCATAGAACCTATACCCATTTTGCTGATAAACTCTGGTTTAAGTGTATATCCTAAAGTTAAGTTTCTTAATGCAATGTATGACGCATCTTGAATTAATGCACCATGTACATCTCTAGTTAATAAATAGTGCTTACCATTATTATCTGCAATTCCATCGCTTGTAAGGTCAAATGCAGGTGTTGTAGAGTCGCGAAATTGCGATTGCCAGTAAATAGGGTCTATATTATACAATTCTGCTCCTTGAGATCCTTGAAACTGTAATGAAAGATCAAAATCTTTATAATTCATATTACTTGATACTCCCCAATAGAAATCTGGAGTAGCAGAACCTAACTTCACATAATCATCTTCATAAGTTATTTTTCCGTCATTATTTTGATCTACTACATATTGCAAACCGCTATTATTTCCAACATTTCTAGTTGGATCTGCCATATATATAGATTCAACTTGACCAGCGCTTTCATATCCCCACATTTCACCAAGCTCTCCACCTACATAATTTCTAAACTCAGCACCTCTTCCAGATGGTCCTCCGTAAATTTGACGAGGTAATTCATCTACAGCACCTAAACTAGTAATTTCTGAATTAACGGTAGATAAATTTGCATTCATACTCCAGTTAAAATTGTCTTTTTGTATAATTCTAGCATTAAATTCTAATTCTAAACCAGAACTTGTTATATCTCCACGATTCAGTCTTACTTGATCTGTACCTAGAACTTCAGAAACACTTTGTTGAATCAACATATTATTAACATCAGATGTATAATAATCTACGCTAAACTTGAAACGGTTATTTAAAAATCCTGTATCAAGACCAAAATTTGTTTCTTTGTTGGTTTGCCAAGTTAAATCTGGATTTGCTACATCGTCTGGAATTAAGAACCCAGTTCCAAAAGCGGTTGGATTTGTACCCAAAACACTAAGTGAACTGTATGAACCTAAATCAGAAGAAGTACCTAAAGAACCTGTACTAAATCTTAATTTTAATGTACTTAACTTTTCATTATCTTGTAAAAAAGATTCTTTATGCATATTCCAACCTAAAGAAAGTGCTGGAAATACTGCATATCTTTCATTAGCTCCAAAACGAGAATCACCGTCTCTTCTAATTGATGCAGATACTAAATAACGATCGTCAAAAGCATAGGCAACTCTTCCGAAAAGACCTCTTCTAGATTGCTTTTCATCTATACTTTCTGAAACTACATCTTCAGGAGCTAAAAAAGAATAATTTAAAGGTAGACCAAAGGGTACATTCGATCCTTCTGATGCAAGTCCTTTGTATTTAGTGTTTACAAATTCTATACCTACTACAGCAGAGATATCATGTTTATCATCAATTACTGTTGAATAATCTAAAGTAGTTGTACTTAACACGGTAGATTTTTTAATGTTTGATATGTCTAATGTACCTCTATCAGATCTTTGTTGACCATCAGATAACACCCCGTGATATTCGTATAGTTGAACATCTTGCATATCTGCACCAAAAATAGTTTTAATATTTAATCCATCTATAATTTGATATTGTAAATAAGAACTTACATTACCATAATATGTTTTTTTAGATCTTTTTGAATTATCAAATTTAGCGGCTACACCTGCATCACCAGTACCACCAATACCATTTTGATTTCTACCATATTGCCAGTCATGTACAACGTCTCCTGGTTGTAAATCATAGATACTTGTAGGGTCTAAACCATTACCTCTATAATCTTGATCAAATGAACGACCGATATTATTACCAGTAAAACCTGAATTGAATAATGCTTGTCTTTTTTGATCTAATTGTTGCACAAAATCAATTGAAGCTTGCGTATGGTAAATAGGGCTAATACTATATGCTCTCAATAAATCTCTCATTTCCCAAGGTACAATATCTTGGTTTCCGTAAAATCCATTCATGCTTAATCCTGCTTTGAATTTATCATTCAAGTTAGCATCAATATTCATACGTCCATTATATCTTTCATAACCTTGACCTTTTACAATACCTTGTGTATCTAAATATCCAATTGAAGCAAATGCTTTTATTTTGTCAGATCCACCGCTTACGCTAAAGTCATGGCTAGATGTAGTACCACTTTGAAAAAGCCAATCTTCCATACTAACAACATCAGGTGCATTTGTATAAGCATCTAATCTGTACGCTAATAAACCTGGGTCTGTATTAGAAAGATCATAAGCATCTGTTTGTAATTCAGCCGCCCATTCTCCGGCAGTTTTTAGCATTTCAATATCTTTTACATATTTTCTTGAAACACTTGTATATGCATTGTAGCTAAAATTTAGTTTACCAGATTTTCCTTTTTTGGTAGTAACTAAAATAACACCATTTGCACCCAAAGAACCATAAATAGCAGCAGATGCAGCATCTTTTAATACTTCCATGCTTTCAATATCGTTAGGATTAACTGTAGCTAAATTACCTGAAATAGGGAATCCATCTACAACAATTAACGGATCTGAGTTGCTTGAAAGTGATGAACCTGTTCTAATTTGAATCTTTGGATCTGCACCAGGCTCTCCACTTTGATTTTGAATTAAAACTCCTGATAACTTACCAGTTAAAGCTTCATCTACACGTGCTACTTGTACAGCAGCAAGATCTTCTCCTCCTACTTTAGAAATTGATCCTGTAAGGTGAGATTTTTTACTTGTACCATATCCAACTACAATAATTTCATCTAAAGCACTTGCGTCTTCTACTAAATTAACAGTAATAGTTTTTTTACCCGCTACCGGTACATTTTGGATAGCGTACCCTAAATAACTGAAAATTAAAGTTGCTTCAGCATTTGATACAGTTATTGAAAAGTTTCCATCAAAATCAGTTGTAGTACCATTTGTGGTTCCTTTTTCTTGTATACTAACTTCCGGCAGTAGATCCTTATTAGGCCCTCCTGTTACAGTACCTGTCACCTTTTGCTGGGAAAAAGCAAAAAGCGATGCTAAAAGAAAGAAGCACGTACTAATTTTTTTAATTAAGTTGTTTCTTGACATAAAATTTGAATTTGTTTGAATTAAATTTTTGGTTACCCAATTTGGTTAACCAATCTGGTTCGCCAAATATACAATTTTATTTGAATTAACAATATATTAACTATAAAAAAGTATTTTAATAAAAAAAAAGTATTTGATACTTCATTGAAAATAATTACTAAATTCAAATTAATTTATGGTTTTACATGCGTAAAAATTAGCATGGTGATTTTGTTTTATAGTTCTAAAGTTATATAGGTATTTGAGGTATTTAATACAAGTGTAATTCGTTGGTTTTGTAGGTGTTACTTTGTATTTTAATTTTTTATTACCGCTTTTTACTTTTTTAAAAATAATTTAAGACTTTATATCTCATCTTATTACTTGGTCATACATAATAAAAGGTCTTTTTTAGGAATTGTTGATTACATTTTCTTTTATAGACCCTTGTTTTTTTTGTGATTATTTTTGTTAAAAAATGTTTTCCTATTTCCCAGAATTAACATTTTGGTTCACAAGATAGTTCTATTTGTTATAGATAATAATTTAATGTATATTTGGAAAACCAAAGTGGTTAACCAATTTTTTTATGAGAAAGAATGTCATTTTATTAGCAGTCTGTAATTTAATTTTTCAAGGAATATATAGTCAAGTTGTTTTAAGTGCAGATGGCCCTGGTAATACATACGAACTCATTAATGCTGTTTTGGCAAACCCAAATAGAGATGTTGTTGAAGTTCCCGATTGCAATCATGATGCTTTTGGAAGACATATAGACGAAGTTTTTGATACAGCATTAAACAAAAATGTTTTCCAATTTTATATACATGTAACGCCAGATAATGATCGTTGTCTGAAAGATGATAGACAACGTAATGAAATTAAAACCTATGGTGATTCTCCTGAAAATTTAAAGGCAAATATTGGTGAAACTGTAGCATATAAATGGAAGTTTAAATTGTCTGATACTTTTAAACCCTCTTCTAGCTTTACGCATATTCATCAAATAAAGGCGGTTGGCGGACCTTATGCTTCCGTGCCTATGATTTCTTTTACGTTAAGAAAAGGAAGTCCTGATAAATTTGAATTAAGATACACAGCTACAACAGATCAAAACACTTTAAAAACAGCAGACTTAGAGTTGTTTAAAGGGCATTGGGTTTCTGTTACTGAAGTGATAAAATTTGGTGAAGAAGGAAGTTATTCTGTTGAAATAAAAAAGATAGCCAACAATGAAGTCCTTTTTAATTATACTAACAGTCCGTTAGATACTTGGCAAGATGGCGCTGAATTTGCAAGACCAAAATGGGGAATTTATAGAAGTCTTAACAATCCGCAAGATTTACAAGACGAAATTGTAAAATATGCAGATTTTAGTATAGAAGAAATTACCGATGTACTTTCTGTAGAAACCTTAAAAGAGAAAGCAGAGACTATTTTGTTGTTTCCCAATCCGTCTTCTGATGAGGTTGAATTTAAAAATGCCAATTCAGATAATTATGACCTTATTGAAGTCTATGATTATTCCGGAAGAAAAATTTCTATTGATAAAAAGTTACACAATGATAAATTAGATGTTTCTGGTTTTTCTAAAGGACTGTATTTTATCGTCTTTAAACAAGATACAGTTATTGCTAAAGTTTTAAAGTGTTATGTAAAATAAAGCGCTTTTTTATGTTGTAAAAGATTCCATGATCTGCATAATAATTACGCCATTTTCTATAGCGCAAGGGTTCTTTTCTTTTCCTAAAAAATAATTTACGGTACTTTCTATCATCGGTTGTTGAAGATGCATCGGATTTTTAAAATTGAAAACTTCTTCTTTATGATTGGTTGATAAAATTACTTTTTCACCATAAAAAGAAAATGTAATGGTACCTTTTTTACCATATATTTTACATTCATCTTTCACTTCTTTTTCAGAAGTATTAAAATTCCAAATACCTCTAAATTGAATTCCGTTTTTAAATTCAATTATTCCATTTACAAGATCATCAACATTGGTATTTAAGGTTGAAGTAGAAAAACCTTGTACTTGTTTAATTTCACCAAAGTAAGAATACATTAAATCTAATTGATGAGGCGCAATATCATGAAAATAACCACCACCAGAAATTTGTGGTTGTAAACGCCAATTTGCTTCCGTTTTAGTAATTATATTATTTTGTTTCGATTGAAGAATTTGAATATCTGCGTAGATAATTTTTCCAATACTATTGGCATCAATTAATTCATTTACTTTTAGAAAAACAGGTAATTTTCTTCTGTAATGCGCAACCACTAATTTATCATCTTTGGTTATTAATTTATGTAATTCTTCGGCTTCAGAAAAGTTGAGAGTTATTGGCTTTTCTAGATAAATACACTTTTTTGCCTGTAAACATTTTTTAACCATTTTTAAATGTGAAGATGGCGGCGTTGCAATATAAACGGCATTAATTTCTGGGTTTTCTAATAATTCATCAACAGAAGTATACCAAAAAGGAACTTTGTGTCTTGTAGCAAAATCTTTGGCTTTTGCAGCATTTCTCCTCATAACGGCAACTAATTTTGAGTTTTTTACCTTCTGAAAAGCAGGGCCGCTTTTAACTTCAGCAACATCTCCACAACCAATAATTCCCCAGTTAATTGTATTCATTTTTAGTGTTATTTCTACAAGATAAAAATAATTACGGTTTTATTGTCTAATTTAGTAAGATGTTTGTGCTTTTTCTTCTAAAAAAGAGCGTAATTAAAGTGCCTTGAAATAAGGTTTTAGCTTTAAAATTTCTTCAATTCAAAATAAGTGTATATATTTGGTAAACCAAATTGGTAAACCAGTTTGGTTTTCGAAATTATAGCAGGCGAGGAATTACGCATATTTAATAAATTCTATAGAATTTTCTAACGTTAAATAGTTTTACTTAGCAATTACACATTAATCAATTATTAAAAAATTTATGAAAAAATCATTTCTAATTATCAGTATAATTTTGTTGTTAGTTTCTTGTAATGAAAAAGTTACAAATAGCATTTTAGTAAGTACAAAATCTGAACTTAATGAAGCAATTAAAAATGCAAAACCCGGAGATGATATTGTTCTAAAAAACGGAATTTACAAAGACTTAGAAATAGTTTTTACTGGTGAAGGAACAAAAGAGAATCCTATAACTTTAAGGGCAGAAACTCCTGGTGAAGTTTTTATAGAAGGGGTTTCTAGTTTACAATTAGGAGGTAGTTATTTAGAAGTAAATGGATTGTTTTTTAGAAATGGGCATTCTCCTTCTACAAATGTTATAGGATTTAGAATTAGCGAAAAAGAAGTTGCAAATTATGCCAAAGTTACCAATTGTGTAATTTTAGATTTTAACAATCTAGAACGAGATCAAGACAATCTTTGGGTACAATTTTACGGAACTCATAATGAATTAAGTAATTGTTACATTGCCGGTAAAACAAATGGTGGTCCAACGGTAAGAGTAGATTTAAAAGGAAACCAAAGTATTAGAAATTATCACAAAATTATAAACAATCATTTTGGACCAAGACCTAGAAAAGGTGGCGCAAGAGGAGAAACTATTCAATTAGGTAGTAGTTTTACTTCTATGTCGCCAAGTAATACCACTATTGCAAACAACTTATTTGAAGAGTGTAATGGTGAAGTTGAAATTATTTCTAGTAAAACAAATTTCAACTTAATTAAAAACAATGTTTTTTATAAAAGTGAAGGTTCTGTGGTTACTCGTCATGGAAATTACGCAACAATAGATGGTAATTATTTTATTGGTGATGGTGTAAATAAGCAGTTTGGAGGAATTAGAATTGTAAACACAGGTCATTGGATTATCAATAATTATTTCTATAATATTATTGGAGAAAACTTTAGAAGTCCATTGGCAGTTATGAATGGTATTCCTAAATCTCCATTAAATAGATACAATCAAGTTACAGATGTTGTCGTAGCATTTAATACTTATGTAAATTGTAAATCTCCTTGGCAATTTGGCGTAGGAACAAATATTGCACAAGCTGCAGTTTTGCCAAAATCAGAAATTCGTTCTGCTAGAGCGCTTAGATCTGTTGTAGCTAACAATATTATTTACAATAAAGATGGAGACAAAAATCCTATTATAGAACATGACAAAGCAGACGGTGTTACTTTTAAAAATAACATTATTAATAACCAAGGTGTAGATTTTGGTGATACAAAAAGAATTGCAGCAAATAAATTTGAATTGACAAAATTAAGTGACCTTGTGTATATTCCTAACATTACAGGTAAACAAGAAATTTACAATGGGTTTGGATTTAATACGATAAAAGAAGATCTTTTTGGTAATTCTAGAGCCAACTCAAACTCAATAGGAGCAACACTTCAAGCAGAATTAAAAGATCCTGCTATTTTAGATAAAACAAAGTATGGTGCTTCTTGGTATTCTAATGTAGTAGAAGCTAGAGAACCTGTAATACATTCTGTAACCAAAGCAGCAGAATTACAAGATAAAATTAATGCTGCCAAAAACGGAGATATTATTGATTTAGGATTTGGTGTTTTTAATGTTGATGTATCTCTAATGATAAATAAAACAATTACAATTCAAAGCTCTGGAGATGGAAAAGCACACATTATTTTTTCAGGTAAGGAAAATACACCTTTATTTGAGTTAAATCCTAAAGGGAAATTAACAATTAAACAAGTAATTCTTGAAGGTAATAAATCTAATTATGCTTTTGCAAGTTTAAAAGCAAACATGTCTAATCATTTTGGATTGTCAGTTTCTCTTTGTGAAATAAGTAATTTTAACTATGTACTAAAAGCTTATAAACAAACATTTTCAGAAGAAGTAACTTTTGAAGGTACTTCAATTTCAAACTGTGAAAACGGAATAGAATTGTCTGAAGAAACAAATGATAGAGGTGATTATAATACAGAATTTTTAACCATTGAAAACTGTAATTTTACAAACGTGAAACAAAATGTAATAGATTATTATAGAGGTGGTTATGATGAGTCTACCATTGGTGGAAACTTATTAGTAACCCAAAGTACATTTACAAATTGTGGAAGTAAAGAAAAAAATAAAATGTTACTAAACCATAGAGGAATTGTAAATGTAAACATCAATAATAATACCTTTAAAAATAATAAAGTGCAGTTTGTTTCTATTTTATGGGGAGCAAAAAATAATGTGGAATCTAAAAATACGTTAAGTAATTCTGGAAAAATAAAAACAGAAGAAAACTTAGTAATGAAGTTGATGTATTAATAGTATAAAAATAAAAAGAATTACTAAAATGAAAAAAATAACTTTTATAATCTTCATTTTAGTAATTCTCTTTTGTGAAAATAGTGGTTCTAAAACTACCGGAAATGACTTTTTTTTTAAAGAAATAAAAACCAGTCTGATTATTTGTTCAGGAGTACTTAACAAGAATATCTAGTAATTCAAGAACAGAATTAGGAAAAAAAAGCATATTAAATTCCTGAAAATAGAGGAAAATAAATAAGGACTTTAAAAGTACAACACATCTTTATAACAAGAGATTACTAAAGCTTTTTCCTATTCAGTAGTAGTTGTACAAATTCACAGTGTTAAAGGTTATGAAAACGAACCTTTGAAATCTAATATAAAAAATTTTCAGGACACACAAAAGGTTCCGTTTTTTGGAAATATGAAATTAATACTAAAGACGATAACTCTGGGAGGTTTAATTTCTCTACTGTCGTTTAGGTATATGATTTTTCAAAAGTTGGTAAAAGCGCAAACATCTATACAGAAGAACCAAAAATGGTATTGCTTTAGGTGAAAAATTTAGTTATAAAGTAAATGTTTATAAAGGAATAACACACCTCACTTTTGCATGTAAAAATTACGAAACTGTAAAATTTACAAAAATTTATTGTAATCGGATTTTTCAATAAAAGAAGATATTCCGCTACAGGTTATCAATAGGTATTCATCTAAACATACAGTACGCGTAGCAAGTGAAAAGCCATGCTAGCAAAATTAATTATTTTAAGCAAAGAGTATATAATCAGGCAAAAAAAATACAAAACCTGAAACTTATAATGGTGAAATAGCCAAAAAATATGCCTATTGAAGCTAAACAGAGGTTTGGCTTAAAGAAGCAACAAAAGTTGAAAATATAGTGCTAAAATAAAGAGTAATTTTTAAGAAATAAACCTTTAAATTCTAAAAAAACAAATGAAGATTAAGGACATTAAAATATTTGTTAGTAATCCAGGACGTAATTTTGTAACCGTAAAAATTATTACAGATAACGGTGTTTACGGCTTGGGTGATGCTACTTTAAATGGAAGAGAATTAGCTGTGGTTGCATATTTAGAAGAACACATCATTCCATGCTTGATAGGTAAAGATCCACATCAAATTGAAGATATATGGCAGTATTTATACAAAGGATGTTATTGGCGAAGAGGGCCAATAACCATGACTGCAATTTCAGGAATAGATATGGCACTTTGGGATATCAAAGGAAAAGTAGCAAACTTACCTGTGTATCAATTATTAGGTGGAAAAAGTAGGGAAAAAATAAAAGTATATGGTCATGCTAATGGTCAAAATATAGATGAAACTTTAGACAATTTAGGGCATCTTGTTGATGAAGGATACAAGGCAGTTCGATTACAATGTGCAATACCAGGTTTAGATGGCACTTATGGTACTTTAGACGGTAAAAAAGATTATTATGAATTGCAAAGCAATCGTCCGCTACCACCAGAGCAACTTTGGGATACTAGTGAATATCTTAATTTTATCCCTCAATTGTTTCAAAAAGCAAGAGAAAAATATGGTATGGATATCGAATTATTACATGATGTGCATAGTCGTTTAACACCTATTGAAGCTGCAAGGTTGGGTAAAACGTTAGAACCTTATAATTTACTATTCTTAGAAGATTGTGTTACTGCAGAAAATCAATCGGGTTATCAACAAGTACGTCAACATACTACAACACCACTTGCCGTTGGTGAGATTTTTAATACCATTTGGGATGCAAAAGAACTTTTAGAAAATCAATGGATTGATTATATCCGTACAGCAGTTACACATGCCGGTGGAATTACCGCAATGAGAAGAATAGCAGATTTTGCTGCTATTTACCATGTAAGAACTGCGCCACACGGTCCACCAGATATATCACCAATTGGTCATGCAGCTCATGCACATTTGAATAGTTGGACACCCAATTTTGGGATACAAGAATTTATAGGTTTTGGTGGAGCACCTTTGAATGAAGTTTTTAAACATCCATTAGTTTTTGAAAACGGACATTTATTAATAAATGATAAGCCTGGACTTGGAGTAGATTTTGACGAGAAAGCTGCTAAAAAGTATAGTTATAAAAAATCTTATTTACCTATAAGTAGATTAAGAGATGGTACTTTATGGAATTGGTAAAAATAAAAAGTTGAACATAATGAATAAAAAATTAAAAGTACTTATTTCAGGAACCGGGTTTGCTGGTCAAGGTCATGCAGATGCATTTCGTGCAGTAGGCGCCGAGGTAGTTGGTATTGTTGGTAGAACACCAAGTGTTGTAAGTAAAGTAGCCAATAAAATGGCAATTCCTTACTCAGGTACAGATTGGCAACAAGCTTTAAAGGATTGCCAGCCAGATATCGTTTCAATAGCAACTCCCGGCGGTGCTCACTATGAGACAATAACACAGGCAATCGAGTTTGGTTGTCACGTATATAGTGATAAACCGCTAACGGTTGATGGAGATTCTGCTTTAAAGTTGTATGAACTTGCCAAACAAAAAAATGTAAAAACCGCATTTGCTTCAAGTTTTCGTTATATGCCATGTGTTATGCACGCAAAACAATTGGTAGCCAGTGGCGCAATTGGGGAACCAGTGGAAGCTGAGTTTATGTCACACTTCAATTTAGAACGAGATATTCCCTTTGGATGGTCGCATAGAAAAGAAGATGGTGGTGGTCGATTAAATAACAACTTTACACACATGATGTCAATTGCAACATCAGTAATCGGTGAAAATATATTATCCATAATAGGAGAGGTAAGAGACGATTTAGGGAAAGCACCTATTGTTGAAGGTGTACATAATTTCAAAACAAGAAGGGACTTTATACCTAAAGATCTAAATGATCCTTCACTTAAATGGGGAGAAAGTAATGTGGAATGGTCATATACTGTTATGGCACAGTTGAAAAGTTCATTTGCCACTAAACCGGTCTCTGTACTCTTCAAACATGGCGGGCTTAATCCCAAGTTTCACGAGAACCATATAGTGTTTTACGGTACAAAAGGAGCAATTTTCATTGAAGGCCACTATGGCATGGGACCTCTTTATACTTGGGACAAAATTAAAAATACATGGCAAGAGTTGCCTTTACCAAAAGACATTGTAGATGATCAACCAAAAGTTGAAGGTGATACAGAGCGCAATTGGCAATACTTAGCTAGAGAGTTTGTGAAAGATATTAATGGTGAAAAAGTAGAATATTACCAATCCTTTAAGGAAGGTAGTTTATATCAACAACTTATTGATTTAATTAGAAAAAATAATAATTGGACGGATGTTCGTCATCTTCAATAAAAAAATAAACCTATGTTTTACGATTATATAGTTATCGGGCTCTACTTTGTGATGATACTTGCAATTGGTGTCATATTCTCACGAATGGCAAGTAAATCTACGAGTGATTATTTTCGTGGCGGCGGAAGGATGTTGTGGTGGATGGTAGGCTCAACCGCTTTTATGGCGCAATTTTCAGCAGTTACTTTTACAGGTGCAGCGGGAAAAGCGTTTAATGATGGTTTTGCCATTTGTGCTGTATATATTGGTAATACTTTTGCATTCTATTGTGGATATTTGTTCTTCGCTCACCGATTTAGGCAAATGCGAGTAGATACACCTACAGAAGGAATTAAAAGACGATTTGGCTCTGAAAATGAGCTGTTTTTTTCCTGGATGTTAATTGTATTTTCTTTCATAAATGCAGGTGTTTGGTTAAATGCTTTAGGGGTTTTTACCAGTGCTGTTTTTGATGCGGATATTTTTACAACCATCATAGGGATAGGTTTGACCGTAGTTTTTGTATCGGTACTATCAGGCGCTTGGGGCGTTGTTGCGTCAGACTTTGTTCAAACGTTGGTAGTGGCAGTTGTTTCAATCGCTACTGCGATAGTGGCATTGATAATGGTTGATGGTCCGGTAAATTTGGTTGAAAATTTCCCAGGAGGTTTTCTCGTAGGCCCGAATATGAACTACCCTTTAATATTGATTGGGACCTTTATTTTCTTTTTACCAAAACAGATAATAACCATGATGAATCTTCATGATTCATTTCGATTTCTTGGTGCAAAAGACAGCATCAACGCCCGTAAAGCGGCCTTATTAGCCATGACGCTAATGGGAGTGGGAACTATTATTTGGTTTATCCCGCCATGGGCAGCTGCTACCCTTTATCCAGATGCTGCTGCCGACTATTCGCAACTAGGAAACAAGGCGGCAGATGCAGTATATTTAGTATTTGCTCGAAACGCTATGCCAATAGGAACAGTTGGCTTACTTATGGCTGGTCTTTTTGCTGCTTCCATGTCTTCCATGGACTCGGCACTGAATAAAAACGCTGGAATCTTTGTTAGAAGTATCTATCAACCTTTTCTCGCCAAAAGAAATAGCCAGAGAAGTGATAAGAAGTTGCTAAGAATAAGCCAATTAGTTAGCTTAATTAGTGGAATGGGAGTTATTGCTGTGGCGTTTTATTTTGCAACACTTAAAGAACTCAGTTTGTATGAACTTATGATGCGAGTTTCAACTATGGTTCAGCTGCCAATGATGGTGCCGCTAGTAGTTGGTATTGTTGTAAAAAAGACACCTAAATGGGCACCTTGGGCAACTATTGCTCTAGGTTTAGGCGTCTCTTGGATGGTTGATAGTGTTATCACTCCAGATGTTTTTGTTTCATGGTTTGGTGTTGATTCTCTTACGGCTCGTGAAATTGTTGACATGAATATAATCCTAACTATTGCGGGACATGTGTTTATCACAGGAGGATTTTTCTGGGCAACTTCTTTATGCTACAATGAAGCTAAGGATGATCACAAACTCGAAACTGATCGCTTTTTTGAGGATCTTGTTACACCAGTTATTGCAGATGATGAACAAGATGAAGTTGACAAGCAGCAAAGAATTAAATTGGGTAATATGGTATTAACAATGAGTGTGGGTATTATGCTTATGACTTTAATTCCGAACCCACTTTGGGGTAGAGCTATGTTTGCAATTTGTGCGTTGCTCATTGCCGGAATTGGCTATTTGTTAAAGCGTAGTGCAAAGAACAAGGTTTCTTCAAACTAACTTAAGAATATAATTATGTACTTGAAAAATTTGACATCATTATTCATTCTTCTATTATTGTTGAGTTCCTGTACTAAGGAGAAATTACAACTTACGCATGGTATAGATGAATCTGCTGGAGGGGTATCAGTATATATTATAACCACGCCTTCAGCTATTTATTATTTAGAAAAAGAAGGTGGTGGTTTGTCTAGCATGATTGATAAGGATGGTATAGATTGGATAGGTTTTCATAATAAAAAAGGATCAGCTCATAAGGGTGAATACAGAGGATTTCCGAATGCAATTCATAAACAGGACGGGAGTTATTTCCATGCTATGAATGCTAAAACTGATGGTTCAAGTTCGGAAATAGATATGGAGTTAAAAGAGCATGTTCGTATTACATTTACTTCAGATAATAAAAAATGGCAAGGGCAATGGGATTTTTACCCAAATCGCTGTGATTTTACAATGACAAAAATTAGTGTAGGTTACAACTATTGGGTGCAATATGAAGGTGTGCCTGGTGGAGAAATGGACAACAATGATTTTTGGTACGCCTCTATAGATCATAAAAAACATCCAATTGAAAAGCCTTTTGCAGGTGATTTGCCTGCGCCAGAATGGATGGCTTTCGGAGATCAAAAATATCCACGAGTACTATATATACTACATCATGAAGATGATGAATTGCCCGATAATTATGTATACAGACCAGATATGACGGTGTTGGGGTTTGGTCGTGAAAACGGCGAAAAAACAACCAAGCATTTAAACACCGTTCAAACATTTTCAATTGGCTTTGTGGAGTCTAAAGAGTATTCAGTAATAAGTGAAAAAATATCACAACAATTGAGTACATACAAATAAAAAATAATGTTGATTCTGAAAATTTATTTATTCTGATAAAATAAAAACAGAAGAAAACTTAGTAATGAAATTAATTTCTTAATTAAGCACTGATTTTAAAGATTAATACATGGTGTTAAGCCAAGTTAAAATTTTTAAAATCAGTGCTTTTTTTATAATTCCAATTCAAAACAAGGTAGAAAGATTATTATAGCTTTGAGCGTTTTTCTAATTTATTAAACACTTATTTTCAATTTTATACATAGCAACCCTTTTATCCTCAAAAAAAGAAAATCTTAAAGGAAAGAATAGCATTCTGCATAGAGGTTTTTACGAATAGGTACAATTTATAAGGTATTAAATACCAATCCCTTAAAATAAGTCAAATAAAATTTTTATTATTCAATTTTATTTGTATTTTTGGTTTACCAGTTTGGCAAACCAGTTTGGCAAACCAGTTTTGATATTAACTTTTTAACTTTTAACTTTTAAATTATGAAAAAAACATTACTTTTTATTTGTATTGCATTTATAAGCACAACTTATTATGCACAAGATCCCGTTATTCAAAACCGTGAGCTTTCTAATATAGAGAGAACAGGAACTACTAATTGTTCATGTGCCGGTTGGATGAATAAAGATTTAGGAGACCAATTAGAATCTTCTTCTTGGAATTCTAGCACTTCTTTTGGTGCTAAATTTGATGAAATAGAAGCAGATATTATGTATCAAGAAATTGCTGTTTTAGCAAATACAGATTACAAATTTACGTTTATATATAATTTTGAAGATAAAATAGATACAGAACCTGCTACGTCTTTAGAATTCAGAATTTTAGCTGGAACTGGTTATATTGCTGATTATACTCCTGAATATCCTGCAGCTGTAGACGGCCAATCTAGAGATTTTGGTTATGAAGATATTACTGTTGTTGAAAATGCTGCTAATAATTTGGCTTCAACTATTATAGCAAACCCAGGAGATAAAGATTTTAGAACAGGAGAATTAACTTTTAATTCAGGATCTAATACGAGTATTGCAATATTTGGTAGAGGTACTGGGCGTCCTAACACAGTTCCTCAAGATGCTTCTGATTCAAGACCTTGGACTTGGTCTAGTGGTGGTTCGGAAATTAGAATTGACGAAGTGAATATGACTAACGAAAGTACAGCATCTGTTAATGACGTTTTTTCTTCACAAATTAGTATTTATCCAAACCCAGCAAAAGAGTTTGTACAAATTTCTACAAATGAAACAATTACAGGAATCGCAATTTATAATTTAATTGGTAAGAAAGTTATTTCTTCTAACAATTTAATAAATAATAAAATAGACGTTTCTAATTTGTCTAAAGGTATTTATGTTCTAAAAGTTATGAGTAATAATCTTTTAGGTTCTAGAAAAATAATTATTGAGTAATTTTTTGAATTAATTACTATAAAAGAAAAGCCCATTTTTAAATAAATGGGCTTTTTTTACTTTAAAAAATAGCTTCTTTTATTTAAGTATAAATATGTTAAAGCCAATAATTTGTATCTTATTATTTTGTTAAAATATCAAATAAGCCTATATTTGGTCGACCAATCTGGTTAACCAATTTTAAATTCAATTTACAATCAAAGGATTAAGTATGAAATTAAAAAGCAGCAAATCAAAAAACATCATATTTCTATTATTAATAATGTTTTCATTTTCATGTACTAAGACAACAGAAAAAACAAATAATGATGTTAAAGGCGAAGATTCTCATCCTAGCTTAATTCTTACTGCTAAAGGGGTTAAAGATATTAGAGCTCAATTGGGAAATATTCCAATTTTTGACAATTCCCTACAAGTAGTAAAAGAAGAAATTGATGCAGAAATAGCATCAGGAATAGAGGTGCCAATTCCAAAAGATTATTCCGGTGGATATACACATGTAAGACATAAACGTAATTGGGTAGTATTACAAAAAGCGGGTGTTTTATACCAAATTTTAAATGACGAAAAATACGCAAAGTATGTAAAAGACATGCTAATGCAATATGAAGCAATGTACAGAACATTGCCATTGCATCCAAAAACAAGGTCTTATGCAAGAGGAAAATTATTTTGGCAATGTTTAAACGATGCAAACTGGTTGGTTTATGTAAGTCAAGCCTATGATTGTATCTATAATTATTTATCCGAAGAAGAACGCAACAAATTAGAAACAAACTTATTTAAACCATTTGCAGACCATATTTCTGTAGACAGTCCGCAATTTTACCAAAGAGTACACAACCATAGTACTTGGGGTAATGCAGCTGTTGGTATGATTGGTTTGGTGATGAATGATGAAGAATTAATAGATCGTGCATTGTACGGAATAAAAGATTTAAAATTAGATACAGAAGAAAAAGATGATGATGGTGGTTTTTTAAACAAAGACGGAAAAGCTGGTTTTTTAGCGAATATAGAAGAACCTTTTTCTCCGGATGGATATTACAATGAAGGACCTTATTACCAACGCTATGCAATGTATCCTTTTTTAGTTTTTGCTGAAGGATTGCACAACGTAAAACCAGATTTAAAGATATTTGAATATAAAGAAGGCGTGCTTTTAAAATCTATAAATGCACTTTTAAATTTATCGGATGCAGACGGTGATTTTTTTCCGCTGAACGATGGTCAAAAAGGAATGTCTTATTATAATGATGCTTTGGTAACAGCAGTAGATATTTCTTATCATTTTGGTACACAAGATGCAGGTTTATTAACCATTGCTTCAGAACAAAATAAAGTATTATTAGACGATTCTGGTTTGGCTGTTGCATTGGGTATAAAAAATGGAAAAGCAAAACCATTCGATAAAAAATCAATTAATTTATCTGATGGACCAGAAGGGAAACAAGGTGGTGTTGCTATTTTAAGAAACAAAGATATTGAGCTTGTTTTTAAATATGCATCTCAAGGTTCTAGTCATGGGCATTATGATAAATTATCATATTCTTTATATGAAAAAGGAGATGAGGTAATTCAAGATTATGGTTTAGCGCGTTTTGTAAATATTGAACAAAAAGGTGGTGGAAATTATCTAAAAGAAAATAAAACTTGGGCAAAACAAACAATTGCACACAATACGGTAACTCAAAATGAAACTTCGCACTACAATGGTGAATATGAAATAGGAAGTCAAAATCATCCAGATTTACATTATTTTTCTTCGGATAATAAAAGCGTACAAGTTTCAAGTGCAAAAGTAGCCAATACATATCCTAATACAGATATGCAAAGAACTTTAGCCGTTATTAAAGATGAAGATTTCGAAAAACCATTTGTATTAGACATTATGCAAGTAATTTCTAATAAAGCAAATCAGTATGATTTTCCATATTACTTTTTAGGTCAAGTTCTAAATACCAATTTTGAGTATACAATTCCAAAAACATTAAAACCTTTAGGAAGTAAAAACGGCTACCAACATTTATTTGTAGAGGGTAATGGAAAATCAAAAGAAAGCAATGCTAAATTCTCTTGGTTAAATAAAGGTAAGTTTTATACTTTATCAACTATTTCTGATACAAAAGATGAAATACTTTTTACGAGAATAGGAGCAAATGATTCAGAATTTAATTTACGTAGAGAAGCTGCAATAATGTTCAGGAGAAAAAATACTAAAAACACACTTTTTGTTTCAGCAATAGAAGCGCATGGTAGTTATAGTCCTGTTTCAGAATCTGCTATTAATTCTAAAAGTAATATTAAAGAATTAAAAGTGGTTATAGATACGGCAGATTATACAGCTCTTGCTATTACAACGTTAAATGGAAGCTCTAAAATATTTATTACAGCAAATACAAACGCTTCTAATGAAGCAAAGCATACTTTAAAAATCAACAATAAGAATTATACATGGGTAGGTTCTTATTATTATAAATAAATTATTCAACTAAAAAATAAAAAAAATGAATAGAGTAAGTGAAAAGTACGTTATCGCAAAAGACATTAAATGGGAAGAACTTGGTGGTGGAGTATCAAGAAAATTCTTAGGATATGATAATCAAATTATGATGGTAAGCGTAAAATTTGATAAAGGAGCATTAGGTGCACCGCATCAACATTTTCACACGCAAGCTACTTATTGTGTTTCAGGTAAATTTGAATTTGATATTGATGGAGTGAAACAAATTGTAGAGGCAGGAGATGGAGTTTATATAGAGCCTAATTTATTGCATAGTGCAGTTTGTTTAGAAGAAGGACAGCTAATTGATACATTTAGCCCGGTAAGAGAAGATTTCTTAACTGGTGATGGACCATCTTATTTTGGAGATAAGGCATAAGTAAAAAGATGCCAGAAACTACGCAATGTTAAAAACAGTTTTTTAGATTAATTTCATTTTGTATTCATTCTAAGTCATGTATTTTACAGAATTACATGTGCAAATGTGTGTATTCATAGTATTATGAAATAAGATATTATGAAATAATTAACAAAAAATTTTTTTATCAATAAACAAATAGATATATTTGGTTAACCAATTTGGTTCACCACTTTGGTTAACCTATATTAGACTCAATATAAAAGCTTTAATTGTATTATGAAAATAATATAATTTAATAGTGGCAGCATTTAGTTTTAAAATTGTACTAATATAAATTTATGTAACAAAAATAATTCAAAACAATTAACGATGAATTTAAAATTTAAATCAGTATTTATTGTGCTACTTTTATTTTGTGCAACTTTAAGTGCACAAAATGAAGTTACAGTAACAGGTACTGTTACTTCATTAGCTGATAATGAACCTATTTTGGGCGCTAATATTATAATTGTTGGTACCCAAAAAGGAACAAGCACAGATTTTGACGGTAACTTTAAGCTTAGTGTAAATTCTGGAGATATTCTAGAATTTTCTTACTTAGGTTTTAAAGCAAAACAAGTGCCATTTGTGAATCAAAAAACAATTAACGTAGCTTTAGAAGAAGATGCAAATGTTTTAGACGAAATAGTAGTTATTGGGTATGGTACACAAAAGAAAAGTCATTTAACAGGTGCAATTTCTAAAGTAAAAAATGAAGATTTAGATCAAATAGCAACCTCAAGAATAGATGATGCATTAGTTGGTCAGGTTTCTGGTGTAAATATACAGTCTACAGATGGTGAAGCTGGTGCAGCACCAACTATAACTATTAGAGGTGTAGGTTCTATGTCTGGAGATTCTACTCCGTTAATTGTAGTAGATGGTATTATTGTAGACTCAGATTTTTTAGGTTCTTTAAATATGAATGATGTAGAATCTTTTGAGATTTTAAAAGATGCAGCATCTTCTTCTATTTATGGTTCTAAAGGTTCAAACGGTATTATCATGATTTCAATGAAATCTGGTGTAGAAGGTAAAACACAAATTAATTACAGTACGTATACAGGTTATAAAACTGCTAGAAAAAGTGATGCTTATGGGTACACAACCAAAGCTTGGGCAGCGCAACAATTGGCTGAAGGTAGAGAGTTGTCAATATATACGCAAGCACAATTACAAATAGGTACAGACCGTTCTTGGCAAGATATCTTTTTTGATGGAGGAACAATAACAAGTCATTCAATCTCTTTTAGTGGTGGAAATAAAGACACAAAATACAGCACAAGTTTAAACTATTCTGATGATGAAGGTGTATTGCTAGGAGATAATTATAAAAAATATGGATTGAGATTAAAGTTAGACACTAAAATAAATAAGAAGTTTTCTATTGGAGCTAACCTTAGTCCTTCTTTTACTGTGAGAGATCGTTTTTCAGAATCTATACATAACGTAGCAAGACATCAACCTTGGTTGCCAATTTATCATACAGAAGAAACATTAAAGCATGTGAATCCTGCAATATATCCTGATAAAAAAGTAGGAGATTATGCAAGACAAGGAGATTTTACAATCTTTGATATGGACGGAGATGGTGAAATTGATGATGAACTAAATAATATTGGGAATAGTAATAATCAAAACCCGTATGCAAGAACTACAGAGAGAGATAGAGAAGATAGAAAGTTTAAATTATTTGGTAGCGTTTATGGTAAATATAAAATAGCAGAAGATTTAAATTTTAAAACTAGTATATCTGGTTCTATTCAAGATACTAAAAGAATAGATTATATGGGAACCTTGGCAAGAGAATCTGTTTCTGATGCCTATATGACTGAAATTACCCAAAGAGAGCAATATTATATTTTTGATAACTTTTTAAATTATAATAAAAATATTGGTAAGCATGATTTTGGTATTACTTTAGGAAATTCAATTGAAATAAGAGATTACTTTTTCTCTACCATTACAGGAATTGGTTATACAAATGATGTTGTAAAACAAATTACCAATGCTACTCAAATTTCTGAAGCAGATGGATTTGAATGGCAAAAAAGAGGTGTTTCTTACGTGTCAAGAGTAAATTATGCCTATGATGATAAATACCTAGCTTCCTTTAGTATGAGAAGAGATGGTAGTTCTATTTTTGGATCTGAATTTAAATATGGTAATTTTCCGGCAGTATCTATTGGTTGGAATATTTCTAAAGAAGACTTTTTATCAAATAGTAACGCTATTACAAATCTTAAGTTTAGAGCAAGTTATGGTGTTACAGGTAATGACCGTTTAAATACAGGATCTGTAGATCCAGATGCACAAGGAAGTACTTCTACATTAAGTACAGGTAATATTATGAAAGATTACTATCCGCATTTATCATTATTAGAATCAACTACTTATAGTGTAGATGGTACTATAATTGCAGGTTTTTCTCCTTTAAATATTGCAAATCCTGAATTAAAGTGGGAACGATTAATTGAAGTAAACCCTGGATTAGATTTTGGCTTCTTTAATAATAAAATTTCTGGTTCTGTAGATTGGTATCAAAGAACAAGTGATCAACTATTATTAAACAACCCTATCTCTGCTACAACTGGTTTTAATAGTGCTTTGGTAAATTTAGGTGAAGTAAAAAATCAAGGTTGGGAATTTGAGTTTAGAACTAAAAACGTTGCTACAGAAAAGTTTAAATGGAATTCTACTATTATTGCAACAACAAATCAAAATACATTAGTAGATTTTGCAGATTCAGACGGTCAAGTAACAAGTATAGATACTTCTAGACCAGCAGAATGGATTAACACAGAAGGACAACCAATTTCATCTTTTTATGGCTATGTGGTAGAATCAGAAGTGCCTATTGAATATAGAGATAGACCTTATAGACATGTTGGTGCTCAATTTGGTTTAGTTCAAGTGAAGGATTTAAACGGAGATGGTGTTTTAGATGATGAAGATAAAACCATTTTAGGAAATCCATATCCTGAATTAATCTGGAGTTTTACAAATCAATTTGAAATTGGTAATGTAGATATTTCTTTTATGTTTCAAGGGTCTCATGGTGCAGAAGTAAGAAATATTGGAGATCATTATTTATTTACGCACAACTCTAATAAAACATTAAATGACGCAGCTGCAGCAGCGGGTTACGAAACAGACTTTTTAGTAGATAAATATTTTACAAATAGTATGATACAAGACGCGTCTTATATTGCACTAAGAAACGTAAATATTGGTTTTAATTTACCTGAAGATGTATTAAAGAAATTAAATGTTTCAAAATTAAGAGTCTATGCATCTGGGCAAAATTTAATGTACTTCGTTGCAGATGATTATACAGGATGGAATCCAGAGGCTTTAGATAAAACAAGCCCAACTCAATATGGATACCAAAGAGGAGGGTCTCCAATATATAGTACAATTTCTCTAGGAATAAATCTAGATTTTTAAAAAAAATTAATTCGTAAATATAACATATTATGAAATTTATAAAATATATAATGTTACTACTCATAGTAAGTTTTGCTACCTCATGTAGCGACTTCTTAGAGCCTGCGCCAAGTTCTGCCATAACATCTCAAAATTATTACACTACTATAGCAGAATTAGAATCTGCCTTAATTGGTGTTTATGATGCCATACAAGGAGATGGTAGTTATGATAAGGATGAAAACCATGGTATTCAGTATGAGTTTTATATTACAGAAATGAGAAGTGGAAACACATCTACTAAAATTGCAGATACTGACGATTTTTCTGATGCAGGCCAATTCGAATCTTTTAATGTGCTACCAACAAACGGGTTTGTAGCAAACTATTATTCAAGTTTCTTTCAAATTATTTATAGAGCCAATGTGGTGCTAGAAAATTTAGGAAATGTAGACGGTAATACAACGGCTATAGAAGCTGAAGCTAAATTTTTAAGAGGATACGCATATTTTAATTTGGTAAGACTTTTTGGAGATTTACCATTAATAGACCACGTACTTACAGCGTCTGAAACAGATATTCAATTTACTAGAGTAGATAAAAGTTCAGTGTATGATTTAATAGTTAGTGATTTATTAACAGCTGTTTCAGGATTAGATAATACCTACAAAACAAGAGCTTCAAAAGCTGCGGCTCAAGGATTATTGGCAAAAGTATATTTAACCTTAGAGAGTCCTAATTATACCCAAGCACAATTGTTGTGTGAAGAAATAATTAATAGCAAACAGTTTGGTTTACCTAACTTTAACGATGTGTTTTATTCAGAATTAAATGAAGAAATTATTTTTGCTATTGGTTTTCAATCGGGTATTGTAAGTGATAGTCAAAACTTTTCGGCGCAATTTATGAATGCAGTGGGACGATCTAGTGGTGTAAATTATGCAACTTATGACCTAGTTGCGGCAGTAGATGCTAGCGGCGGAGATAGAACACAATATACATATAGAAAAGATCCTAAACATTTAACTTCAGACAGATACCAATGTGCTAAGTATTTTCCTGATGGAGATGATGGAGGTCCTTCTGGTGATGTAGGTGGTACTCCTGAATTAGCAGGAAACGATTGGATTGTTTTACGTTATGCAGATGTATTATTAATGCATACAGAAGCTATTATGGGAACAGCAACAAATACCACAAATGTAAACGCTTTAACATCATTTAATAAAGTTAGACTACGTGCAGGTTTAGTTGATGATGACGATGTAACCAAAGATGAGCTACTATTAGAAAGACGTGTAGAATTAGCTTTTGAAAATCACAGATTGTTTGATTTAGTGAGATTGAATAAAGCAAGTGAAATTCTTTCTGCGTACTCTAGTGCTAACGGTTTTGGATTTAGTTCAACAGATTTATTATTACCTATTCCTCAAAACGAAGTAAACTTAAGCAATGGGTTAATGAAACAAAACCCAGGCTATTAATTAAGATAAAATAATTTAATACATAAGATATGAAAAATTTTATAAGTTTAAAAAAACAAGTATCGAAAATACCTTTAGTGGTATTCGCGCTAATAATTGGTATAACATTTACTTCATGTGAAGATTTGTTTGAATATGACTTAGCAGAAGCAAATTCAAAAGCAGATTTAACGCCTCCAGCGGCAAATTTTACGGCTACAGTTTCTAATGATTATTTAATCTATAATTTTTCAAATACATCTGTTAGCGCAACAGATTATGTGTGGAGTTTTGGTTTTGATGGTGATGGTGACGGTAACATAGACACTTCTACAGAAACAGATGCAGAATATGAATTTCCTGGTGAAGGAACATATACCGTAACATTAACTGCTTCAGATAAATTAAATGTTTCAAATACTTTTTCTATGGACATAGAAGTTGTAAAACCAGCAGTTCCGCCAGCAATAAATCCAGAAATTAAACATGGAGATTTTAATGACAATCCTGATGGTAAATATTCTTGGGATGAATGGAAAATTGACAGTTTTACTGATGGAACAAGAAATCCTTATAACGCCAGTTCTGATGGTGACCCTGTAAATTATGAAGGTGTAGACACGGGGAGCAAAACAAGAGGTGCAAAATGGACAGGATCTACGTCTGCAGGACCTTCCTTAAGTAGTTCTTCTAGGTTTTCTTATCAAGCCCTTACAGTTACACCAAATACAGAATATTTAGTTGAATTTAGTTATGCAATAAAAACTGATAAAGCTGATATTGATGGTGGTGATAGAGTGGTTTTAGAAATATTAGACGGTTGGTTTTCTGATGGAAAAGATGTGTTAGCAAGTGGTACTAATTTAACAAAACTTGAAGGAACCACGGCAAATGGTAAAGGAAATTTTGAAGTAGTTAAGAAATTATTTACATCAAATGCAACCGGAGAAATAGCTATTTGGATTTATGCAATAACAAATGATGAATTATATGTGGATAATGTAAAATTGTATCCCCTATAAATTAATTTTAAAACTACATTATTTATATAATGTAGTTTTAAAATTTGTAAAATATTACTAATATTAATGATTAAATAAAAGAAGTTAAAAATGAATAAACCCACAATCGGATTTATTGGACTTGGCCTTATGGGCGGTAACATGGTTGAAAACCTTCAAAAGAGAGGTTTCAAATTAACAGTAATGGACCTTAATAAAGATGAAGTTGCAAAAGTTATAGCTCGCGGTAATGCATCGGAAGCTTCATCTCCAAAAGAATTAGCAGAAAAAAGCGATATCATAATGTTCTGTCTTACTACTTCTGCTGTTGTGGAGAAGATAGTTTATGGAGAAGAAGGTATTCTTGCAGGAGTAAAAGAAGGAGCTGTATTAATTGATTTCGGAACGTCTATTCCGGCTTCAACTATAAAAATAGGCAAAGATTTAGCTAAAAAAGGCGTAGGTATGATTGATGCTCCTCTAGGACGCACACCTGCACACGCAAAAGATGGTCTACTTAATATTATGGCGGCAGGTAATATAGACACTTTTAATAAAGTAAAACCTGTTCTAGATGAACAAGGTGAGAACGTATTCTACCTAGGTGCTCTTGGGGCTGGTCATACAACTAAATTGATTAATAACTTTATGGGTATGACTACAGTAGTTGCTATGTCTCAAGCTTTTGCAGCAGCAAAATTAGCAGGTGTAGATGGGCAACAACTGTTTGATATTATGTCTTCTGGTCCATCGAATTCGCCGTTTATGAAATTTTGTAAACACTATGCAGTAGACAATGTAAGTGATTTAGGTTTTTCTATTGCAAATGCAAATAAAGATTTGGGTTATTTTGTACAAATGATGAATGATCTTGGTACAACCTCTAAAATTGCGGAAGCAACTTCTTCTAATCTTCAGGCAGCAGTAGCTGCTGATATGGGGAATGGAAATGTTCCTGAAATTTTAGATTATTTTATGACACTAAAAAAATAATGCTAATAGATTTAAAGTTTAGATGAGTTTTTACTTTTTTGAACAGATAAATATTCTAGAAGAATCGTTATAAAAATCAATTTGCACATAATATTAATATTGTGTGCAAATGATTTAATAATAATTATTTTACCTTAGCCGTTTTTTTTAAATAATTTTTAACTATGAAATTAGAGACACTGGCAAAAATTGAGAATTCAAAAGTTCAAAATGAGATTATCTCTAAAATGAGAGATTTAATCAATTTAAAAAACTTAGAACCAGGTGATAAACTTCCTTCGGAAAGAATGTTATCTGAAAAATTTGGCGTGTCTAGAAGTAATGTTAGAGAAGCAATTCAGAAATTAGAATTTTATGGCTTGTTAAAGTCCATCCCACAAAGTGGAACTTTTGTTGCAAATATTGGTGTTATTGCCATGAATGGTATGATTGAAGATATTATAGGCTTAAAGACACCAGAATTTAAATCGTTGGTAGAAACAAGAATTTTACTTGAGTTAAAAACCTCTAGATTAGCCGCTTTAAGAAGAACAGAAGACGATTTGCGTAAAATAGAAGAGGCTATGCTAGCCTTTAAAACAAAAGTAGAAGAAGGTAAAGATGCTGTACAAGAAGATTTATTGTTTCATTTAGCCATTGCAAAGGCAAGTGGTAATAGTACAATGAATACTTTTATGTTAATCATTACGCCAGAAATTATTACTAATTTTAGGAAACATCATGTTTGTGATGCGAACTTATCACTTAGAGGAATAAATGATCATCAAGCAATATTTGATGCTATAAAAGAACAAGATCCTCAATTGGCAAAACAAAAAATGAAAGATCATTTTAAGGTGCTATATGAGTATTGCTACAATTTAAAATAGTATTTACAAGAACTTAAATAATTGTTATTGAGTTATTTAAATATTTATTTTTAAAATAAATATTTAAATGCTAGGATTTTAGTATAAAATCACTAAATTTGGTAAACCAAACTGGTTAACCAGATATGAAAATATTAACCTAAAAAATTAAACATGAAAGTAAAAGGATTACGTTGGTGGGTTGTAGCTTTAATAGCTATTGCTACTATTATTAATTATATTGATCGTACCTCATTAAGTGTACTTTGGCCAGAAATAGCTAAGGAATTGTATCCTGGGCATACAGCCGATGAAACAAAATCAATCTACGCACTTATTTCAATTATTTTTGTGTTTTCATATGCTTTTGGACAAGCAATATTTGGAAAAATTTTCGATTGGGTAGGTACGCGATTAGGCTTTGTATTATCAATTGGTGTTTGGTCTATAGCTACCGCATTACATGCTTTTGCCAATGGAATATTAAGTTTTGGTATATTTAGAGCAATCTTGGGGGTTTCAGAAGCGGGTAACTGGCCAGGTGCTACCAAAGGTAATGCCGAGTGGTTTCCTACAAAAGAACGTGCGCTTGCACAAGGAATTTTTAATTCTGGGGCGGCCATTGGTGGAATTATTTCCATTCCGTTAATTGCATTTTTAACCATATATTTTAGTTGGAAATCCATATTTATTTTGATAGGTTTAGCTGGTTTACTTTGGTTAATACCTTGGTGGATTATTGTAAAAGCACCACCTAAAAATCACCCTTGGATTACAGATGAAGAACGTGAATATATTTTAACAGGTCAAAGAAACGAAGATTTTGATGGTGATGGAGATGTAGATCAAGAATATAATCCAGATACTAAAGAATTACTTAAACATAAACAAAGTTGGGGCGTAATATTGGCTTCGGCAGCTATTGATCCTATTTGGTGGTTATTTGTTTTCTGGATACCAATTTATTTAAATGAAGTTTATGGAATGGATGTAAAATCTATCGGACTTTATGGTTGGGTTCCTTATGCAGGAGCTATGTTAGGTGCTTGGTTTGGAGGCTTATTAGCGCAAGATAGACTTAAAAAAGGCTGGTCTGTGAATAGAACACGTAAGATGGTAATAACACTAGGTTGTTTAATAATGTTACCAGCATTATTGGCAATGGCAGATCCAGGAGGCCCTACAACAGCGGTTATAATTATGGCGGTTATTTTGTTTGGATTTCAAACAGCTATTGGGAATGTTCAAACTTTAACAAGTGATCTTTTTAGTGGAAAAACAGTAGGTACTTTGGCAGGTTTTTCTGGTATGGCGGCAAAACTTACTGCAGCAGGGTTAACATATTTGGTGCCTTGGTTAACTAGTGGAGGAAATTATACACCAGCTTTTATAATCGGAGCGGCATTGGCAATTTTAACATTGGCTAGTATTTGGGTTTTAATTCCGAAAGTGGAGCCAATAACAAAGAAAATAGAATAATATTATCAAACTAAAAATTAGAGATAAAATGAGTAAAGTAGAAAATAAAGTAGCTGTAATTACAGGAGCCACAGGAGGAATTGGTTTTGCTGTTGCTAAAAGGTTGGGAAAAGATGGTTATACTGTTATTTTAAACGGTATAGACGATGAAGCAGGTGTGGAAAGAGTAAAAGAATTAAAAGCTGAAGGCATTACTGCAGAATACTATGGTTTTGATGTTACAAAAGAAGAAGAGGTAACAGCTAATATTAATGAGATTGGTAATAAATTTGGTAAAATTGATGTGCTAGTAAATAATGCAGGTGGTTTAGGTGGTAGATCTAGGTTTGAAGAAATGACAACTGAATTTTATAGATTTGTAATGGCTTTAAATCTTGATTCAGCATTTTTTGCATCTAGAGCAGCTATACCTTTTCTTAAGAAAAGTGAAAATGCCTCAATTATTAACTATACTTCTAACGCTGGTTGGAATGCAGGTGGGCCAGGAGCTGGTATCTATGGTACTTCTAAAGCAGGAGTTCATGCAATTACAAGAGCATTAGCAAAAGATTTAGCAGAATATGGTATTAGAGTAAATGCAGTATCTCCAGGTACAATTGATACTCCTTTCCATGCTCAAATTAAAGCTACCAAGCCAGAGGTTTTTGCTTCTTGGGCAAATAGTATTATGTTAGGAAGATTAGGTCAGCCAGAAGATGTGGCAGGTGTTGTTGCTTTCTTAGCAAGTAAAGACGCTGCTTTTATCACAGCAGAAACTATCCAAATTGGTGGTGGTCAGGCTTTAGGTATATAATATATTTTTTAATTTGTTAATAAAAGCCGTTTTGTATATTGCAAAACGGCTTTTTTTATTTATACTTTTATAGCGATTAAGTAGTTCTATGGAAAAAAAAAAGGCGATTTTTTATATGATTTTTAGCGTAATTGCCTTCGCGCTAATGAATACAGTTGTTAAATATTTAAATTCTTTTAATGTATATCAGATTGTTTTTTTTAGATCTATAGGTACATTATTGTTTACAATACCATTACTTATAAAGAATAAAATACCCGTGCTTGGTACACATAGAAAATGGTTGATTATTAGAGGGCTTGCTGGTGTAATTTCATTAACTTGTTTTTTTCAATCTTTAAATTATTTGCCGGTAGGAACAGCCGTTTCCTTGCGATATACTTCTCCTATTTTTGCTGCTATTTTTGCATATTTTTTTCTAAAAGAGAACATTAAACCTTTGCAATGGATATTGTTTGTTGTTGCTTTTATGGGGGTTTTAATTATTAAAGGCTTTGGAGTAGAGGTAAATTCTATTGGGCTAATTTTAGTCATGTTTTCAGCAATTTTTTTAGGAATTATTTTTGTTGTAATTCGTAAAATAGGAAATCAAGAAAATCCATTGGTAATTATCAATTATTTTATGGTAATGGCCTTTGTTTTTGGCGGAGTTATGTCTATTAATTATTGGAAAAATCCTACTGTTACTGAATGGTTGCTTTTATTAAGCTTAGGTGTTTTCGGATATGTTGGTCAATTATATATGACCAAGGCATTTCAATCTCATGAAACAAATGTAATTGCACCTTTAAAATATTTAGAAGTAGTTTTTATGATTATTATTGGAGCTATATGGTTTGGAGAGATTTATAACCTCTGGACTTTATTTGGCATCTTTTTAATTCTAATGGGCCTTGTGTATAATATTTACATAAAACAACAATCAAAATAGTGTAGAGTTTTAGGTGTATTCAAACTTTAAATGGAAATGTTTTTTTTGATTTAAAGAACTTGAATTTAAGTTTGTGTGTTGATTTTTAATGGTTTATGGTTTTTTATGCTTGGGATTTTAGGATAGTTTAGAGCATAAAAAAAGCCTTATCAAATGATAAGACTTTTTTTGCTCCTCTTCAAGGACTCGAACCTTGGACCCTCTGATTAACAGTCAGATGCTCTAACCAACTGAGCTAAAGAGGAGTTTGCAACACTGTATTTGTGTTTAGCGGTTGCAAATATATATCTTTTTTGAGTATCTGCAAATTTTTTTTAATTTTTTTTTAATTTTTTTAATATTAATTTTTAAACTAAAATAAATTCAACTTTATATCTAAAATTGTATTTTTGCTAGTAAGTATAGCTTATTTAAAAAGCATAAACTAAAATATGGATAAATTTTCGTTCTTAAACGCAGCACACACAGGCTTTATAGCAGACCTATATGATAAGTATTTAATAAACCCAGATTCCATTGAACCAAGTTGGAGAAGCTTCTTTCAAGGGTATGATTTGGCAAATGAGAATTATTCTTTAAAAGAAGAAGATGTTTCCTCAGAAATACCTCAAGAAGTTCGTAAAGAATTTTTTGTTTTAGATTTAATTAATGGCTACAGAACACGTGGACATTTGTTTACTAAAACCAATCCGGTAAGAGATAGAAGGCAATATCAACCTACTTTAGATATAGAAAACTTTGGTTTGTCTCAAGATGATTTAAATATAGAATTTTCTGCAGGTGAAGTTTTAGGCTTGGGCAAAGCAAAACTTTCTGAAATAATAAAAAACTTACAACGTATTTATTGCGATTCTATTGGTGTAGAATACATGTACATGCGTAATCCTAAGAAATTAAAATGGTGGCATGATCGTTTTAATAAAAACGACAACCATGCAAACTACTCTATAGAAGCCAAAAAATATATTTTAGGAAAACTAAATCAGGCAGTTACTTTTGAAAGTTTTTTACAAACTAAATATGTAGGTCAGAAACGTTTTTCTTTAGAAGGAGGAGAAACTTTAATTCCGGGAATGAGCGTTATTTTAAGAGATGCCGCAGAAATATACGGAGTTAAAGAATGCGTGATAGGAATGGCGCATAGAGGTAGGTTAAGCACTTTAGTAAACATCTTTAAAAAGCCAGTTAGAGATTTATTTAGTGAATTTGAGGGTAAAGATTTTGAAGATGAAGATATTGATGGTGATGTAAAATACCATTTAGGTTTAACGTTAAGTAAAACCTATAGAGATGGTAATGAAATTAAAATGAATTTAGTTCCAAATCCTTCGCATTTAGAAACGGTTGCCGCCGTAGCAGAAGGAATTACAAGAGCTAAAATAGATAGAAAATACAATGGTGATGAAAGTAAAATATTACCAATTATAATTCATGGAGATGCTGCAATTGCAGGGCAAGGTATTGCTTATGAGGTTACTCAAATGGCAAAACTAAATGGATATAAAACGGGTGGTACTATTCATATTGTTGTAAATAACCAAATTGGTTTTACCACCAATTATTTAGACGCTCGTTCTAGTACCTATTGTACAGATGTTGCAAAAGTAACTTTATCGCCAGTATTACATGTAAATGCAGATGATACAGAAGCTGTTTGTCATGCAATGGAAATGGCGCTAGAGTTTAGAATGAAGTTTAAACAAGATATTTTTATCGATTTATTAGGCTATAGAAAATATGGGCATAATGAAGGTGATGAACCTCGTTTTACACAACCAAAATTATACAAAGCTATTTCAAAGCATAAAAATCCAAAAGATATTTATGCTGCACAATTACTTGCAGAAGGTTCTATAAATAACTCTTATTTAGAAGAAATTACTTCTGAATTCAAAGAAATGCTTGAAAGAGAATTTGATGAAGCCAAAAAAGTGGAAAAATCGATTGTAAGAGAATTTATGCAATCTACTTGGGAAGGATACGAGCGTGAAGATTTAGAAGCAATGTTACTTACCAACGATACAAAGTATGCTGAGGATAAATTAAAAAATATTGCAAAAGTAGTTTCTACAGTTCCAGAAGGTGCAAACTTTGTTAGAAAAGCAGAACGTATTTTAGCCGGAAGAGCTAAAATGGCTTTTGAAACTAATAATTTAGACTGGGGAATGGCAGAAACCTTAGCCTACGGAAGTTTAATGGAAGAAGGATATAATGTAAGAATTTCTGGACAAGATGTAGAAAGAGGAACCTTCTCTCATAGACATGCTATTTTACGAGATGAAATTACAGAAGAACGTATTAACTTATTAAACACAAACGTTAATAATAAAGGGCAAATGACCATTTATAATTCGTTATTGTCTGAATACGGTGTACTTGGTTTTGATTATGGTTACGCCATGGCAAACCCTAATACATTAACTATTTGGGAAGCGCAGTTTGGAGATTTTTCTAACGGTGCTCAAATAATGTTTGACCAGTATATTTCTGCTGCAGAAGACAAATGGAAATTACAAAACGGAATTGTTGTTTTATTACCTCACGGTTATGAAGGGCAAGGATCTGAACATTCATCTGCAAGAATAGAGCGTTATTTACAATTATGTGCCATAGATAATATGACCGTTGCAAATTGTACAACGCCTGCAAATTTTTATCATTTGTTACGTAGACAAATGAAACGTACCTATAGAAAACCATTAATTGTATTTACTCCTAAAAGTTTATTACGTCACCCAAAAGCCGTAAATACAATTCAAGATTTAGCAAATAGTGAGTTTCAGGAAGTTATAGATGACACACTAGCACCTAAAAAAGTAAAGAAACTGGTTTTCTGTACGGGTAAATTCTATTATGATTTACTAGAAGAAAGAGAAAATTTAGAAAGAGATGATATTGCTTTGGTAAGAATAGAGCAATTGTTTCCACTACATTTAGAGAAGATTCAGAAAGTTATAGATAGATACCCTAATGTTGAAGAATATATATGGGCACAAGAAGAACCAAGAAACATGGGCGCTTGGAGTTTTATGTTAGAGCGTTTTGAGTTGGTGAAACTAACAGTTCGTTCTCGTAAATACTACGCAGTACCAGCAGCAGGTTCTAGTACAAGATTTAAAAAACGTCACAAAGCTGTTATAGACAGTGTTTTTGACAATGAGTAAGCGCGTTAAGGATTGAAACGGCATCCTTTTTTCTGTCAGTTCGAGTGAATTTACTTTTTTGTAAATTTGTATCGAGAACAGAAGAAAAAAGATATAGTGGAAAGCCTGTTAAAACGCCCAAATAATAAAAGTATAATTAAAAGCCGAAAATAGTTTGGCATAAAGTAAAACAAGAACTGATGATTTTAGAAATGAAAGTTCCTTCTCCGGGAGAATCGATTACAGAAGTAGAAATTGCAACTTGGTTAGTTGAAGATGGAGATTATGTTGAAAAAGATCAACCAATTGCAGAAGTAGATTCTGACAAAGCAACCTTAGAATTGCCTGCTGAAGAAAGTGGAATTATCACTTTAAAAGCTGAAGAAGGTGATGCTGTTGCTGTTGGTGCAGTTGTTTGTTTAATTGACACCAGTGCTGCCAAACCAGAAGGTGATGTCCCTGCAAAAACGGAAGCGCCAAAAGAAGAAAAGAAAGTTGAAGTAAAAGAAGCGCCAAAAGCGGCAACCTACGCAACTGGTACAGCGTCTCCTGCAGCTAAAAAAGTATTGGCAGAAAAAGGAATTGCTCCTTCTGCTGTAACAGGAACGGGTAAAGCGGGTAGAATTACCAAAGATGATGCTGTAAAAGCAGTACCTTCTATGGGTACACAACCTGCCAGCGGTTCTAGAGGAACAGAGCGCAAGAAAATGTCTATGTTACGTAGAAAAGTTGCAGAACGTTTGGTAGCTGTAAAAAGCGAAACGGCTATGTTAACTACTTTTAACGAGGTAAACATGCAACCAATTTTTGACTTACGTACAGAATATAAAGAAGCTTTTAAAGCGAAACACGGCGTAGGATTAGGCTTTATGTCTTTCTTTACGTTAGCAGTGGTTAGAGCTTTAAAATTATTCCCAGATGTAAACTCTATGATTGATGGAGATTATCAAATTAAAAACGATTTTCAGGATATTTCTATTGCAGTTTCTGGGCCAAAAGGTTTAATGGTTCCTGTTATTAGAAATGCAGAAAACTTGTCTTTTAGAGGAGTAGAAAGCGAAGTAAAACGTTTGGCAATTAGAGCAAGAGATGGTCAGATTACAATTGATGAAATGACTGGCGGAACTTTTACAATTACCAACGGTGGTGTATTTGGTTCTATGTTATCTACGCCTATTTTAAATCCTCCACAAAGTGGAATTTTAGGTATGCACAACATTGTAAACAGACCAATGGCAGTAAATGGCGGAATTGTAATTCAGCCAATTATGTACGTTGCTTTGTCTTACGATCATAGAATTGTAGATGGTAGAGAATCTGTTGGTTTCTTAGTGGCTGTTAAAGAGGCTTTAGAAAACCCAATAGAATTATTGATGGACAACAACCCTGCAAAAGCATTAGAAATGTAGTCAAACATTTTGACTTATAAATATTAAAATCCTGAGCTTTTGCTTGGGATTTTTTATGGGTAGCTATTTCCAGCTTTCCACTATATCTTTTTGTGAAAAACAAAAAGGATGCCGTTTCAATCTGGGCTAAGTATGTTTGGGAGCTTATTGTTTGTGATAATTTTGTAAATTGCTACATTAACACGTATATAAAATGAAAGTTACAGGTGAAAAAAACGAAAAAGTTGCGAAAATGATCTTTGCATCTATTTATCCACTTTATTGGAATAGATTAGAAAAAAATGGTAGAACAAAAGAAGAGTTTCATCAAGTTCTAGAATGGTTTACAGGTTTTGACGAAAATAAATTACAATCACTTATCGAAGAGAAAGTAACCTTTAGAATGTTTTTTAAGCAAGCCAAAATCCACCCAAATGCAAACATGATTAAAGGAGTTGTTTGTGGTTATAGAATTGAAGAAATAGCAGATGAATTCGAAACCTATAAACTTTGCAGACAAATGGAAAAACTAATTGATGAGTTAGCAAAAGGTAGAAAAATGGAAAAGATTTTACGAGCTTAAAAATACCAAGCAATTTTGTTTATGTTTTTTTACATTTTATAAATGGATTATTTACCTTGCATCAAAAAGCTCCAATGCCCAAAAATCCTGAATTAGAACTTGCCTTACAATTTATAGATAAAACAGATAGAAATCTTTTTATCACCGGAAAAGCAGGTACAGGAAAAACTACTTTTTTACATCAAATTAAAAAGGAATCTTTAAAAAGAATGGTGGTGGTTGCTCCAACAGGTGTTGCTGCAATTAATGCAAAAGGAGTAACTATTCATTCCTTTTTTCAAATGCCTTTTGGCCCTATTTTACCAAATCAGATTGCAAATACTTCTAATGCTCAACGTAAGTTTTCTAAGACAAAAATTGATATTATAAAATCGTTAGATTTAGTAATTATTGATGAAATTTCTATGGTGAGAGCAGATTTATTAGACGGAATAGATCAAGTAATGCGCAGATATAAAAACCGAAATAAAGTATTTGGTGGTGCGCAAGTTTTAATGATTGGAGATTTGCAACAATTAGCTCCGGTTGTTAGACCAAACGAATGGAGTTTATTACAACAACATTACAATACAGTTTACTTTTTTAGTTCTAAAGCCTATCAAGAAGCCAATGTGGTTTCTATAGAATTAAAACATATTTATCGTCAGAAAAACGAAGATTTTATTACTATTTTAAATGAAATTAGAAATGATACTTTATCAGAGAAATCTGCCGAAATTTTAAATAGAAACTACAATCCTACCTTTTCTCCTACAAAAGATGATGGTTATATTACACTAACTACGCATAATAACAGGGCCAATTTAATTAACAATTCTGAGTTGAATAAACTAAAGAATAAAAGCTACTTTTTTGAAGCTGAGGTTTCTGGTAAATTCAATGAAAATTCGTATCCGAATGATCAAAAATTAGAACTGAAAATAGGTGCTCAAGTAATGTTTATCAAAAATGATTCTTCTCAGGATAAAAAATATTACAACGGAAAAATAGGAATTGTAACCGATATTTCTAGCGAAAATGTAACCGTACAATGTGCCAATGAAATTGATGAGATTGTTACAGAAAGAGAAACGTGGGATAATGTAAATTATTCTATCAACGAAGAAACAAAAGAAATTAAAGAAGATATTATTGGTTCTTTTTCTCAAATTCCGTTGCGTTTGGCTTGGGCAATTACCATTCATAAAAGTCAGGGTTTAACCTTTGAAAAAGCCATTATAGATGCCGAGGCTTCTTTTGCACATGGGCAAACCTATGTTGCCTTAAGTAGGTGTACTTCTTTAGAAGGTTTGGTTTTAAAAACGCCAATTTCTAGCAGTGCAATTATTAACGATAAAACGGTTAGTGTTTTTAATGAAAGTGTAGAAGAAAATCATCCGGATGAGGGAGTTTTAAACGAATCGGAAAAACATTTTCAGTTGAATTTAATTGCAGAATTGTTCGATTATCAGCCATTTTTATATCCTATTTCTAGATTAATTGATATTTTCTATAAGAATAAAACAAGCATAAAAGGAGATGTAATAGATCATTTACAAACCATAAAAGATGATGGTGTGGTTGCGTTAATGAAAGTTTCTAACGGATTTAAAAATCAGTTAGCACAAATTTCTGAAGACAATATTTTACCTGAAAATAGTTCTCAAATTCAAGAACGATTTAAAAAAGCTGTAGATTACTTTTTGGCGCAAACCAAAGGAAATATTTTAAAACCTTTAAATACCATTCAGTTTTCTACAGATAATAAAGCGGTTAAAAAAGACTTTTCTACACAGTTTGATTCTTTGCAAGAAAAACTGATAGAAAAACTGTTTGCTTTAAATAAAATGACAAACGGTTTTAAAGTACAAGAGTATTTAGAAATAAGAGCAAAAGCAGTTTTACAAAAGTCTGCATCAACCACAAAAAAGAAAAAAATATCTACTCGAAAAGATCCTTTATTAGCACTAAAATTACGCGAATTGCGTGATGAAATTCGAGTAAATGAAAACGTACCTGCCTTTCAAATATTTACACAAGAAACTTTGTATGCACTTTGTGACGCATTGCCTAGAACCGAAAAAGAATTGCTAAATGTAAAGGGAATGGGTAAAATTCGTGTTCAAAAATACGGAGAAGAAATATTAAGTGTTGTAGAAAAATATTGCAACGAAAACGGAATTAATAAATTTAAAGAACAGAAAAAAGAAGACAAAAAATCAACCAAACAAATTACTTTAGAATTGTTTAAAGCAGGGCTTTCAATAAAAGAAATTGCCAAAGAGCGCAGTCTAACTTCCAATACAATAGAAAGTCATTTGGCAAGTTATATTCCTTCTGGAGATGTTGATATTTTAGAATTAATAGACATTAAAAAGTACAAAAAAATTGTAAAGGCTATAGAAGATACCGAATTTAAAAACCTAACTGAACTTAAAGAAAAAGTAGATAAAAACTTTTCTTTTATGGAGTTGCGAATGGTGTTGCTGTCTATGGAAAATTAAAATAATTTTAGTCTACAACACTAAAAATTGCCCAAGCGTAAATAGCAAATCTGGCAAATCTAAATAAACCAAAAAGTACCACATTTTTAAACGGATATTTTATCATACCAGCTGCCATACAAGTTATAGAGAAAGGAATAGGAAGTAAGGCGCCAACTACAATTAAAAAACCTCCCCATTTACTGGTATTTTTTAAGTTTTTTGCCATTTTTACCTCTAAATATTCTTTTACAGATTTTATTTTTAAGACCATTTTTCCTATGGAGTAAGAAAGCAATCCTCCGGTATAAGAGAGCGTTGCTAAAATGGCTAAATTTAATATGGGGTTGTCTGTTTTTTTAGACCAAGCAATAAATATTTCTGGCGGAATTAGACCTAAAATAGTTTCAGAAATAAAGAAAACAATAAGCACACCAACTCTAGAAAAAGTTTCTGTTACGGTTTGTAAACCATCATTAATGTTATATACGTAATTGTTAAAAAGCACCACGCCAATAACAACAGCAACTACGGGCAAAAAAGCCTTTTTTAAACTTTCCCAAATAAACATATAAAAACCTGTTCTAGAATAGTAATAATGCAATAATTTTGCTTTTTGACTATTGGTTTTTATTTTTTTCTTTCCTTTTTTAGTTTTTGGCATTTTCTGGTTTCTATTAAGTTGAAACTTACAACAAAAATAAGCTAAAAAGTCTGAATATAAGTGCTCATAGCTTTTAGAATAACGCTTTTTTAAGAATTTAGTACATTCGCTTTATAAGTTGATAAAAAAATGGTTTTTATATGATTTGGCTTACTGATAAAATTGAATTTCCTGCTCATGTTTTTGCCAACAAAGATGGTATTATTGCTTTGGGCGGAGATTTATCTGAAGAGCGTTTAGTAGTTGCTTACAAAAACGGAATTTTCCCTTGGTTTTCTGAAGGCGAGCCTATTGTTTGGTATTCTCCACAGAAAAGAATGGTGTTGTTTAAAGAAGATTTAAAAGTTTCTAAATCGATGCAAAAAATAATTGATAAGAATCAATTTTTAATCACAGAAAATACTGCTTTTTCCCAGGTAATTCATAATTGTAAAACCATCAACAGAAAAGATGGTTTTGGAACCTGGATTACAGATGAAATGGAACAAGCGTATATAAATTTACATAAAAAGGGAATAGCAAAATCTATTGAAGTTTGGCAATTATCAACAGAAACTGATGAAAGAGAGTTGGTGGGCGGTTTGTACGGATTAGAAGTCAATACTATTTTCTGTGGAGAAAGTATGTTTAGTACGGTTTCTAATGCTTCAAAATTGGCATTTATTCATTTGGTAAAAACCAAAAATTATGGCTTTATAGATTGTCAGGTATACAACAATCATCTTGCTAGTTTAGGTGCTAAAGAGATAGATAGAGATGCATTTTTAAAGTTATTAAACGTATAAAATTGATAAAAAGTTAAACCTTCTTTTTAAAACCAAAAACCTAAATTAAACAACCAATGACTTTGCCTGTTTTCTGGAGACCAACTGTATTTAAGTTCTATTGGACCAATAAAAGTATCATAACTATATCCAAGCACATAGCCAGATTTTATATTATTAAATAAATTAAGGTTTTTAAATACATTTTCTTCCAATCTTCCATAATTGGCAATAAAAGTAGCGTAATGTTTGTCTGCAAAATGATATCGAAAAGAAAATTCAGATTTTATGAAACTACGGTCAGAAAGTTCTCCAAATTCATAGCCATAAAGCGAAACAAAATTGTTGATGTAGTTTTTGTTATAACCACCTAAATAGAAATCGAAAACTCTAGAATTAGGAGCATCAAAGGTAAAACCAGCTTCATTGGTTACTTGAAAAGTTAAATTGTCCCAAAATGTAGTTGCAAAACCTAAGGTACCTTTAACTTGAGAAAAACTGTTAAAAGTATTGTTGAAATCTGATGATGCCAAATACCACTTAAAGTTTAAATCGGTAAAATACCCTTTGGTAACAAAGTATTTATGGTCATAAGTATCTAATTTTATATAGCCAAATAAGTTTGCATAATTACTATTATCAAAAGTAGTAGCATTATTATTGGTGATAATAGTTTCTGTTGTTGCTTTTATATTTTTATGTTCTATACCAACGCCTAATGCAAATCTTCTATTAAAGGTGGTTTGAAAAAAAAGTTGATTACTAAAATCTGTGTATTTTAAATTGATACGATTTACCGTAGGATTCGAGTTAATAAGAGGGTTAAATTTAGAATTACTTCTAAAGTGATTGTACCTAGATCTAAAACCATAACTGATGTAAAACCCGTTATCTACAAAATAATTTAGGTTGTAGCGTAAATTATCGCCTAAAATCATATCTAAAGAAAGTACATCATTATTTAGCAATAAATGTTTCTGACTGTAATTAGCCAACACGCCAGATTTATACAAAAAATCATAATGAACACCTAGTTTTAAATTAGCGTTTAGGTGAGATTCTTTTAAATTAAAATCTAGGGTATAAGAACTGTCTTTTTGTATTAAATTATATTCTATTTGATCATAATTTTTAGTGGAAGATAATAATGAAATTCTTTTTGTAATTTCATTTCTAGTAAGACTATCATGTATCCTAATTTTTAATTTTCCCAAAACATAAGCTCTGGTGTAATTTTTAGCTCCTGTTAAATTAATTTTAGAGATATGGTGTTTTTTGTGTGAAAAAGGAGGTCTTATTTTCTTTTTTTTGTGTTTTTGTTTTAGGGCAATTTCTTTAAAAATTTCACTAAATTTTTCTCCTGTTATATTTCCTTTTTCTAAGATTTCTTCTTTTTTATCAAAATCTACCACATTGTATTCGTAAATATCTGGATGAATATAAACGTCTAATTTTTCTTTTTCTGCACCACTGTTATTATACATCTGGTAACTTACAATCTGATTTAGAATAGAGACAACGGAGTTTAGTTTATGTTTTTCAAATAATTTACCTTCAACATCTACACCAATAATAATATCTACATTTTTAGATTGCATAATGCTTACCGGAAAATTATTTGCGATACCACCATCTACTAATAATTTTCCGTTTAATTCTACCGGATTTAATAAAGTAGGAAAAGAACTGCTTGCGCGTAATGCCAGGGCCAAAGAGCCTTTTTCTAACAAAACAGTACCACCAGTTTCTACATCTGTTGCAATGCAATAAAAAGGAATGGGTAATTTACTAAAATCGGTATTGTTGTTATGAGAGCCCAATAATTCTAATAATGAATTTAATACATTTTGTCCTCTAGAAACTGCTTTTGGTAAACCAAGAACACCTTGGGTAACAGGTAAGGTAAAGGCTGTTTTTTCGCCATATTCTTTTTCAAAGAAAGTTTCTGTACTTCTAGGTAATTGATCTCTTAACAGGGTGTTAAAATCTATATTGTCAATTATTTTTTCTATTTCAACACCAGAATAACCAACAGAGTATAACGCACCCATTATTGCACCCATACTTGTGCCGCCAATATAATCTATTTGAACACCTGCTTTATCTAATGCTTTTAAAACTCCAACATGTGCCATACCTTTTGCGCCACCACCACTTAAAACCAAACCTACTTTAGGTTGTTTTTGTTGCCCAAAAATTATGATAGTAAATAGGACTAATAAAAGTGTAAAGTGCTTTTTCATTTTGTTGGATAAACCGGTTCTAATGTAAAGGTTCTTTATTATTGGTTTTTTTTGGTTGATAAAATTCGAATATCTTTAAAGCTCTTGCATTTCCTACAACTTCTTTCAATTCTTCAAAAGTTGCTTCTTTTACCCGCTTTGCGGATTTAAATTTACGTAATAAAGTTGTAATTGTTTGATTTCCAATTGTAGGTATTTGTTCTAATTCTGATTTTATTGCACTTTTACTACGTTTATTTCTGTGAAAAGTAATACCAAACCTATGGGCTTCATTTCGTAAATATTGCGTTATTTTTAAAGTCTCAGATTTTTTGTCTAAATACAACGGAATAGGATCATCTGGATAATATATTTCTTCCAAACGTTTTGCAATGCCAATTATTGCAATTTTGCCTCGCAAACCTAAAAGATCTAAACTTTTTAAGGCAGAAGATAATTGTCCTTTTCCTCCATCAACTATAATCAATTGTGGCAAAGGTTCTTCTTCTTCTAACAAACGTTTGTATCTTCTATACACCACTTCTTCCATAGAAGCAAAATCATCTGGGCCTTCAACGGTTTTTATATTGTAATGTCTGTAATCTTTTTTACTTGGTTTACCATCTTTAAAAACTACACAAGCAGCCACAGGATTTGTTCCTTGAATGTTAGAATTATCAAAACACTCTATATGTCTGGGTTCTACAGATAAGCGCAAATCTTTTTTCATTTGCGCCATAATTCTTTTCACGTGCCTGTCTGGATCTACAATTTTAATTTGCTTAAATTGTTCTTGTCTGTAGTACTTTGCATTTCTTTCTGAGAGTTCTACAATACGTTTTTTGTCGCCCAATTTAGGGATGGTTACTTTTACGTTTTCACCCAAATCAACTTTAAAAGGAACGTATATTTCTGGTGAAATGGAGTTAAAACGCTGTCTAATTTCAATAATAAACAACTCTAATATTTCTTTGTTACTTTCATCTAACTTTTTCTTAATTTCTGTAGTATGAGACTGAATAATAGATCCGTTAGAAATTTTTAAGAAATTGGCGTACCCGTGTGTTTCATCAGAAATAATAGAAAACACATCTACATTGTTTATAGATGGATTTATAATGGTGCTTTTAGCTTGGTAATTGCCTAATAATGAGAGTTTTTCTTTAATTTTTTGTGCTTCTTCAAATTCCATGTTTTCAGCAAAAAACAACATCATTTTCTGAAATTTATCTAAACTTTCTTTAAAATTTCCTTTGATAATGTTTTTAATTTCTTTGATAGAATTGTTGTAATTTTCTTCTGTTTCTAAACCTTCGCAAGCGCCTTTACAATTTTTTAAATGATATTCTAAACAGACTTTATATTTACCCTCGTTTATATTTTGTTGACTTAAATTATGCACACATGTTCTAAGCGGATAAAGTTCTTTTATTAATTCTAACAAAACTCTTACCGTTCTTACAGAAGTGTAAGGACCAAAATATTCAGAACCATCTTTTATGACTCTTCTGGTCATAAAAATTCTTGGAAAACGTTCTTTTTTGATACAAAGCCACGGGTAACTTTTATCATCTTTTAATAAAATATTATACCGAGGTTTGTATTTTTTAATAAGGTTGTTTTCTAACAGCAAAGCATCTGTTTCTGTTGCAACAACAATATGTTTTATACGAACTATTTTTTTTACAAGCACACGTGTTTTTCCATTTTCATGGTTTTTATTAAAATATGAAGCAACGCGTTTTTTTAAATTTTTTGCTTTTCCAACATAAATAATTACATCGTTTGCATCAAAATATTGATACACGCCAGGAGAATCTGGTAAGGTTTGCAATTGAAGTTCTAAAGGAGTTGGCATAGAACGAAAATACATATTTTTAAAGCATTTATTTACAGAAAGGGTAAGTAATTTACTGAAAAATTAGAGGGTAAAAATTCTGTGTATTGTGTTATTTTACATAAAAAAACGGTTTATTTTTTTTTGATAACTTTACAAATAAATCAAACTTACTTTTAGTGAAACCAAAACTTTCTTAAAAATGAAAAAAAAGAATACTATTACCCTAAAAACTGCCAAGAAATGGGCTAAAAGATGGAGAAAAAAAGAAAGTAACTATAATAGTTACAACAAGTTAAATGCTTTTAATATTCCCAAAATAGATTTAATAGAAGTTTTACAAGAAGATGGCGTTGCCAGTATAAGAGCGTATTTAGGCGTAGAAAAATTTGTAAATAAAGACACTGGAGAAAAAATTTACCAAGAAAAATTAATGATTGTTGGTGTAGATGTTCATGGTAAAGACATGCTTTCTGTAGATAGAAGTGGCAAAGCTTTAATTGCTGGTAATGGTAGTGAGATTTATGATTTTACAAATCCTTGTCCTGATAGTTGTGATACTGAAAGCCCTTTAAATTAACATCTGTGGATTATAGTGAGTTAATAGTTTATCTGGGGTATTTTTTTTTGGCAGTAAATACGTTGCTTTTTTTAAAAAGTTATAGAAAAGAAAATTTTGCTTTTAAAGTATTTTCTATTTATCTGGTTTTTATTTTAGTGATTCAGATCTATGCTCATTATTTAAATAATTTAAATAAACATAATTTATATTTAAGCCATTACTATTTTATTAGTCAGTTTGTATTATTAAGTCTTTTTTTTAGAAGTATTCTCATGCATTCTTTAAAGAAGGTGTTTATAAATAGGACCTTAACAGCAGTACTTTTAGTGTTAGGTATTTATTATGTATGCTTTCCAGAAGATTATTTTATATTTAATCAGTTCGAAATTATAATTACTTCTGTACCTTTAATTGTATATTGTTTTTTATTTTTTTTACATAGATTAAGTGATATAGATAAGAAATATGTTTTTATTATTTCTGGTCTTTTTGTGTACTTACTATGTAGTACATTATTATTTACAACAGGAAATATAGGCTCTAAATCTGTAAAAAAAATTATTTGGGATATGAATTCGTTCTTGTACTTGGTGTATCATATTTTAATTTTTGTAGAATGGTATAAAAATTTTAGAAAACCAGCCATTGCAATACCAAACGAAAAACAATAATTTTTTTAACATCACAATAGAAACAAGTAGAAACCCCTGTTTTTATTTTCACGTATAATAAAATCAAAGTAAACACATAATTTTAGGGTTCACTATTTTTCCTTAACTTCGTTATTTTAGTTATCCCCTATATGGAAAAATTACTTACTCAAGAAAATCAAGTGGTCACAATTGTAATTATAGGTGTGTTATTTTTATTGCTGATGAGCGTAGGGTTATTATTGTTTTTCTTTTTATCAAGAAAAAAAATTGTAGAAAAAGAATTAGACAAAAAATCTTTAGAAGTTAGTCATCAAAAAGAATTGTTGAAATCTATTATTGTAACACAAGAAAAAGAACGAAAAAGAATAGCGCAAGATTTACATGATGATATTAGCTCTAAATTAAATGTAATTAGCTTAAATGCCAACCTTTTAAAAGACGGAGAATTAAGTCCGGATGAATATTTAATTATTAATGAAGGAATTTTAGAAGCCACAGAAAAGACTTTAGATAGCGCAAGAAAAATAGCACATAATTTATTACCTCCAATATTGGCAGAATTTGGTCTAAAAGATGCCATAGAAGAATTGGCAGATTCTTACAATAATAGTAGAAAAATTAATGTTACCTACAGCCTTTTTTATCCTAAAAACTATTTGCAAACAGAAAACGAATTGCATGTATTTAGAATTGTTCAAGAGTTAATAAATAATTCTGTAAGACATGGTAATGCTAAAGAAAGTAATATTTATATAGAAATAAAAGACAACATATTTTTTTTTAATTATACTGATAATGGTATCGGTTTTAATATGAAGGATGCAAATTGCAAAAAAGGATTGGGGATGAAAAATATAGAAAGTAGAGTTGCCTTGTTAAATGGAAAATTCAGTATAGAAAGCTCTTTAAACAATGGTTTTAAAATTTTAGTTATTATATAAAGCTGCAGAAATAATGGAAAAAATAAATATTATAATTGCTGATGATGAACTTCTTTTTAGAAAAGGGATTCGATTTTTATTAGAAAAAGAACTCAGTTTTAATATCATTTTTGAAGCTGAAAACGGGAAAAGATTAATAGACTTCTTAAGTACTACAGAAGAGTTTCCAGACATTATTTTAATGGATTTAAAAATGCCAGAAATAAATGGTGTTGAAGCCACTAAAATTATTCATAAAACGCATCCAAATATTAAAATAATTGCACTTACAAGTTTTGGTGGTAAATCTTTTATAACCAATATGATAGATGTGGGCGCTTCTTCCTATTTGTTAAAAAATACAACACCAAAAACAGTAGTGCACACTATAAAGCAAGTTCATAATAAAGGTTTTTATTACGATGAAATAGTGTTAAAAATTATACACGAAAATATTATTTCTGCAACAGGTAAACGTATAAAAAGCGATTTAGATAAGAAACTGCTATCTAGCAGAGAAATAGAGGTCTTAGAACTTATTTGCGCACAAATGACTACCAATGAAATTGCTGAAGAATTATTTATCAGTCCCAGAACTGTAGAAGGTCATAGAAATAATTTGTTACTTAAAACGCATTCTAAAAATGTAGCAGGATTGGTTATTTATGGTATTCAAAAAAAATTAATCGAAATTTCACCGGGTTTTAATTCTTAAGAATTTTATGCTGTAGCTTGCTTTTTTAAACAAGTAAATTTAAATTTCAGGTACTACTTTACCTTTTTTTAATAAAGTATTTATCCCTAGTTTCTAAGAGGTAATCTATTGTTTGTGCTTCTATAATTTATAGGTATTTATACCTGTTTTTTAATAATAATAATTCTTATTAATTATTTTATGTATATTTAGTTGATTGTAAATGTGTTATAAAGATGTTCTAAAACATGAAAAACATAGCGTACAATCAAAACACTTAATACTAACTATTAACTACTTATTATTATGGAACCATTTATAGGTCAAATTATTATGTTTGGTGGCAATTTTGCCCCAAGATCTTGGGCTTTTTGCGACGGTCAACTATTAGCAATTAATTCTTACCAAGCCCTTTTTTCAATTTTAGGAACCACGTATGGTGGAGATGGCAGAACCTCTTTTGGATTGCCCGATTTACGTGGTAGAGCTGCTATATCCGAAGGTACTGGGCCAGGATTGCCTACATACCGTCTTGGACAAAGAGGTGGTGCAGATACACATACTTTAACAGTGCAACAAATGCCTGCTCACAACCACACTGCCACGGTTAGTGATGGTAGTGTAAAGTTAAGTACAACCGCAGGAACTAGAGATACTCCTATTGCTGGTGATGTACCTGCAAGCGCAAGTTTTGGGTCTGGACTAGGCAGTACAAAAGTAAAATCTTTTGGACCAAATGCAGATACTGTAGATGGTCAAGCTTTATCAGCACCCACTATTGGCAATGCAGGGGGAAGCCAAGGACATAATAATATGCCTCCTTATTTAGCAGTGAACTATATTATTGCTTTGCAAGGTACTTTCCCGTCAAGAAATTAACTTGTAAGTACATAAACTTTAGTCAACAAGAACTGAAGTATAAATTAATATTCAACTAAGGTGTTTACTTTAACTTTAGTTGAATATTAAAATTTGTCTTTTTAAAGTATCTAAACTTCTTGAGTTTTTAACAAACAAATCAAAATATACCTTTCCTGTTATATTATTGCTTTTGTTTTATAGGTTTAATTATCAATCGTATTCGCAAACAATTGATAAGGAATCACCAATAGACAATTGTGCTACAGTTTAAGAAGATAAAGGCGGCACAACTGATAATGTGGTTTTTACAGAATTTATAATGCTATAATCTTTACAGGAGTTGCTTCTGTTAATGTAGCTATTATTGATGCTTTAATTTATAGGTGTTTATACCCATTTTTAATAATAATAATTCTTGTTTATAATTTTTTTGTATATTTAGTTGATTGTAAACGTGTTATTAGCATGGTATAAAACATAAAAAACATAGCGTACAATCAAAACACTTAATACTAACTACTAACTACTTATTATTATGGAACCATTTATAGGTCAAATTATTATGTTTGGTGGCAATTTTGCCCCAAGATCTTGGGCTTTTTGCGACGGTCAACTATTAGCAATTTCTCAAAACACTGCACTTTTTTCAATTTTAGGAACCACGTATGGTGGAGATGGCAGAACTACTTTTGCATTGCCAGATTTACGTGGTAGAGCTGCTATATCCGAAGGTACTGGACCAGGATTGCCTACGTACCGTCTTGGACAAAGAGGTGGTCAAAGCACACATACTTTAACAACGTTAGAAATGCCTGTTCATAACCACACTGCCGCGGTTAGTGATGGTAGTGTAAAGTTAAGTACAACCGCAGGAACTAGAGATACTCCTATTGCTGGCGATGTACCTGCAAGCGCAAGTTTTGGGTCTGGATTAGGCAGTACAAAAGTAAAATCTTTTGGACCAAATGCAGATACTGTAGATGGCCAAGCTTTATCAGCACCTACAATTGGCAATGCAGGTGGTAGTCAAGGGCATAATAATATGCCTCCTTATTTAGCAGTGAACTATATTATTGCTTTATATGGTACTTTCCCATCAAGAAATTAACTTGTTGGTTCATATACTTTGGTGAATTAGAATTAAAGTATAAATTAATATTCAACTAAAGTGCTTTCTTTAACTTTGGTTGAATATTAAATATGACACTTTTTAGTGTAACTAAACTTCTTGAGTTTTAACAAACAAACAATCAATCAAATCAAAACGGATCATGAAAAAAAATACTCTTCTTGTTATATTATTGTTCTCATTCTTTATGTTTACCTATCAAACGTATTCACAGACATTTGATTGGGAATCTGCAATTGACAATGGTGCCACAGTTTCTGAAGATAAAAGTGGTATAACGGCAACTGTTTCTAGCTCTAACAATGCCATAGATTTTGTAGATGCAGGTGGTGCTGGTGGTACAACTGGTAAGGTAATCTATACACAATTTAATAATGATAATACAAGTGCTACTATATCATTTACAGGTGTTGCTTCTGTTAATGTAGCTACTATTGATGCTTTCGATTCAGAATTATCAGGATCAAGCATGTGGACTTTTACGCCTATTGGAGGATCTGATGCACCTGTAACGGCTGCAATTTCAGGTACGGTGGCAACAGTAGTCTTAAACTGGACAGGAGTAACGGGCATCACGGTAACTTCTTCAATAGGATTAGATTCCTTTGGTTTTGATGATGTAGTTTTGGGGGCAGGAACGGCGGCGCCTACAGTTTCTACAGCATCAGCAACCCCTATTTCATCAAGTGGCGCTACTTTATTTGGTAATGTTACTGCAAATGGTGGAGATCCAATTACAGAACGTGGTTTTGTCTATTCTTTAACTTCTGTAGATGCAACACCAACAGTGGCAGAGGCAGGAGGAGGAAATGTAACAAAAGTAATTGTTGCAGGAACCCTCGGAACTTATAATCAAGCTATTTCTAGTTTAACGGCTTCATCAGAATATAGTTATACAGCCTATGCAATAAATGGAACAGGAACTAAAGAAGGTCTAGTACAAACATTTACAACCAATGCTATTGGTAGTGACTGTTTGGTTACAAATCCTTTTGATGCATCAAATAATTTTAATAATACTCGAAAATTCGGGCAATCCTTTGTGGCATGTCAAACAGGAGTATTAGAATCAATTGCGGTTCTAGTAGCTGCTGGTCAAACTAGTTCTGGGCACACTATTGATGTATACTCAGGTACAATAATTAGTGCAGCAAATTTATTGGGTAGTGTTACAAATCAGGTTTTAACTGAAAATGGTGGAGATCCTGCTAATCTTGATGTTACAGATTTTTCGGGTGAATCCATTGATCTAATAACTGGGCAATCATATACTTTTAATATTCCTATGGATGCTAATCTTGTTTTTACAGTTGATAACGGTTATCCCAACGGAGATATATATGTAGATAATAGCCCAGATGGAGGTGTAAATGATTTAGTTTTCAAAGTAATTGTTGCAGGTGTTGCACCAACAGTAACTACAAGTGCTGCTAGTGCAATAAGCAATACAGAAGCAACTTTAGGGGGAAATGTAACTGCTAAAGGTAGTACAGATGTTACTGGTAGAGGTATTGTTTATGCTGTACATGCAGTAAACCCTGATCCTATTATTGGTGGTGCAGATGTAACTACAGATGATAATGGCATAGGAACAGGTGTTTTTTCAGAAGCAATATCTAGTTTGTTATTAGGTACTAAGTATGCGTTTAAAAGTTATGCAACAAATTCTGTAGGTACTAGTTATGGTGCTGTGCAAACATTTACAACCACTGGTTCGCGTTGGTCCGGTGTTACAAGTACCAACTGGGCAACTGCAACAAACTGGAGTACGGGCGTTGTTCCTACAGCTGCAGATAATATTGTAATACCAAATGTAGCTAATAAACCAGCTATAGAATCAGGTACAATGGCAATTGGTAATAATTTAACAGTGGAAGCTTCTTCTATGTTATTTGTAAAAAGTGGCGGCGCTTTAACATTAAAAGGAGATGTAACACAAAATGGTCTTTTTGGTATTGAGTCTGATTTTACATCAAATGGATCTTTTATTTTAGAAGGTTTACATTTAGGAACTCAAAAAGTGTATTATGACCGTTATGTATCTACTTCTGCCATAGGAGCTAGAGGTTGGCATGTTGTTTCTGCACCTGTTCACAGTAAAAGAATTGATGAGTTTTTTGGTGTTGTAGTAAGTAATGGAACAAAACGAGGTATTGGACATTATGTGAATACCAATCCTATCTCAACAAGATGGAGTTATTACACCACTGGTGATGTGGTTGGGTTTTTTGAAAAAGCAAAAGGATATGCCATAAAAAAATCTACCGCAGGTGTTTTAGGATTTGATGGTTTTATAAATACAGATCCGGTTTCAATTACAGTAAGTTCATTAGGAGACAAATACAATGCTATAGGAAATCCTTTTACATCTTTTATAAATAGTGGTACTTTCTTAGATAATGTTGGTGCTGGTATTCTTACAGAAAAAACAATTTATTTGTGGGATGAAGGTGGCAATGGAGGTGAAGGAGAGTACATTATTAAAAATCAAGCAGAAAGTTATATTGTTGCTCCTGCACAAGGGTTTATAGTAAAAGCTGCTTCAGACGCTGCTGTAAACTTTACCGAAGAATTACAAACACATGTTGGTGGCAATGCTTATTTAAGAGAAACTACTAGGCCAAAAGTTAGCTTATTTATGAAAGATGATACCAATCAAAAATATACTGAAGTTTATTATATTGAAAATAAAACAACAGGTTTTGATGATGGTTATGACAGTTCTATATTTGATGGTGTTGAAACAGATTTTGCCGTGTTTACACAATTAGTTAGTGATAACGAAGGAGAAAATCTGGGAATACAAACTTTACCAAAAGAAAATTATGCATCCATGGTAATTCCTGTGGGTGTAAAAGCAGACACTGGAAAAGAAATTAGCTTTTCTGTAGACCTCGTAGATTTTCCATCTTATTTAAAAGTGTTTATTGAAGATAGAGAAACAAATACATTTACCCGATTAGATGAAGATAATGATTCTTACAAAATAGCCTTGTCAGAATCTTTAAACGGAATAGGTAGGTTTTATCTTCATGTAACAGAAAATGCATTAAATATTAAATCGAATGAAACTACTGACAATATAAGTGTCTATTCAATAGATAAAACTACATTAAAAATAACAGGTTTACCTCAAGGAGATACAAATGTAAAGTTATTTAACATACTTGGTAAACAGCTAAAGGAAATTGCATTTAATACCAAGGGAGTAGAAACTGTTTCTTTACCTAATTTTTCGGAAGGTGTTTATATTGTGAAGATAAAAACAGAAAAAGGAAAATTAAATAAAAAAATAATTTTAAAATAAAGGATTCATTCAGTTAAATTGGTTCTACCAAAAACTGATATTTAATAGTATTATAAGAAGGGGAAGTAATATTGATAATCGTCTAAGAATAACATTTTAGACGATTTCTTTTTTTGTATCATTTTAGTGTTTTTTTTTATGGGAACATTGTTTGTTATTATAATATATGTAAATCTGTTATAGATGCTACTTGTGAAAAAACATGTAAATATTAATGTAATTCGCTTTGTTATCATATTTTGCAGAAAATCAATTATAATATTCTTAATTACAATCTGCTATAGAAGAGTATTATCAATAAAAAAACCTTCTTAGAAGATTATTCTAAGAAGGTTTTTTTATTGTATAGTTTACTTTTTTACTTAGCAAGCCATCTATATACATCGTTTCCATTAGCAAAAAGCAGTAAAGCTATTAGAAAAATAAAGCCTGCAACTTGTGCATATTCTAAAAATTTATCTCCAGGTTTTTTACCTGTAATCATTTCCCAAAGTGTAAAAACAACATGCCCACCATCTAGAGCAGGAATTGGTAATAGGTTCATAAAACCTAACATAATAGATAAAAATGCTGTAATATTCCAAAAAGCTTCCCAACTCCAACTAGTAGGAAAAATATCCATAATTGCTTTAAAACCTCCTAAACCTTTATAAGCACCAGTACTTGGATTAAAAATCTTTTTTAATTGTTTTACATAATCGGTTAAAGTTTTCCAAGCTTTATTAGAACCGGCAGGAATAGCTTCTGTAAAAGAATACTTTATATCTGCTAAATTATAATACCCAAGTTTTTCTAAATCTTTATAAGGTAATTCTCCAAGACCTACACCAAGTTTTCCTTCATCTGTAACTTTAACAGCAATTTCTTTAGTTTCACTACCTCTTTTTACAGTTAATGTAATGTCTTTATTTTTGTTTTTATCAAGTTCAACCTTTGCTTCATCAAAGTATTTAATTTCATTTCCGTTAATGCCAATAACAATGTCTTTTGGTTTTAAGTCTGAAGTTAAATTAGGTGAATCTTTAGAGACTTCAGCAATTAAAAAAGGAATTCTAGGATATAAAAAAGCACCCGCATCTTTTCCTCTTTCTACCAATTCAGAAATAAAGTTTATAGGAATTTCTTTGTCTAAAACCTCACCATTTCTTTCAATTTGGTAAGAATTTCCGTTTACAAAACCTAAAGATAATTCTCTAAATTTTTTTATTTTTTCACCATCAATAGTTAAAATTTTATCTCCGGTTTGCAAGCCTAAATTCATGGCTAAAGAATCTTGAATCCAAACACCATCTTTAGCATTTACACTTTCATTAGGTAAAAAACGTTCTCCATAACCCCACATTAAGCAGATGTAGATTAAGATTCCTAAAACAAAATTCACAAAAACACCACCTAACATAATTATTAAACGTTGCCAAGCTGGTTTTGATCTAAATTCCCAAGGTTGTGGCGGTAAAGCCATCTGCTCTGTATCCATGCTTTCATCAATCATTCCAGATATTTTAACATATCCTCCTAAAGGAATCCAACCAATACCATACACAGTTTCGCCAATTTTTTTCTTGAAAATTGAAAACTTATAATCAAAAAATAAGTAGAATTTTTCTACTCTAGTTTTAAATAATTTTGCGGGGATAAAATGCCCTAATTCGTGCAGCACAATTAATAAAGATAAACTTAAAATAAATTGCGAAGCTTTTATTAATATTTCCATTCGGTATAATAATCTAATTTAAAAAACGCACAAATGTACGGTTTTCAGTAGAGTTGTAAAAGAACTATTAAATCTACCTTTTTATTTTAACAAAGATTTTAGATTGATTAACAAGATGTATTTTTTTTTAGGCTTCTTTTAAGTTGTAAATTTGTAGTTCTAAAAACATTATATGGAGATTAAATTCTTTAAGAAATCATTGCCTACGCTTATTTTTATAGTGGTTTTTTCGGCAATCACAATTCCTGTTTTTTATCACCTGTTAAAAGTTGATAAAACTTTAAAAATATATAACCCTATAGATGTAAATCCGCGTTTGGTTGATGAAAGCATGATGCATATCAATAAAAATCATACCATTGCAAAATTTGAATTAACCAATCAGAATGGCAAAATTATCACCAATAAAAATTATGCTAACAAAATTTATATTGCAGATTTCTTTTTTACACGTTGCCAAACAATTTGCATTGCCATGGCGTACAACATGAGTGAATTGCAAGAATTTTATAAAAATGATCCGGATATTATGTTTCTTTCACATTCGGTAACGCCGGTTATAGATAGTGTTTCTGTGTTAAGAGAATATGCAGATAGAAAAGGTGTTATAGACGGTAAATGGAATGTAACAACTGGTGCTAAAAAACATATTTATGAGTTGGCAAGAAAAAGCTATTTTGCTGTTATAGAGGATGGTGATGGTGGAGAAAATGACTTTATTCATACAGAACAATTTGTGTTGGTAGATAAAGAAAGACGCATTCGCGGATATTATGATGGTACAGAAAAAGAAGATATGGAAAAACTAAAAAAAGATATAGTTTTGCTAAAAGAAGAATATACCAAAAAATAACTTGTTTAGAATCATTCTAAATTCCTATCTTTGCTTCCCAAATAAAAATCATTGACCACAATTGCAACATTACGTAAAGGAGAAATAGGGTATATTTCTGAAGAATCTTTAGATTTTATTCCCTTAAAATTGCTAGAGATGGGATGTTTACCAGGAGCTGAAGTAGAACTTGTTCAAACTGCTCCTTTAAAAGATCCCTTATATATCTGTGTAAACGGAAGCCATTTGGCAATAAGAATAGAAACTGCGTGTAAAATTAAAATTCTGAAAAGCTAAAATTTCATGTCTAAAAATGATATTAAAGTTGCTTTAATAGGAAACCCTAATACAGGAAAAACCTCACTTTTTAATCAGCTTACTGGGTTAAATCAAAAGGTTGGAAATTATCCAGGGGTAACTGTTGATAAAAAACAAGGTGTTAGTAAATTATCTACTACACAAAATGCCATTATTACAGATTTACCAGGAACTTACAGCATAAATCCTACTTCCTTAGATGAAAGTATTGTTTTAAAAACCTTATTAAAAAAGGATATCAAAGAATCTCCAGACGTAATTTTGGTGGTTGCTGATGTAGAAAATTTAAAAAGAAACTTGCTGCTTTTTTCTCAAATTAAAGATTTAGAAATCCCTACAGTTCTTGCTATCAATATGGTAGATCAAATGAACAGAAAAGGTATTACTATTGATTTGTCTTTGTTAAAAAAAGAATTAAATACAGAGGTAGTTTTAATAAGTGCTAGAAAAAATGAAGGTATAGATGATGTAAAAGCCGCAATTATTAGGTGTCATGTAGCGGCAAAAGCATCTCCTTTATGTGGCATTAATCATCAAATTGATCCTGATTATTTTACAAAATTAAAAGAAATTAGTCCTAACTATTCTTTATATGAATTGTGGTTGATGGTAACTCAAAACAACTATCCAGAAACTGTAAGTAAAGAAGAAAAGGAAAAATTATTAGCCTTTAAACAAGATGTTTCTAAATTAAAGAAATATCAACATAAAGAAACTATTTACAGATATCAAGAGATTAATAAAATTCTTAAGAAAACATATATAGTTGATAAAAGTAAAGCCAAAGATTTACGTGGTAGATTAGATAGAATTTTTACACATAAAATTTTTGGTTATGTGTTTTTCGTCTTTTTATTATTAGTTATTTTTCAATCAATTTTTGACTGGGCGACCTTTCCTATGGATTTAATTGATGGCACATTTGCAGAATTATCAGATTTTGCCAAAAGTAATTTACCAAACGGAGTACTTACAGATTTGTTGGTAGAAGGAATTATACCGGGTATTGGTGGCGTTTTAATTTTTATTCCTCAAATAGCCATTCTTTTTCTATTTATTGCCATTTTAGAAGAAACAGGTTACATGAGTCGTGTTGTTTTTCTTATGGATAAAATTATGCGACGTTTTGGTATGAATGGTAAAAGTGTAATTCCTTTAATTTCTGGAACAGCCTGTGCAATTCCTGCAATTATGGCCACAAGAACAATTGCTAGTTGGAAAGAACGATTAATTACCATTTTGGTAGTGCCATTTACAACTTGTTCTGCACGTTTGCCTATTTATGCAATTCTAATTTCCTTGATAATTCCTGATAAAAAAATATTCGGATTTTTAAATTTACAAGGGTTGGTGTTGTTGTCTTTATATGCTTTAGGTTTTGCAACAGCAATTTTAGCAGCGTATATTTTACATAATACTTTAAAGATAAAAACCAAATCTTTTTTTATAATAGAAATGCCAAATTACAAAATACCATCTCTTAAAAATGTGTTTTTTGAAGTGGTAGAAAAAACAAAAGCATTTGTTTTAGGTGCAGGAAAAATTATTTTGGCTTTGTCTATTGTGTTATGGTTTTTGGCTTCAAATGGGCCTGCATCATTTAAAAATGCTGCTAAAAATACTATTGAAAACACCAATAATCAGAATTTATCTGATAATGAGTTGCAGCAAAAAATTGCCTCTTCAAAATTAGAAAACTCCTACATTGGTATTTTAGGAAAAACAATAGAACCTGCTATTAGACCTTTGGGGTATGATTGGAAAATAGGTATCGCTTTAATTACATCATTTGCTGCTAGAGAAGTTTTTGTAGGAACTTTAGCTACCATTTATAGTGTACAAGCAGATGATGAAAATGCTACAACTATTAAGCAAAAAATGGCATCAGAAGTAAATGCAACAGGAGGTAAGCTTTTTAACTTACCTGTAGGCATGTCTTTATTAGTATTCTATGCATTTGCTATGCAATGTATGGCAACGTTGGCCATTGTAAAACGAGAAACGAAAACATGGAAATGGCCATTAATTCAACTTTTTGGGATGACAGGTTTAGCCTATGTTTCTTCATTTATTGTGTATCAAATTTTAAGTTAATGCAAGAAATTATAACATATACTTTAGTAGTTTTAGCGGTTGTTTTTTTAGTGAAAAAATATGTGTTTCCGTCTAAAAAGGATAAGAATTGCAATTCAGATTGCGGTTGTAATTAAGTAAAACACTTTTTTCAATTTTTATATTTAGAGTTCTTTAACAGAAAAATAATAGTAAAACTGAGTAAGCTTTTCTATTTTTGAAGACTTAGTACAAAAATCACATCAAAATTATTTAAAAATGAAAAAAACAATTTTATCATTGGTAGTTTTTGCAATCGCAATATTTATATCAACAGAGACTTTTGCTCAAAAATTTCCAAAACTAGATGTTAGTCCTATGGATGCAGCTAGTTATCCTAATAACTGGAGAGAAGCAAATAAATTAATAAAAGTGGTGTATAGTAGACCACAATTAAAAGGAAGAGATTTGTCTAAATTAGCTCCAGAAGGAAAAGTTTGGAGAACTGGTGCAAACGAAGCTGCAGAAATATCTTTTTATAAAGATGTAACTTTTGGAGATAAACAAGTGTCTGCCGGAACATACACCATGTTTACAATACCAAACAAGCAAGATTGGACCGTTATTTTAAGTACAGCTAAAAATGTTTGGGGTTCTTATTTTTACGATGAAACTGAAGATGTTGTTAGAGTTACCGGAAAACTTTCTACATCAGCAGACGCTACAGAAGCTTTTTCTATAGTTTTTGAAGGAGAAGAAGGCAACGCAACCATGCATTTAGGTTGGGGAAAAACTATTGTTTCTGTACCGGTAAGTGAAAAAGAAGAAGTAGAAAACTAAAAATAGATTCGCATAAAAAACAATAAAAACCACAACATAGTTTGTGGTTTTTTTATGAATAAACTTTGGGGTTTACAAATTATAATCTTTTGTATAATAAACGTAAATTTGCCGCTTAATTAAGATACTAACAATGCAATACAATCACTTAGATATAGAAAAGAAATGGCAAAAGTTTTGGGCAGAAAACCAAACTTTTAAAGCCAATAATCCCGCCCAGAACAAAGTTGAAGGGGAATTGGAAAAACCTAAATATTACGTGTTAGATATGTTTCCTTATCCTTCAGGTGCCGGTTTACATGTTGGGCATCCTTTAGGGTATATTGCAAGTGATATTTATGCACGTTACAAACGTCATAAAGGTTTTAATGTATTGCATCCGCAAGGATATGATTCTTTTGGGTTACCAGCAGAACAATATGCAATTCAAACTGGGCAACACCCAGCAAAAACTACAGAAGATAATGTTGCAACCTACAGAAAACAATTAGATAAAATTGGTTTTTCTTTTGATTGGAGTAGAGAAGTTAGAACTTCTAGTCCGGAATATTATAAATGGACACAATGGATTTTTATTCAATTGTTTAATTCTTGGTACAATAAAGATACAGACAAAGCAGAAGATATTACTGAATTAGAAAAAATCTTTAAAACAGCAGGAAACGCAACCGTAAATGCAGTTTGTGATGAAGATATAAAATCTTTTTCTGCGGATGAATGGAAATCTTTTTCAACAAAAGAAAAAGAAGAAATCTTATTACAATACCGTTTAACATTTTTATCAGATACAGAAGTAAACTGGTGTCCTGGGTTGGGAACCGTTTTGGCAAATGACGAAATTGTAAACGGAGTTTCAGAACGTGGAAGTCATCCTGTTGTTAGAAAAAAGATGACACAATGGTCTATGCGAATTTCTGCGTATGCACAACGTTTGTTAGATGGATTAGAAAAAATAGATTGGCCACAACCTTTAAAAGATTCTCAAACCAATTGGATTGGTCGTTCTCAAGGAGCAATGGTTACTTTTGATATCCTATCCCCAACCCTTTCCGAAGGAAAGGGAGCAAATACGGACTCTAAAAAAGCACCTGGTTATATGACTGGAGGAAATAATTCTTATTTGTTGCTTGAGAAAGCAAAAGAAATGAGAGCAAATCCAACTCCAGCTGAAGCCATTTTATGGAAATATTTAAAAGGGAAAAAATTAAAATTTAAATTTAGACAACAACATTTAATCAATGATTTTATTGTTGATTTTGTTTGTTTAGCCAAAAAGTTAATTATAGAAGTTGATGGTAAAATTCACGATTATCAGCTAGAAAAAGATGATGCCAGAACTTTAGAATTAGAGCAAAAATCTGGTTTTAAAGTCATTAGATTTAAAAATGAAGAAGTAATTGGTAATGTTGAAGAAGTTATAGCAAAAATAGAAACCGAATTAAATAATCAATTTTACAAATTACAGAAATTAGAAAAAGAAATTCAACAAAGTCAAGAAGTTCAAACACAAAAAAATTCAGAGAAAGAAAATACAAACATTCACCACAAACTAGCTTCCACAACAGTGTCCCTTTCCACCGGAAAGGGAGTCAGGGATAGGATTGAAGTATTCACAACACGCCCAGACACTATTTACGGTGTAAGTTTTATGACGTTAGCTCCAGAACATGAGTTGGTGGCTAAAATTACAACAGATGCTCAAAAAGCAGAAGTTGAAGCTTATATAACGGCAACCGCAAAACGCTCTGAACGCGATAGAACGGCAGATGTAAAAACCATTTCTGGTGCTTTTACAGGTGCGTATGCAATTCATCCTTTTTCTGGTGATAAAATTCAGATTTGGATAGGAGATTACGTGTTGGCAAATTACGGAACAGGTGCAGTAATGGCAGTTCCTTGTGGAGATCAACGAGATTATGATTTTGCAAAACATTTTGGAATTCCGATTCCGAATATTTTTGAAGGAGTAGATATTTCTGAAGGAGCACATGCAGATAAAGACGGAACAGTAATTGCAAATTCAGACTTTTTATCAGGATTAAAATACAAGAAAGCATTAAAATTAGCCATTTTTGAAATGGAAAAACGTGGCTTTGGTTACGGAAAAATAAATTACCGTTTGCGTGATGCTGTTTTTAGTAGACAACGTTATTGGGGAGAACCTTTTCCTGTTTATTACAAAGACGGAATGCCACAAATGATTGATACAGAACATTTGCCAATTGTGTTGCCAGAAGTAGAAAAATACTTGCCAACTGAAGACGGAAAACCGCCTTTAGGAAACGCAACAGAATGGGCGTGGGATTCTCGTGGAAAGAAAGTGGTTTCTAATGATAAGTTAAAAAATAAAACGGTTTATCCACTAGAATTAAATACCATGCCAGGTTGGGCGGGTAGTTCTTGGTATTTTAACAGATACATGGATGCTACAAATGCTACTGAATTTGCAAGCAAAGAAAACCTAGATTATTGGAAAGAAGTAGATTTATATATCGGAGGCTCTGAACATGCTACAGGGCATTTATTATATGCTCGTTTTTGGCAAAAATTCTTGTTCGATAAAGGAATTGTACCGGTAGATGAGTTTGCAAAAAAACTGATTAATCAAGGAATGATTCTAGGAACTTCTGCATTTGTGTACAAAGCAACTGCTTTTGTAAAAAACGGTTGTGGTTGTTCTGATGAAAAATCGAATGATGATGTTATTGCAAAAATACCAGCTGTATTTGTTTCTAAAAATTTATTTACAAATGACAATGAATTTGAAACAGTTGTTAAAAATTACTTATTAGATAACAAGTTTTTAGATCCTAATTTTGCAGATTTAGTAATGATTACTAAAACGGCTTTGCATGCAGATGTTTCTTTGGTAAATGCTTCTGATGAATTAGATGTTGATGGTTTTAAAAATCATGCTTTAAATGCTGATTATAAAAATGCCGAATTTATTTTTGAAGACGGAGTTTATAAAGTAGGGCGTGAAGTAGAAAAAATGTCTAAATCTAAATACAATGTGGTAAATCCTGATGCTATTTGTGAAGAATATGGAGCAGATAGTTTACGTTTATTCGAAATGTTTTTAGGTCCTTTAGAACAAGCAAAACCTTGGAAAACTTCTGGTATTTCTGGAGTTTCATCCTTCTTGAAAAAATTATGGAAACTGTATTTTAATGGAGATAACTTTGAGGTTTCAGACACAGAACCAACAAAAGACGAATTAAAAACCTTACATAAAACAATTAAAAAAGTAGAAGATGATATAGAGAATTTCTCTTTTAACACATCAGTTTCTACCTTTATGATTGCTGTAAATGAGTTAACCGCTTTAAAATGTAACAAACGTGCAATCTTAGAGCCTTTAGTAATTTTGGTTTCTCCTTATGCACCACATATTGCTGAAGAAATCTGGAGTTTATTAGGGCATAAAGAGTCTATTTCTACGGCAGCTTTCCCAGTTTTTGAGGCAAGTCATTTGATAGAAAGCGCTAAAAATTATCCTATTTCTTTTAATGGAAAAATGCGTTTTACATTAGAATTGTCTTTAGATTTATCAAAAGATGAAATAGAAAAGGCTGTTTTAGAAAATGAAAAAACAATTGATCAATTAGAAGGTAGAACTCCTAAAAAAGTAATTGTTGTGCCAGGTAAAATAGTAAACATAGTGGGATAGAAAGTGCAGTGTATTTTTTGTTTGTAGATAAGATGTTTGTCAAGTAAAAATTAAATAAAATGATAGATCTTCATGAGATTATTGGATTGGTTGCAGCAGTTTTAACAACAGCTTCATTTTTACCTCAAGTTGTTAAAACGGCCAAAACAAAAGATACTTCCGGACTTTCTTTATCCATGTATATTATCTTTTTTATTGGAGTTCTTTTGTGGTTAATTTATGGTGTTTTAATAAACAGTTTATCAATAATATTAGCCAATATTATTACGGCGTCGTTAACATTATATTTATTACTTATGAAATTAAGGTATAAATAAAAAAATAATATTAAAATATAATTAAAAGTCATTACGCTAATTTGTATTGACTTTTTTTTTGCAGTTTATTTTTTTAGAAATTTAACAAAATAAGTGTCAAACTATTTTTTATTAATTGTAATTTTCGGAATGTTTTTTGTTGAAGGTAAACAAGAATAATAAAAACCAAAATTTGATTCGTTTTAACAACATTTCTTTAAAAAATCGCATCTTTTTATCAATGATATTGTTGGTGTTATTGGCATCAGTATTAATATTGGTAGTTACTGTTATTCAGTATGATGAACAAACAAGAGACTATAATATTCAGCGTTTCGAGCGTAAAGAAGCCATTACCAAAGAAACCATAGAATTAGAGTTGAAAAATAAAACAACCTATCCGGTAAATACGAATAACTTAGCTAAGATTTTTCAAGAGCGAATTTATGAGATATCTTCCATAAATAAATTAAACATTTCTATATATGATTTAAGTGGAGAATTATTAAAATCGTCTATTGCCAATGCATTTGAAAAAATTGATTTAGAACCAATTCCGGTTGCAGTACTAAAAGAATTAGCTCAGAATTCTAATCATAAAATATTAAAAAATAGAGAAGAAAACGGTATTAGTTACCAATCTTCTTATTCTTATATAAATGATCCAAAATTTAAACGAATTGGGATTTTAGAATTGCAATTTACCCAAGATAATTCTGAGATAGAACATGAACTTAAAGAGTTTATTTCTAGGTTAAGTTTGGTGTATTTATTAATGTTTATAATTGCCATTGCCTTGGCGTACTTTTTATCTAGTTATATCACGCGTTCTATACAAACTATTTCAGATAAAATGCAACAAACTCGTTTAAATGAGCGCAATGAAAAAATTATTTTAAATGCAGCGAGTTCCGAAATTGAGATTTTGGTAGAAGCGTACAATAGTATGATAGATCAGCTAGAAGAAAGTGCAGCAAAACTAGCAAGAAGTGAACGTGAACAGGCTTGGCGAGAAATGGCAAAACAAGTAGCACACGAAATAAAAAACCCGTTAACACCTATGAGGTTAACTGTTCAAAGTTTTGAACGTAAATTTAATCCAGAAGATGTAAATGCAAAAGAAAAACTGGCAGAATACAGCCAAACACTTATTCAGCAAATAGATGTAATGAGTTCTATTGCTTCTGCATTTTCTGATTTTGCCAAAATGCCAACACAAAAAAGAGAGAAAATTGAAGTTATAAGTGTTGTTAAATTGGCCTTAGATATTTTTAATGTTCAGGCGGTAAAATTTATTCCGGGTGAAAAAGAAATTTATGCCAATTTAGACAAAACACAATTGATAAGAATTGTAACTAACTTGGTTAAAAATGCTTGTCAGGCTTCAGAAAATGAAGAAAATCCTATTGTTGAAGTAAAAGTTTTATCTGATGGAAATGCCATTAAAATTATTGTTTCGGATAATGGAAAAGGTATTTCTGATGATGTAAAGGATCTTGTTTTTGAACCTAAATTTACCACTAAAACAAGTGGAATGGGGTTAGGTTTAGGCATCATTAAAAATATTATTGAGGCTTTTGATGGATCTATTTCATTTACTTCTAAAGAAGGAATAGGCACGGTTTTTACCGTAATTTTGCCTAAAACATAAGTTCAAAAGAACAATACATTAGCTTATTAAAGTAAGTACTTATAATAAATTTAAAATCTTAAAAAGATGGAGTTCAAGAATATTTTAGTTGAAAAACAAGATGGTTTAGGATATGTAACCATTAATCGTCCTAAAAAATTAAACGCATTAAATAAAGATACCATAGAAGAGTTGCATGAAGCTTTTAAGATGTTAGAAGAAATGCTAGATGTAAAAGTAATTATACTTACCGGAAGTGAAGAAAAGGCTTTTGTAGCCGGTGCAGATATTTCGGAATTTGCGCATTTTTCTGTGGATGAAGGAAAAGAGTTAGCCAGAAAAGGCCAGGAAATTTTATTTAATTATATAGAAAATTTATCTACTCCTGTAATTGCAGCTGTTAATGGTTTTGCTTTGGGTGGCGGTTTAGAATTGGCAATGGCATGTCATTTTAGAATTGCATCGGAAAATGCTAAAATGGGTTTACCAGAAGTTTCTTTAGGTGTAATACCTGGTTATGGAGGTACACAGCGTTTGCCACAATTAATTGGCAAAGGAAAAGCTATGGAGATGATTATGACCGCAAGCATGATTACCGCGCAAGAGGCAAAAGAAGTTGGCTTGGTAAATTATGTTGTTTCTCTGGAAGAATTAGTGCCTTTAGCAGAGAAAATTGCTGGGAAGATCATGAGAAACTCTTCAGTTGCCATTAGTGCTGCCATTAGAGCTGTTAATGCAAACTTTGAAGATGGAATAAATGGTTTTGAGACAGAAGTTATAGCTTTTGGAGATTGTTTTGGTACCGAAGATTTTACAGAAGGAACCAATGCTTTTTTAGAAAAAAGAAAACCAAAGTTTCAGTAAAATGTAATAACAAGAGTAAAACATAAAAAAGCGAGCCATTTTTGGCTCGCTTTTAATTTATACTAATTAAAGTACATTGATATTTAAATTTTAAATTCCTTAGTATATTCTTTGTTGTTACAATATACAATTACTTTGTAATCTCCTTTTTCTGTATTAGATAAGCGATATACTTTGTTAAGTATATCTTTGTTTTCTGTAATTGTTTTAGAATAAATAAGTTCATCATTATAGTAAAGAATTACTTTAACAGGTTTTCTATCAAAATTAATTTTTGAAATTAATACGCTGTTTTTTTCAGTCCTAATTACAGGTTTAAAAATTGTGTATTCTTTACTAGGAATAAAAGAAATAGTTCCTTTTTTAATTAAAAATGGTTTTACCGTAATCTCAAAATCTTTGTTTAATTCTGCTGTATAGCTTCCGTTTTTTAGAGCATTTAAATTAAACATTCTAGAATATTTTCCAGAATTTATAATTAATTGATTGTAAATTGTTATTCCATCTTTATTTTTAATAGTGAGGGTTTGTCCTTTTTTTACTGATTTAAATTCTACTCTCACTCTTTTTGCATCTTCATAAGAAGTACTGTTCAAATTTGCGTAGCTAATTAATGTTCCAAACATGAATGCTACTACTAGAATTTTTTTAATTGTGTTTTTCATTTTCTTGTCATTTTAATATTAATAACACTTCAAAGATAGGGTAGGAGTTTGTCCTAGAAAACAATAGAATTGGTATGTTTGTGTGGTAAATTATCAATATTGGTAAAAAAGTATTTTTATACTGATAATATAGTATAGAAAATAGATAATTTCAATTATCTGATTAAATTACATATTTTTAAAAATAGAAAAAATTTTGTTCTATTAATAAGAACAATTTGGTAGTTAAATTTCTGTAGAAATTCAATTGATGCAAAGCACATAATTGAGTTCTTATTAATTATAGATTTAATTTTTAGAGTGTTTTATAAATTTCTGTAAAAATAAAAGCGAGCCCTAGAAGGCTCGCTTTACTCATTAATGTATAAGCAGTACATTTAATGAAACAATTAACTAACTTATTTAAATTTTAAATTCTTCTACATAAGAATTATTATCATCATTAATAATAACTTTATACGTACCAGTTACATTTTCTTTTTCTAACAAACGAAATACTTTATTTAATACTGGTTCTTCTGTGAATGTATTAGAATAGATAATTTCATCATTATGATAAAGAGAAATTGTTAATGGTGTATTACTGAAGTTTATTTTAGTAATAAAAAGTAAATTCTTTTTAGTTCTAACTACAGGTTTAAAGATTTTATATTCTTCGCTGGTATTAAACGAAATAGATCCTTTTTTTACTGTAAATGGCTTTACAACAATCTCAAAATCTTTATGTAATTCTGCTGTATAGTTTCCTTTTTTTAGCGCAGTTAAATTAAATACTCTAGAGAATTTTCCGGAGATTAAAATTTCTTGATTGTAAATTGTTGTTCCATTATTATTTTTAAGAGAGATAGTTTGTCCTTTTATTACAGAGTTAAATACTACTCTTACTTTTTTTGCATCATCAAAAGATGTTTTGTTCTCATTTGCGTAGCCAATTAATGTTCCTAACATAAATGCTACTACTAAAATTTTTTTAATTGTGTTTTTCATTTTCTTGTCATTTATTGATTAATAACACTACAAATGTATGGCGAGTTTAAGGTTGTGAAAACAATAGAATTGGTGAATTTATATGCTAAATTATCACATTGGGTATTTTAAGGTTTTTATACTGATAATTTAGTATATAAAGTTGGTAATATCAATTAACTGATTAAATTACATATTTTTAAAAATAGAAAAGATTTTGTTCTATTAATAAGAACAATTTGGTAGTTAAATTTCTGTAGAAATTCAATTGATGCAAAGCACATAATTGAGTTCCTATTAATTATAGATTTAATCTTTAGAATGTTGCATAACATTCTGTAAAAATAAAAGCGAGCCCTAGAAGGCTCGCTTTACTCATTAATGTATAGCAGTACATTTAATGAAACAATTAACTAACTTATTTAAATTTTAAATTCTTCTACATAAGAATTGTTATCATCATTAATAATAACTTTATACGTACCAGTTACATATTCATTTTCTAACAAACAAAATACTTTATTTAATACTGGTGTTTCTGTGAATGTATTAGAATAAATAACTTCATTATTATGATAAATAGCAACTTTTACAGGCTCTTCATTTAAGTTGATTTTAGAAATAAAAAGTAAATTCTTTTTAGTTCTAACTACAGGCTTAAAGATTTTGTATTCTTCGCTAGTATTAAACGAAATAGCTCCTTTTTTTACTGTAAACGGCTTTACAACAATCTCAAAATCTTTATGTAATTCTGCTGTATAATTTCCTTTTTTTAGCACAGTTAAATTAAATACTCTAGAGTATTTTCCGGAGATTAATATTTCTTGATTATAAATTGTTGTTCCATTATTATTTTTAAGAGAGATAGTTTGTCCTTTTTTTACAGAGTTAAATACTACTCTTACTTTTTTTGCATCATCAAAAGATGTTTTGTTCTCATTTGCGTAGCCAATTAATGTTCCTAACATAAATGCTACTACTAAAATTTTTTTAATTGTGTTTTTCATTTTCTTGTCATTTATTGATTAATAACACTACAAATGTATGGTGAATTTAAGGTTGTGAAAACAATAGAATTGGTGTATTTATATGCTAAATTATCACAATAGGTTTTTTGATGATTTTTATACTGGTAATTTAGTATAGAAAGTTGATAATTTTAAATATTTTTAATGTACATCCATAGAAGTAAATTAAGTAGTCATTATTTTTATTTAAACTAAACAGTTGGTAACTAAATTGCTAACTAATTTTGTAATTTCAAAAGATCTTAAAGAACTTGAAAACAAAAAAAGCGAGCTCCAGAGAGCTCGCTTTATTCATTAAACGATAGCAGTACATTTAATGAAACAACTAATTATTTTTAAATATTAAATTCTTTTACAAAAGATTTGTTATCACTATTAATAATCACTTTATAATCTCCAGTTTTGTCTTTTAACAATCGAAATACTTTATGGAATACTGGTCCTTCTTTAAAAGTTTCTGAGTAGATAAGTTCATCTTTGTAATAAATGGTAATATCTATAGGCTCTTTACTTGAGTTGATCTTAGATATTAAAAGTCTGTTCTTTTCAGTTCTAATTACGGGTTTCATAATAGTATATTCTTTACTAATACTAAAAGATACTTCACCTTCTTTAACTGTAAATGGCTTAACAATAATCTCAAAATCTTTATGTAACTCTGCTGTATAATTTCCTTTTTTTAGCGCAGTTAAATTAAATACTCTAGAGAATTTTCCGGAGATTAAAATTTCTTGATTGTAAATTGTTCTACCATTATTATTTTTAAGAGAGATAGTTTGTCCTTTTTGTACTGAATGAAATACTACTCTTACTTTTTTTGCATCATCAAAAGATGTACTCTTCACATTTGCGTAGCCAATTAATGTTCCTAACATGAATGCTACTACTAAAATTTTTTTAATTGTGTTTTTCATTTTCTTGTCATTTATTGATTAATAACACTACAAATATATGGTAGGAGTTTGTTCTAGAAAACAATAGAATTGGTATGTTTGTATGGTATATTATCAACTAATTTTGATTTGTGTTTGTGTAGGGGTAATTTAGAATATAAAATGGTTAATTTCAATTATTCTCTTTGACACATGCTTAGTTTGTTTTTGTAAAGAAACTCTGTACTTTCTTTTAGTAGAATTTATAAAAGTACATTGCTTTTTCTTTAACGTTCTTTAAACTAAACTAAAAATTGCGCAATATTTTGTGAATGATAGATATTCTATACAGAAATGGGAAAATGAATTTTGTTTTGGATTCTTACCAGAAAGAGAAAATATATATATAAAAATAAAAGCGAGCCTTAGAAGGGCTCGCTTTATTCATTAAATTGTACCAGTAAATTTAATGAAGAAACAACTAACTATTTTATTTAATTATAAATTCTTTTACATAAGAGTTGTTATTACTATTAATAACAGCTCTATATGTTCCTTTTTTATTTTTTTTCATACGTAATACTTTTTCAAAAAGTACTTCATCTTTAAATTTTTCAGAAAAGATTACTTCATTATTGTAATAAAGTGTAACCACAATTGGTTCTTTACTTGTGTTCATTTTAGAAATAAAAAGTCGGTTTTTTTCAAATCTAATAAGAGGCTTGTAAATTGTATATTCTTCATTTTCTAAAAAAGAAATAGATCCTTCTTTTACTATAAATGGTTTTACAATTACCTCAAATGTTTTATTTAATTCTGCAGTATAAGTTCCGTTTTCTAAGGCTGCTAAATTAAATACTCTAGAGTATTTTCCTGAGTTTGAAATTTCTTGATTATAAATGGTGGTACCATCGTAATTTTTAATGGTAAGATTTTGTCCTTTTTTTACGAAATTGAATTCTACTCTTATTTTTTTAGCATCATCTAAAGATGTTTTGTGCTCACTTGCGTAGTTAATTAATGTTCCTAACATAAATACTACTACTAAAATTTTTTTGCTTGTATTTTTCATTTTGTTGTCATTTATTGATTAATAACACTGCAAATATATGGGGTATTTAAAATTCTAAAAACAATAGAATTGGTGTATTTGTATGCTAAATTATCAGAATAAACTTTGCATTGTTTTTTGAGTTGGTAATTTAGAATATAAAATAGGTAATTTTATATATTCAGATAAAGTTGTGTAATATTTAAAAGAAGTTCTTTGTAATGTTTAAACTATAAATTGTTGACAATGATGTTGCTAGCAAATCTTGAGGTTTAAAAGGATGAATCAGAAACAATTTTAGGCTAGTTTTTTTAGAAGATCATAAAATATGTATAAAAAATAAAAGCGAGCCCTGGAGGCTCGCTTTATTCATTAAACTATAGCAGTAGATTTAATGAAACAATTAACTAAATATTAAATTCTTTTACGTAAGATTTGTTCTGGCTATTCACAATAACTCTATAATTTCCAAATTCATTTTTTGCTAAACGAAAGACTTTATTCAAATTTTTCGATTCATTAAAAGTCTTAGAAAATATAAGTTCTTCTTTATAATAAAGAGTAACGTGAACAGGTTCTTTGTTTGTATCTATTTTAGAAATAAAAAGTCTGTTGTTTTCATTTCTAATAATTGGTTTTATAATTTTAGTTTCCTTTGATGTTAAGAAACTAACATTACCATCATTTACTACAAATGGTTTAACAATAATTTCAAAATTTTTATTTAATTCTGCGGTGTAGTTTCCATTTTTTAAAGCAGATAAATCAAACATTCTAGAATAGTTTCCGGTGGTTTTAAGATTTTCAGAAAAAAGAATACTACCATTGTCTTCTTTTATAATTAAAGTATTTCCTTTTTTTACTGAATTAAATTCAACTTTTACCCTTTTCACATTACTTATAGTAGTAATTCCTTCGTTTGCATAGCTAATGAATGTTCCAAACATTAATGCTACTAATATGTTTTTTTTAAATGTTGTTTTCATTGTAATCCTATTTACTTTATAAAATTGCTTACCATTTATTTTAATTGGCATTACATCTCTTATTATTCTGTTTTTCAATATTTAAGAATAATAATATGGCAAATTTACAGACAATACTAAGGTTAAAAAACATCAAAATTGGTGAGTTTGTATGCTATATTATCAATTAAGGTAGTGTTAATTTGATGTTAAGTTAAATGAACATATAATAGTGGTAATTTTATAACTATTATTAAAAAATTGTATTGTAAATTTGTAAAAAAATAATAATGAATAACGTAAAACCTACTTTAGAAAAAATAAGCCCCGGTTTTGGAAGTTCTATCTTGGTTAAAAAACATACAGAATTTCTAAAAAAAATAAAAGCATTTTGGCATTTTCATCCAGAAATTGAGCTAATATATGTTAATAAAGGAAAGGGGAAAAGACATATTGGTAACCACCTTTCTTACTTTAATAATAGTCAATTATTATTAATAGGATCTAATTTACCACATAATGGATTTACAGATAGACTTACCACAAATGGTTCTGAAACTTTAATTCAATTTAAACCAGATTTTTTAGGCGATGATTTTTTTGATGCACTAGAAATGCAGCCAATTAAAAAGTTATTAGAGAAATCTAAAAAAGGAATTTTATTTGGGGTAAAAACGAAGAGAAAATTAGGACCAAGAATTGAGAAAATTGCAGAAAAAGATGGTTTTAAACAAATCTTAATTTTATTAGAAATATTACACACACTTTCTAAATCAGAAGATTATACCTTATTAAATGCAGATGGTTTTGCTTTTGAAACCTTGCCACAAGACAGTAGTAAAATAGATGTTATTTTTAAACATATAAATGAAAATTTTAAAGAACACATAAGTTTAGATGAAATTGCCAGTTTGGTGAGTATGACAGTTCCTGCTTTTTGTAGGTTTTTTAAGAAAACTACAGGAAAAACATTTACAAAATTAGTAAATGAATATAGAGTTGTACATGCCACTAAATTATTGTCTGAAAGCCCAACAAGCATTACAGATATTTGTTTTGAATGTGGATTTAATAATTTTTCTCACTTTAATAAGTTGTTTAAAGAATTTACTGGAAAATCTGCATCTAAATATAGAAATGAAATGATGAGTTTAGTGCAGTAGTTAAATAGGGCAGCAGATTTGTCTTTTTTAGAATAGATTAAAACGGCATTTGAAGTAGCTAAGGAAAATTAGTTATTGAATGCCGTTCCATTCATTATAAAACTGGTTTAAAAACTGAACCATATAATTGTGTCTTTCTAATGCAAGTTGTTTACCTGTTTTGGTATTCATTTTATCCTTTAGCAAAAGTAATTTTTCATAAAAATGATTAATTGTTGGCGCCTCAGATTTTTTATATTGCTCTTTGGTCATCTTTAAATTGGGTGCAATTTCCGGATTATAAAGTGGCCTGTTTTTAAAACCACCATAATTAAAACAACGTGCAATGCCAATAGCACCAATGGCATCTAATCTGTCTGCATCTTGTACTACTTCTAATTCTTTAGAAGAAAATTTTTCTGTACCCGCTTCTAAAGAGTTTTTATAAGAAATATGTTTTATAATATTAATTACATGTTTCATAGTTTCTTTATCAACTAGTTCTTTTTCTAAGAAGTCTTTGGCTACTTTAGGACCAACGGTTTCATCACCATTATAAAATTTAGGATCTGCAATATCATGTAGCAAAGCAGCTAAAGAAACCACAAAAATATCAGTTTTTTCTTCTTTTGATATTAAGATCGAATTTTTAAAAACACGTTCTATATGAAACCAATCGTGTCCACCTTCAGCATTTTTTAATTCTTTTTTTACAAATGCTATGGTATTTTTTATAATAATATCCTGATTCATTTTATTTTCTTGAAGCTAGTTCTTTCTTAATTTTTTTAATTTCAATCATAAAATAGATTTGCATAGGAATAAAAAAGAGAGGTAAAAAAGAATTGAAAGAAATACCTTCTATATATGTTTTATATCCTCCAACTATAAAAAGTAAGACAATAATACATCCATGAAATAAAGACAGTTTTTTCTGAGTTTTCAGTTTTTTTAAAAGTTCTTCTTTTGTATATGTAGAAAATAATGATGCCATCTGTTTGGTTTTAGTTGAAACAAAAAATCCACGTTTTTTTTACGTGGATTTTTGTCTTAATTCTTATTTCAAAAAAAGTTATTGTCTAAAATAGATTAACAAAACTCTTCGTAAGCCTGTGCTAAATTTTGTGCAATCATTTGTGCAGATCTTCCTTCTATATGATGACGCTCTAACATGTGTACTAAATTACCGTCTTTAAACAACGCAATTGCTGGCGAAGATGGAGGAAAAGGAATCATAAACTCACGTGCTTTTTGTGTAGATTCTTTTTCTACACCTGCAAAAACGGTAGTTAAGTTTGTTGGTGTTTTTTCAGCACCTAAAGATGCAATAGCACCAGGTCTTGCAGTACCAGCTGCACAACCGCAAACAGAGTTTACCATTACTAAGGTTGTTCCTTCTTTAGACATTGCGTTTTCAACATCTTCACTTGTATATAATGCTTCAAAACCTGCTTTGATTAATTCATCGCGCATTGGTTTTACTAATTCTTCTGGATACATATTTTCTAAATTTTAAAATGCAAAGATAGGTATTTGTTTGTCAAAATTCAACAAACTTAAAAATGGAAATTTCAATAGAAACATCAATAAAATTGATATTACAAAGTTTTTTTTATTTTTGGGCATGCCCATTTTTGAATAAAAGTTACGTTAGCACTGCACTTTTATTCAAAAATCGTCAGGTTTGGAGTTTATCTTGAGCTTGCCGATGGGCACTCGTTTTTTTTGAGAAAAACAAAACAGCCCTCAAACAAATGTTTCAATCCTTCAGGCAAGTTAGTCACAAAGTAAAAATAAGGTATAAAGTTGCAGAACTAAGTTTTCTAAAAACCTAAAAATCCAATTTTCATAACTATAAACGGTTGTTTCTTTGAAACTTTGTAACTTTGCCACTTCAAAAAAAATAATAAATGGGAAGTTTTACAAAATGGTTAGGAGCAGGATTAGGATTTACTTTTGGAGGTCCAATTGGTGCAGCTATTGGTTTTGCAGTAGGTAGTTTTGTTGATGGTTTTTCAGAAAAAGATGTAAGTCAAGAACAAATAGACTACGAGAGAAGCAGACAATCTGGAACAAGAAGTGCTGCAGATACACAATCTGGAGATTTTGAAATGAGTTTACTTGTTTTGGCATCTATTGTTATAAAATCTGACGGAAAAGTAGATCAACGAGAGTTAGATTTTGTGCGTTCTCAATTTGTGGGTATGTATGGCAAAGAAAGAGCAAACAATGCCTTTAAACTTTTTAGTGGCATCATAAAAAAAGAAGTTTCTGCACGCCAAGTTTGTATACAAATAAGACAAAACATGTCTCATGCTGCGCGTTTACAATTGTTGCACTTTTTGTTTGGTATTGCAAAAGCAGACGGAAATGTATCTGAGTCAGAAGTTGAAGAAATTAGAAAGATGGCGGGTTATTTATACATCAATCAACACGATTTTGAGTCTATAAAAGCCATGTTTTATGATGCTTCAGAAAATGCTTATAAAATTTTAGAAATTGAGAAAACTGCCACAGATGCAGAAGTAAAAAGTGGTTATAGAAAAATGGTAAAAAAATACCATCCAGATAAATTACAAGGATTAGGAGAAGAGCATTTAAAAGGTGCAAACGAAAAATTTCAAAGCATACAAGCCGCGTATGAAAAAATTAAAAATGAACGTGGGTTGTAATTAGAGTCGCAAAGTTGCAAAGTAACAGAGTTACTAAGTTTAGTCCTCGGATTCTTAGTTTTTTTATCATTTTGATATCTTATTAAAGCTTTGTTACTTTGTTACTTTTTTTTCCTGCTGTTACTTTGAGCCTTTGATTCTTTGTAACTTTTTTACCCTTCGCAACTTCTTCATAAACAAACTCAAGAAATTCCAAGAAATTCCTTAATTTCGCACTCTTATTAGAAAAGACAGAAAATGAAAGCGAAATTTCCTGAGTATAAAGGACTTGACTTACCAAAAGTGGCGGAAGAAATTCTAAACTATTGGCAAGAAAATAACATCTTCGAAAAGAGTGTAACTTCTAGAGAAAACGCAACACCTTTTGTGTTTTTTGAAGGACCTCCTTCTGCAAACGGACTTCCAGGAGTTCACCATGTTTTGGCAAGAGCTATTAAAGATATTTTTCCTCGTTATAAAACCATGAAAGGCTTTCAGGTTAAAAGAAAAGCCGGTTGGGATACACATGGTTTGCCAATAGAACTGGGCGTTGAAAAAGAACTAGGAATTACCAAAGAAGATATTGGAAAAACTATTTCTGTAGAAGATTATAACGCCGCTTGTAGAAAAGCTGTTATGAAATATACAGATGTTTGGAATGACCTAACCAATAAAATGGGGTATTGGGTAGATATGGAAGATCCGTATATTACCTATGAACCTAAATATATGGAATCTGTTTGGTGGTTGTTAAAACAGATTTACAACAAAGAATTAATTTACAAAGGATATACAATTCAGCCATATTCGCCAAAAGCGGGTACAGGTTTAAGTTCTCACGAGCTAAATCAACCAGGAACTTATCAAGATGTAACAGACACAACAGTTGTTGCGCAGTTCCTATCCCCAACCCATTCCAAAGGAAAGGGAGCTGAAAACGATATTTATAAAGCATTCAAATTAGAGCATGATTTGGAAGTCCTTCCCTCTGGGAAGGATTTAGGATGGGATTTTTATTTCCTAGCTTGGACCACAACTCCTTGGACGTTACCAAGTAATACGGCACTTACGGTTGGACCTAAAATAGAATATGTTTTAGTAGAAACGTTTAATCAATATACTTTTGAACCAACAAAAGTTGTTTTGGCTAAAAAATTAGTTGGGAAACAGTTTGACAAAAAATTTGTTCAAGTTGAAGATTTTTCAGCAATAGAAAGTTTTAAGTCTACAGATAAAAAAATTCCTTTTAGAATTTTAGCCGAATGTAAAGGAGCAGATTTAGTTGATATTAAATACGAACCCGTTTTAAATTACTGTTTGCCAAATGACAATCCGCAAGATGCTTTTAGAGTAATTGCAGGAGATTTTGTAACCACAGAAGACGGAACAGGAATTGTACATACAGCACCCACTTTTGGGCAAGATGATGCAATGGTTGCCAAACAAGCAACACCAGAAATTCCGCCAATGTTGGTAAAAGATAGTGATGGTAATTTAGTTCCATTAGTAGATTTACAAGGTAAGTTTAGACCAGAAATGGGCGAGTTTGCTGGTAAATATGTAAAGAACGAGTATTATGAAGATGGTGAAGCGCCAGAAAGATCTATTGATGTTGAACTGGCTATTAAACTAAAAACAGAAAACAAAGCCTTTAAAGTAGAAAAATACAAACACAGTTATCCAAACTGTTGGCGTACAGATAAACCAATTTTATACTATCCATTAGATTCTTGGTTTATTAAAATAACCGATGTTAAGGATAGAATGCATAGCTTAAACAAAACCATTAACTGGAAACCAGAATCTACAGGAACTGGACGTTTTGGTAATTGGTTAGCAAATGCAAACGATTGGAATTTATCGCGTTCTCGTTATTGGGGAATTCCGTTGCCAATCTGGAGAACAGAAGATGGTAAAGAAGAAATTTGTATTGGTTCTGTTAAAGAATTAAAAGAAGAGATGAAAAAATCTGTAGCAATGGGATTTATCCCATTGGATATTTTCGAAGATTTTGAAGTTGGAAATAATTCTGAAGAAAACTATGCCAAAATAGATTTGCATAAAAATATTGTTGATGAAATTGTGTTAGTTTCTTCAACTGGGCAACCTATGAAACGCGAAAGCGATTTAATTGATGTTTGGTTCGATTCTGGTTCTATGCCGTATGCACAATGGCATTACCCGTTTGAAATGCCCCCTCAATCCCCCAAAGCGGGACTTTCTAGCACGCCCAAATATCAAACTGCTAGAAAATCTTCTTATTCTTTAATGAATAAATTGAAAAAAGAGCGATTAAAAAACCCTACTGAAGCAGAAAAAATACTTTGGGATGCTTTAAAAACGAAGCAATTAAATGGTTTTAAATTTAGAAGAGAACATATTATAGACGAATATATTGTAGACTTTGTTTGTTTAGCACAATGTTTAGTTGTTGAAGTTGATGGAGGTTATCATACAAAAGAAGAGGTTAAAAAAGCAGATGTATTTAGAACTGAATTTCTAAACGATTTAGGTTATAAAATAATCCGATTTACAAATGAAGAAGTAATAGGAGATTTGGATGCTGTTTTAGAGAAAATAGCTCACGCATTGAGTTTTTCCCCTTTGGGGAAATTAAAAGGGGCATTTCCTGCAGATTTTATTGCAGAAGGAGTAGATCAAACACGTGGTTGGTTTTATACATTACACGCAATTGCAACCATGGTTTTTGATTCTGTAGCGTATAAAAACGTAGTTTCTAATGGTTTGGTTTTAGATAAAAACGGACATAAAATGTCTAAACGTCTAGGGAATGCAACAGATCCTTTTACAACACTATCAACCTATGGGGCAGATGCAACACGTTGGTATATGATTGCAAATGCAAATCCTTGGGACAATTTAAAATTTGATTTAGATGGAATAGAAGAGGTAAAACGTAAGTTTTTTGGAACTTTATATAACACCTATTCGTTCTTTACTTTATATACAAATATTGATGGTTTTTCTTATGAAGAAGCAGATGTTGCTTTAGAAGATAGACCAGAAATAGACCGTTGGATTTTATCAGAATTACATACTTTAATTAATAAAGTTGATAAGTTTTATGAAGATTACGAACCTACTAGAGCTGCAAGAGCAATATCAGATTTTACACAAGATTACTTAAGTAATTGGTATGTACGTTTAAGTAGAAGACGTTTTTGGAAAGGAGACTATCAATCAGATAAAATTTCTGCTTACCAAACATTGTACACGTGTATGATTACCATAGCAAAGTTAGGTGCGCCAATTGCTCCATTTTTTATGGACAAACTTTACAAAGACTTAACCACTACTACACAAACAGAGCAATTTGAAAGTGTACATTTGGCAGAGTTTCCAAAGTATGATGCTAGTTTTGTAGATAAGAGTTTAGAGCGTAAAATGGAAAATGCACAAATAATCTCTTCTTTAGTTTTATCATTAAGAGCAAAAGAAAAAATAAAAGTGCGTCAGCCTTTGCAAAAAATTATGATTCCTGTTGATAGTGAACAACAGAAGGAAGAAATTTTAGCGGTTGCAAACTTAATTCAGAACGAAGTAAACATAAAAGAGATTCAAATTTTAGACGATGCTTCAGATATCTTAATCAAACAAATAAAGCCTAATTTTAAAACATTAGGACCAAAATTTGGAAAAGATATGCGTTTTATTGCTGCTGAAGTTCAGAAATTTAATCAAGAAGATATTAACAAAATAGAGAAAGATAAAAACATTCTTCTTGTTGTTAATGGAAAAAATATTACTTTGGGACTCGAAGATGTAGAAATATCATCAAAAGATATAGAAGGTTGGCTAGTTGCTAATGAAGGTTCGTTAACAGTAGCTTTAGATGTAACCATTACAGATGAATTGCGTAAAGAAGGAGTTGCCAGAGAATTGGTAAATAGAATTCAGAATGCACGTAAAGACACAGGTTTAGAGGTTACGGATAAAATTAAGCTTACAGTTTTAAACTATAAAAGCTTACAGCAATCTATTACTGAGAATAAAACATATATTATGAGTGAAACATTAACCAAAGAATTGGTTTTTGTTGATGAATTAAAAAATGGTACAGAAATTGAATTTGATACCATTAAAAGTAGAATATTAATAGAAAAAATATAAAATTATGTCGGACGTTAAATTAAAATTTTCAGACGATGACTTGCAAGAGTTTAAAGCACTAATTGAAGAAAAAATTGCGAATGCAAAAGATGATTTAGCATTGTTAGAGAGCGCTTATAAAAATAATGCGGATAATGGTACAGAAGATACTTCGCATTCATTTAAATCTTTTGATGAAGGTTCAGATACAATGGCAAAAGAAGCCAATGTTCAGCTAGCTATTAGACAAGAGAAATTTATTAGAGACCTAAAAAATGCATTATTACGTATCGAAAATAAAACTTACGGAATTTGTAGAGTTACTGGTAAATTAATTCAGAAAGAGCGTTTAAAGTTAGTACCTCATGCTACTTTAAGCATAGAGGCTAAAAGAAAACAATAGGTTATTACCTACAGTAAAATATAGTATAAGGCTATTTAAAAAGTACAATTTTAGTGCTTTTTAAATAGCTTTTTTTTGTAGGATTATTTTACAGAAATCTTTTAAATTTTGATAAGTGGATATGTGTTCTTACCTGAATTAATGAACTTATAAACACGTTTTATAAAATCAGAAATTATAAAAGTAGCTTTATTTAACAATTTTAAAATAAAAAAGTCCTAACTATTTTAATGGTTAGGACTTATTAATTTTATAAAAGTTTCATTTCTTAATTGTTCATTAAGAAATCTTTCAAATCTTGGTAAGTTGAAGCTTTAAAAGCCACTTTTTTATTATTGATAACTTTTTTAATCTGTGCAGGAATTTCTACTGTAACAGGTAAAGTTTCTTCCACAACATCTAAAAATTTAACGGGATGAGCAGTTTCTAAGAATACGCCAAATTCGTTCTCTTTTAATCCGTGTTTTTTTAATCCTAAATAACCAACTGCTCCGTGCGGATCTGCAACATAACCAGAATTCGCGTAGATTTCTTTCATGGTGGTTCTTGTTTCATCATCAGAAAAACTATAAGATGAGAAAGCCTTTTTAAGCGCTTCTAAATCATTATTAAACAATTCTTGTATTCTGATAAAGTTACTTGGGTTACCAACATCCATAGCGTTAGAAATAGTTGCTTTAGATGGTTTTGGCTTGTAAATACCATCAACTAAATAATTAGGTACCGTATCGTTTACATTGGTAGAAGCTACAAAATGTTTAATTGGTAAACCTAATTTTTGAGCCATCATTCCTGCACAAATATTTCCGAAATTACCACTTGGCACAGAAAAGATTAAATCTTTATTTTTTTTATGTAATTCTTTATATGCAAAGAAAAAATAAAACATTTGAGGCAACCAACGCGCAACGTTTATAGAGTTTGCAGAGGTTAATGTTTTGGTAATTTCTTCATCTAAAAAAGCAGTTTTTACCATTTCTTGGCAATCATCAAAAACACCGTCTACTTCTAAGGCCGTAATATTTTGCCCTAAAGTTGTTAGTTGTTTTTCTTGAATGTCACTTACTTTTCCTGAAGGATATAAGATGACAACATTTACGCCTTTTGCCCCTAAAAATCCGTTGGCAACTGCGCCGCCAGTATCGCCAGAAGTTGCTACTAAAACAGTAACTTCATCATCATTGTCTTTGTTGAAATATTCTAAACATTGCGCCATAAATTTTGCACCAACATCTTTAAAAGCCATGGTTGGACCATGAAACAATTCTAAAGAAGCAATGTTATCATCTACTTTTACCAAAGGAAAATCGAAAGAAACGGTATTTGCTACAATCTCTTTTAATGTTGACGTCGGAATTTCATCGCCTACAAATTGTTTAATTACTTCGTATGCAATTTCATGATTAGAATAATCAGAAATATTTTCGATAAAATCTTTTGAAAGTTGTTGAATGTTGTCTGGAAAATAAATTCCTCTGTCTTTTGCAAGACCTTCTACAACGGCGTTTTTAAAAGTTGATTTTGGCGATTTATGATGTAAACTGTAATAGTTCATTGTATTTAGAATTTAGGTTTTAGTAATAAGTATTTAGTGTTTTTATTTGCTAACAACTAGATACTAATCACTATTTACTATTTATTATTTTCATTCCTTCAGGATTCACTTTTGAAATAAACATTTCAAAGTCAATACCTGTGTTTTTATAACTTTCTTCGATACTGTTGTACACTTCTTTGGCAACTTTATCTCCTTTACAAAGCGCAAAAATTGTTGGACCAGAACCGCTAATTCCTGCACCTAAAGCACCTGCTTTTATGGCTGCGTTTTTAACATCGTCAAAAAACGGAATTAAACTTTTACGCACAGGTTCTACAATAATATCTACCAAAGAGTTGCTAATTAATTCGTAATTATCAGAATATAGTCCGCTAATTAAACCACCAACGTTTGCCCACTGCGTAACGGCATCTTTAAGTGCAATTTCTGTAGGTAAAACTTCTCTAGCATCTTTTGTTTTTACTTCTACCTGCGGATGAATGGCCACAACTCTTAATTCACTAGGAACCGGCAATTTAATAATTTCTAAAGGATGATAACTTCTCACTAAGACAAAACCACCATAAATAGCTGCAGAAACATTGTCTGCAATTGGTGTTCCGCAAGCAACTTCTTCGCCAAACATTGCAAATTTTGTTAATTCTAATTCAGAATAGATATTTCCTAAAAGTTGATTTGCGCCAAAAGCGGCGCCAGCAGCACTTGCAGCAGAACTACCTAATCCGCTTCCAGGAGAAAATCCTTTGTGAATTGTTAGCTCAATTCCGAAATCTGCATTTGCTTCATTCAGTATTTTTTTAACAACAGCACTTGCAGCATTTTCATCAACATTATAGGTTAAATTTGCGCCAGTAATATTGGTTATTTTAACGCCTTTTTCGGTTGTTTTTGTAAAGGTCATTTCGTCTCCAACTGCATCTACAGCAAAACCCAGAGAATCAAATCCGCAAGAAACATTGGCAACAGTAGCGGGAGCAAATATTTTTAAATAATCCATATTTTTTAGTTTGCAGTTTGCAGTTTGCAGTCTCAGTTTTCAGTCAGTTGCTAACTGAAAACTGCTACTGCCAACTGAATGCTTTTTATTTATTCCCTATTCTAATTACATCCGCAAAAATACCAGAAGCAGTAACATCTGCACCAGCACCAGCACCTTTTATTAATAATGGGTTTTCTGGATATCTGTCTGTAAAAAATAAAACGATATTATCACTTCCTTCTAAATTGTAAAAAGGATGATCAGACGGAATGTGTTGCAAACCTACATTTGCTTTTCCATCTACAAATTCTGCTACATATTTTAATCGGCAATCTTTGTCGTTTGCTTCTTTAAATATATTTTGAAAATGCGCTTCGTTCTTTGTAAGTGAAGCGTAAAAATCATCATTATTGGTTGTTTTTAAACTGTTTTCAGGTAAAAAGGCATTGTTTTCAATATCTGCCAATTCTAATTGATAACCACTTTCTCTGGCTAAAATTAAAATTTTTCTAGCTACATCAACACCACTTAAGTCAATTTTAGGATCTGGTTCTGTATATCCTTCTTTTTGAGCTGCGGCAACCACATCATGAAAAGTTGAATCTGCATTAAAATTATTAAATACAAAATTTAAACTACCAGACAATACAGCTTGAATTTTATGAACTCTATCTCCAGAATTAATTAAATTCTTTAAGGTATCTATAATTGGTAAACCTGCGCCAACATTTGTTTCAAATAAGAAAGAAGCATTGTATTTTCTAGAAACTTGTTTTAAGGTTTTGTAATTATCAAAACTAGAGGCACAAGCTATTTTGTTACAAGTAACTACAGAAATACTTTCGCGTAAATATTTTTCATATATTTCAGAAACTTGCTGATTTGCAGTGTTGTCTACAAAAACACTATTGATAAGATTGCTTTCTTTTACTTTTTTATGAAAACTATCTAGAGTTGTAGGTTCTCCGTTTTCTAAAACTTCTTTCCAATTTTTTAAATTAATTCCTTCAATATTAAAAGCCATTTTTCTAGAATTAGCAATTCCGATAACTCTAATATTTAGTTTTAAATTTTCTTTTAAGAATTTCTTTTGTTGATGTAATTGTGCCAAAAAGCGCTCACCAACATTACCAACACCGGTAACAAACAAGTTTAGTTGTTTTGTTTTTTCTTCAAAAAATTGTTGATGTAAAGTATTTAAGGCTTTTTTTGCATCGCATTTATTAATTACTGCAGAAATATTTTTTTCTGAAGAACCTTGTGCAATTGCTCTCACATTTACATTGTTTCTACCTAAGGCGCTAAACATTTGTCCGCTTAAACCTTGGTAATTTTTCATGCTTTCTCCAACCACTGCAATTATAGCCAAATCATTTTCTACAATAACTGGCTTTATTTTTTTCTTTTTTATTTCTATGCTAAAAGTATCGTCTAAAATTGATTTTGCTTTTGCGGCATCATTTTCAAAAATACCTACACAAATTGAGTGTTCTGAAGATGCTTGAGTAATAAATACAACATTTATTTTTGCTACAGAAAGTGTTTCAAATAAGCGTTTAGAGAAACCAGGAATACCAACCATTCCGCCGCCTTCTAAAGTTATTAAGCTAATGTCTTCTATATGAGAAATTCCTTTTACTTCGTTTCCGTTTTTAGGATCTTTACAAATTAATGTTCCCGCACTTTCTGGCTCAAAAGTATTTTTAATTCTAATGGCTATTTCTTTTCGTAATGCAGGTTGAATTGTTGGTGGATACAAAACTTTTGCTCCAAAATGAGACAATTCCATAGCCTCTTCATACGATATTTCTGAAATTGGGTAGGCTTGTTTTACAACTCTAGGGTTTGCAGTAAACATACCAGAAACGTCTGTCCAGATTTGTAATTCATTTGTTTCTAATGCTGCCGCATAAATGGAAGCAGTAAAATCAGATCCGCCTCTACCCAAAGTGGTAGTTTCTTCTGCTTCGTTAGAAGAGATAAAGCCACCTAAAACAATTACTTGGTGTTTGTTTTCTTTAAAGAAGGAAGTAATGTTTTTATTCGTGATTTTAAAATTTACTTGAGCATCTAAATACTCATTATTGGTAATGATTAAATCTCTACTTTCTTTATGGTCTGCGTCAAATAATTCTTTTGCTGCATTAGCAATAATGTAAGACGAAAGTCTTTCGCCAAAACTATATACTTTTGCTAAGGTTTTATGCGATAATTCTTGTAACAAGAAAATTCCTTCATAAATAGACAATAATCTGTCAAATAAATAGGTAACTTCTTCGTGAACCTCTTTTTTGTTTTTAGCAATTAAATCATCAACTACTTCAAAATGAATTTGTTGAATAGATGCTAACGTTTCTTTAGCAGCCGTTATATCTTCTAAAGCTTCATTAGCACCAGCTAATAATTTATCGGTAGTTTTTCCAAAAGCAGAAACAACTACTGCAATTTTTTCTTTTTTAGATGCTGCCTCAACAATTGCTAAGACTTTTTGTATTTTTCCTGAACTTGCGACAGATGAACCGCCAAATTTTAATACTTTCATTTCTAATGAATAGTTTGTGTAATTAAATATTTTATTGAGTTTGTTTCGTTGTTATGCGAAACAATAGTTAACCTTGAGTGATATGAATATAGCAGAACCCCTAAAGGGTAATTGTTGTATTTGTGCGTGTAATTGTGCGCATAGAAGTATAAACTACATCTGTAGTTTTTGAAGAATTAATATGTGTATTAGATAAATTCACGCAACAAAAATAATAGTATTATTTAATTTTATAGGGGTCAGTGGAGATTATTTCTTTTATTTTATAAATTTATATAGTATTGTTATAAATTCATTGGTTAAAATGTTGTTTTCTTATTTTTTAGTACGATGTTTTATTTTTTCTTTAATAATTAAAGCAATTGGCTTGTTTTCTATCTTACTTTCTAGCCAAGATAAAATGTCTAAGTACAAGAATGCTCTTTTTTCATACGGATGATTTTCGAACGTTTTTAATTTGGCGTGTATTTTTTTAAACTCATTTTTTATTTCATGAGGAAAAACATCACTTAAATCTCTAATAGAAGTAAGAAACACTTTTTGTACTTCTTGTAAATTCTCCATTTTTAGTAGAAATTTATAGGTGTCTACAAATTGTCTTTCTAAGTCGTAATCCAAACCGCATTCGTAATGCGCTATTAAATTTAAAATTCGTGCAAAACATTGTAAATCTTCCGCAGAACCAATGTTTTTAGATTTAATTATTTTCTGTAAATAGGCAATACATAGTTTGTTTTTACCCATTCCAAAATACAAACAAGCAATTTTGTAATATAATAAAACAATAAAATGGTTATCAAGTCTGTTTTTAAACTTGTCTATTTTGTTGTTGATAATATCAACCAAATATTCTCCTTTTTCAAAAGATCCTTCTAAAAAGTGTAAATGAAGTTTGTTAGAATACAAATACAAGAAAATTAACAACTCTGTATTGGTATTTAACGGAATTTCTTTTCGATCTATTTCTGCTTCAAAAAAATTGAGTTCGTTTGTAAAAGTAGTTACTTTTTTTACTAAAAAAGAAGCCTCTAATAAATAGTTTTTAGATTTTAAATAAAAAACAGGATGTAAATTAATATGCTTTGGGCTGTTAAATAAATCTACACATTTACGTGCATACTTGTAGCTCATTAGAAAATCCTGAATTAAAAAACTATGCCATAAATGTGCTTTATATAACCATAGTTTTTCGCGAAAACCAAATTTCTGAAAGTCATATTTTGGCATTCTATCATTAAAATATTGTTCAACAAATTGTAGCTCTTTTATATTTTTTACATAGCCATTTTGTATTAAATGACTGTAAAGTTGTAATGATAAATTAGATAGTTTACTAGCAATTACATTGTCTTGACTTAGTTCTTTTGCTTGTATACAAAGTTGATCTGCTCTATTACTTAAACTTCTTGTAATGTATTGTGTTTCTATTACTTTTTCTAGTTCTACAATTTCGTAGGCAATGTTTTTTTCTTCATTGTCTAAAGCCATATTTTTGGCTTTTTCTAAGAGTTTTAAACTTTGTTTGTACAATCCTTTTTGATATAACACCGTGGCAAAATCTAATTGTTCTCTAATTTGAATTCGTACATTTTTATGTGCAGGATTCAATCTTAAACTGATTAAAATTTGTTTGTATAAATGTGCTTTAAGGTTAGATAGTTGTTGTTTAGAAACAATACCACTTCCTATAATAACCTTTTCATTATAGACTTTTAGTTTTTCTAAAAATTTAAATAAGGAAAAAAATTTAGCATCAATATTACCATCTAATCTACCAACATAGAGATTAAATTGTCTTTTTTCTGATTTAGTTAAAGACTTAATTAAAACAAAAAGAGCATCATTTTGATGATTGGCTGATGTAGCACTTTTACTCATAAGAGTTTGATAATTAGATGATTGTGTTTTTTTAAAGGATATTAGAAATCGTATAGATTTGTAAAAATAAGTATTTATTTTAATCTCATTATCTATATTTGATTATAATTTAAGATAATCTTTACTAAAAATATGCAAGATAATAAAGTTCAAATTTTTGACACTACATTAAGAGACGGGGAACAAGTGCCTGGCTGTAAGCTAGATACGTCCCAAAAATTAGTAATTGCTGAAAGGTTAGATTTATTAGGCGTTAATGTTATTGAAGCTGGTTTTCCGGTTTCTAGTCCTGGAGATTTTAATTCAGTTACAGAAATTGCAAAAATTGTTAAAAATGCAACCGTTTGTGGGTTAACAAGGGCGGTAGAAAATGATATAAAAGTTGCAGCAGATGCTTTAAAGTTTGCAAAATATCCAAGAATTCATACGGGTATAGGTACAAGTGATTCACATATACAATTCAAATTTAATTCAACAAGAGAAAAAGTAATAGAACGCGCTGTAAAAGCTGTTTCTTATTCAAAGTCTTTTGTTGAAGATGTAGAGTTTTATGCAGAAGATGCTGGAAGAACAGGTAATGAATTTTTAGCTAAAGTTTGTGAAGCGGTCATAAAAGCCGGTGCTACAGTTTTAAATATACCAGATACTACAGGATATTGTTTGCCAGAAGAATATGGTGCAAAAATGAAATATTTACGTGAAAACGTAAGAGGAATAGAAAATGTAATCCTTTCATGTCATTGTCATAATGATTTAGGCATGGCAACTGCAAATTCTATTGCTGGTGTAATTAACGGAGCGCGTCAAATAGAATGTACTATTAATGGTATAGGAGAACGTGCAGGAAATACAGCTTTAGAAGAAGTTGTTATGGTATTAAAACAACACCCATATTTAAACTTAGAAACAAGTATCAATACAAAATTATTGTATGATACTAGTATTATGGTTCGAGAAAGTATGGGAATGCCAGTACAGCCAAACAAGGCTATTGTTGGTGCAAATGCATTTGCACACAGTTCAGGAATTCATCAAGATGGCGTTATAAAAAACAGAGAAACATACGAAATTATGGATCCTGAAGATGTTGGTGTTACCGAAAGCGCCATTGTGTTAACAGCAAGAAGTGGTAGAGCGGCTTTGGCGTATAGAGCAAAAAAAATTGGTTATGAATTAACTAAAGTACAGTTAGATGTTGCTTACGTTGCCTTCTTAAATACAGCAGACGCTCAAAAAGAAGTAAAAGATGAGGATATTCATTTGATAATGAAAGAAGTTAGTAAGACATCAAAAATAATAATAGCATAAATAAAAAATAAACTTTGTCTTCATTGGTAGCTGTAATTTTTGAATATTATTCAATAATTACAGCTACCTTTGTGTTTTTTAATGAGATATTTAGTAATAAGATGAAATATACAATCGCTGTAATTCCTGGAGATGGTATTGGACCAGAAGTAATTAATCAATCTATAAAGGCATTAGATGCCATTGCAGATGTTTATGATCATATTTTTATATACAAAGAGGCAGAATTGGGCGCTAGCGCAATAGAAAAAACAGGAGACCCTTTGCCAGAAAAAACTATTGAAATTTGTAAAAATGCAGATGCCATTTTATTTGGCGCAATAGGAGATCCTAAATATGATAATGATCCGGCGGCAAAAGTAAGACCAGAACAAGGATTATTAAGATTGCGAAAAGAATTAGGTTTGTTTTGCAATGTAAGCCCGGTAAAGGCCTATGACAAATTAATAAAAAACTCTCCGCTTAAAGAAGATATTATTGCAGGTACAGATCTTGTAATCTATAGAGAATTAACAGGCGGAATTTATTTCGGAGAAAAAGAATTAAGTAAAGATGAACAATCAGCTTTTGATATTTGCTCATATAATGTAAAAGAAATCTCTAGAATAACTCATTTGGCGTTTAAAGCAGCACAAAATAGACGCAAGAAAGTAACGTTAATAGATAAGGCAAATGTATTAGAAACGTCTCGTTTATGGAGAAAAACAGTTACAGAAATAGCAAAAGAATACAAAGATGTAACTTTAAATTTTCTGTTTGTAGATAATGCTTCCATGCAATTAATATTAAATCCAAAACAGTTTGATGTAATTTTAACAGAAAACTTATTTGGTGATATTATTTCTGATGAAGCTAGTGTTATTGTAGGTTCTATAGGTTTATTAGCATCATCATCAATCGGAGAAAAAAACGCGTTGTTTGAACCAATTCATGGCTCATTTCCGCAAGCAATTGGCAAACAAATTGCAAATCCGTTAGCATCAATTTTATCAGCATCAATGATGTTAGATTATTTAGGTCTTAAGGAAGAAGCAGACGCTATACAAAGAGCAGTAAGAAAATCGTTAGTTTTAGAAATAACAACAGCAGATATACAAGGTATTACTACCTTTTCTGCAACAACCGCAAAAGTAGGAGATTTTATAGCAGATTATATCTTGCATCAAGAAGATAGCAATATGAATTTTAAAAACATTCATATGGGACAAAGTACCATTATCTAAAAAAAAAGAATAGTTGCGTATTTAAATATAATTTGTAATATTTACAGCAATGAAAAAACAAGTATTAAATATTATTGCTATTATCAATGTCTACGTACTTATTACGAATTGATAAGAAGGTTCTATTTATAATTTTTATAAACAAACCTTCCATTAAATGGGAAGGTTTTTTTATGAATTTATTTTAAAGATTGAATGTCATATTAAAAACAATCTAAACAACTGTTAATCAATTGTTTAATATGTTTTTTCGACACCTGAATTTAAAGAATATTATTGAATTTTATTCAATAAAAATACAGAAACATAGTAATTTAGACAACAAATTGAAGAAATCATTAAATGAAACTAAATAAACACAGTAGCAGATTAACACAAGATGAATCTCAACCTGCATCACAAGCAATGTTGTATGCAGTAGGTTTAACAGATGAAGATATGAGCAAAGCTCAAGTTGGTATTGCAAGTACAGGTTATGATGGAAACCCATGTAACATGCACTTAAACAACTTAGCAGCAGAGGTTAAAATAGAGTGTAAAATTGCAGATTTAGTTGGTTTAGGATTTAATACAATTGGGGTTTCAGATGGTATTTCTATGGGAACTTCTGGTATGAATTACTCGTTAGCTTCAAGAGATATTATTGCAGATTCTATAGAAACTGTAATGAATGCTCAAAGTTACGATGCTTTAGTTTCAGTGGTAGGTTGTGATAAAAATATGCCAGGAGCAGTTATTGCCATGTTGCGTTTAAATCGTCCGTCTATTATGATGTATGGTGGTACAATTGCATCAGGAAACTACAAAGGAAAAAAATTAAATATTGTTTCTGCTTTTGAAGCTTTAGGTCAGAAAATGGCGGGAGAGATAGAAGAAGATGAATATAAAGAAATTATAAAAAGAGCTATTCCGGGTGCTGGAGCTTGTGGAGGTATGTATACAGCAAACACCATGGCTTCTGCAATAGAATGTATGGGTTTTTCTTTGCCTTATAATTCATCAATACCAGCAGAAAACCCAAATAAACTTTCTGAAGCGGAAAGAACGGCTATTGCTATTAAAAACTTATTAGAATTAGATTTAAAACCTTTAGACATTATTTCTAAAAAATCTTTAGAAAATGCCATTGCTTTGGTAAATGCTTTAGGAGGTTCTACAAATGCAGTATTGCACTTTTTAGCAATTGCACATGCGGCAGAAATTGAGTTTACCTTAGAAGATTTTCAAAGAGTTTCAGACAGAACTCCATTAATTGCAGATTTAAAACCATCTGGAAAATACTTAATGGAAGATGTTCATGGAATTGGTGGTACGCCAGCAATCATGAAATATTTACTAGAAAACGGTTATTTACATGGAGATTGTATGACGGTTACTGGTAAAACATTAGCAGAAAATTTAGAAAATGTAGAAGCAATGGAATTTGATGATCAAGATGTAATTTATCCAACGGATAAAGCATTAAAATCATCTGGTAACTTGCAAATTTTATATGGAAATTTAGCAGAAGAAGGTGCTGTAGCAAAAATTTCTGGAAATGAAGGATTGCTTTTTGAAGGAAAAGCAGTGGTTTATGACGGAGAACAAGCTGCAAATACGGGAATTATAAACGGTGAAGTAGAAAGAGGAGATGTAGTCGTCATTAGGTATGTTGGACCTAAAGGAGGACCAGGAATGCCAGAAATGTTAAAACCTACTTCTTTAATTATGGGAGCAGGTTTAGGAAAATCTGTAGCTTTAATTACAGATGGTCGTTTTTCTGGAGGAACGCATGGTTTTGTGGTTGGGCATATTACACCAGAAGGACAAGAAGGAGGAACTATCGGAATTCTTAAAACTGGTGATAAAATTAGAATTAGTGCAGAAGATAACTCTATAAATGTTTTACTTTCTGATGAAGAATTAGCTGCAAGAAGAGAAAATTGGGTTGCACCTGCATTAAAACACAAAAAAGGAATTTTATACAAATACGCAAAATCAGTAGCATCAGCATCTAAAGGATGTGTTACAGATTTATAACAAGAATTAAGAATCAAGAATCAAGAAATAAGAGTTAAGAAATAAGACAAGAGAATATTTTAATCTTTGTTCTCTTCTCTTTATTCTTTTATCTAAATAAGAAATAATATGGAAACACAAACCATAAAAAACAAACAAAACACAGCAAAAGTTACAGAAAGGATTTCTGGTAGCGAGGCAATCGTAAGATGCTTAATTGCTGAAGACACAAAAATAATTTATGGATATCCTGGTGGAGCAATTATGCCAGTGTATGATGAATTGTATAAATATCAAGATAAAATTCATCACGTTTTAACACGTCATGAACAAGGAGCAACACATTCTGCCCAAGGATTTGCAAGAATTTCTGGTAAAGTAGGTGTTTGTATTGCAACTTCTGGGCCAGGAGCAACCAATTTAATTACTGGTATTGCAGATGCACAAATAGACTCTACACCAATGGTGTGTATTACGGGTCAGGTTTTTTCTCATTTGTTGGGAAGTGATGCATTTCAAGAAACGGATATTGTTGGTATTTCTACACCCGTAACAAAATGGAATTGTCAAGTTACCAAAGCATCTCAAATACCTGAAGCAATTGCAAAAGCTTTTTACATTGCAAAAAGTGGAAGACCAGGACCTGTTTTAATAGATATTACAAAAGATGCTCAAATAGAAGAGTTTGACTTTTCGTATGAAAAATGTACAAAAGTAAGAAGTTATAATCCAGTTCCTAATACAGATATTTCTTCTGTAGAAGCTGCAGCTAAATTAATTAATGAAGCTAAAAAGCCGTTAGTAGTTTGGGGGCAAGGAGTTGTTTTAAGTGAAGCAGAAGAAGCTTTTAAAGCTGTAATTGAAAAAGCAGGAATTCCATCTGCATGGACAATTTTAGGGGCTTCTGCAATTCCTACTTCACATCCATTAAATGTGGGTATGGTTGGTATGCATGGTAATTATGCGCCTAATGTTTTAACAAATGAGTGTGATGTATTAATTGCTATTGGTATGCGTTTCGATGATCGTGTTACGGGTAGTTTAAGTACTTATGCAAAACAAGCCAAAGTAATTCACTTTGAAATTGATCCTGCAGAGATAGATAAAAACGTAAAAACAGACGTAGCTGTTTTAGGAGATGCAAAAGCAAGTTTAGAATTGTTATTGCCTTTATTAAATGAGAATTCTCATCCAGAATGGCGTCAAAAATTTGCAGACTTATATGCTATTGAGTACGAGAAAGTAATTAAAAACGATTTATATCCTACAAAAGAAGGAATTACAATGGGTGAGGTTTTAAAAGAAATCAACATTCAGAGTAAAGGAAATGCAGCAATTGTAAGTGATGTTGGTCAACACCAAATGATTGCTTGTAGATATGCAGAGTTTAACCAAACAAAAAGTAATATTACATCTGGTGGGTTAGGTACAATGGGCTTTGGTTTGCCAGCTGCAATTGGTGCTAAAATGGCGGCTCCAGAAAGAGAAGTAGTTTCTATTTCTGGTGATGGTGGTTACCAAATGACGATTCAAGAATTAGGAACTATTTTTCAGCAAAAAGCAGCGGTAAAAGTAGTGGTTTTAAATAACGATTTCTTAGGAATGGTACGTCAGTGGCAACAATTGTTTTTCGATAAACGTTATGCATCAACAGAAATGGTAAATCCTAATTTTGTTGCTATTGCAGAAGGGTATTATATCAGAGCAAAAAAAGTTACAAAGCGTGAGGAATTAGCTGCTGCTGTAGAAGAAATGATGGCAAGTAAAGAAGCGTATTTCTTAGAGGTTTGTGTAGAAAAGGAAGACAATGTGTTTCCAATGATTCCTACAGGGGCGAGTGTATCGGATATAAGACTAGAATAATAAAGAATTAAGATAAGTGAATAAAGAACAAAGAGTAAAGAGAAAAGTAATTGAGAGCTTTGAAACTTTAAACTTTAAACCTTGAACTTAATATTATGAGTACAGAAAAACAATTTTACACAGTATCTATTTATACTGAAAATAATATAGGATTGTTGAATAGAATTTCAGCAATTTTCCAAAGAAGGCATATAAATATAGAGAGTTTAAATACGTCTCCATCAGAAATAGCAGGTGTTTCTAAATTTACTATTGTTGTAAGTATGACAGAAGTAAATATTAAGAAAATTATTGGTCAAATAGAAAAGCAAGTAGAGGTTATTAAAGCGTATTATCATAATGATGATGAAACAATTTATCAGATTTCTGGATTGTTTAAAATCAAATCTGAATTATTATTTGAAGAACCTCAGATTCAAAACATCATTAAAGAGAGTCACGCAAGAATTGTAACTGTAAATACAGAATTTTTTGTCCTAGAAAAATCAGGAAAGAAACAAGAAATTGTAACATTATACAATCAATTAAGTGTTTTTGGTATTATGCAATATACACGTTCAGGACGTGTTGCTATTACCAAAGAAGAAATGAAAATATCAGCATTACTAGAAACATACAACAACTAAAAAAAGAGTATAGAAAAAAGAGTTTAGACGGATATAACCTGTCTTTTTTCTTTTCTCTAAAATCTTACATCACAAACAAAAACAATAAAAATGTCAAATTATTTTAACACATTAACATTAAGAGAAAAATTAGAGCAATTAGGAAAATGTCGTTTTATGGACTCTTCAGAATTTGAAGACGGAGTAGAAGCATTAAAAGGGAAGAAAATTGTTATTGTAGGTTGTGGAGCACAAGGTTTAAACCAAGGTTTAAATATGAGAGAATCTGGTTTAGATATTTCTTATACATTAAGACAGGCTGCTATCGAACAAAAAAGACAGTCTTATATCAACGCATCTTCAAATAATTTTGAGGTAGGTAGTTATGAAGAAATGTTACCAATTGCAGATGTGGTAATTAATTTAACACCAGATAAGCAACATACAAATGTTGTAAATGCAGTAATGCCTTTAATGAAAAAAGGAGCTACATTGTCTTATTCTCATGGTTTTAATATTGTTGAAGAAGGAATGCAAGTTCGTGAAGATTTAACTGTAATTATGGTGGCGCCAAAGTCTCCAGGATCTGAAGTTAGAGAAGAATATAAAAGAGGATTTGGTGTGCCAACATTAATTGCGGTTCACCCAGAAAATGACCCACAAGGAAAAGGTTGGGCAGAAGCAAAAGCGTATGCAGTTGCAACAGGTGGTGATAAAGCAGGAGTTTTACAATCTTCTTTTGTTGCTGAAGTAAAATCTGATTTAATGGGAGAGCAAACTATTTTATGTGGTTTGTTACAAACAGGAGCAATTTTATCTTTTGATAAAATGGTGGAAGAAGGAATAGAAGCTGGTTATGCTGCTAAGTTAATTCAATATGGTTGGGAAACTGTAACAGAAGCTTTAAAGCATGGTGGAATTACAAATATGATGGACAGATTGTCTAATCCTGCAAAAGTAGAAGCTTTTAGATTATCAGAAGAATTAAAAGACATTATGCGTCCGTTGTTTCAAAAACACATGGATGATATTATGACAGGTCATTTCTCTCAAACAATGATGGAAGACTGGGCTAATGATGATAAAAACTTATTAACTTGGAGAGCTGCAACAGGCGAAACTGCTTTTGAAAAACAAGAGATTACAAGTGATGAAATTTCTGAACAAGAATACTTTGACCACGGAACTTTATTAGTTGCTTTTGTAAGAGCTGGTGTAGAATTAGCTTTTGAAGCAATGACAGAATCTGGAATTATAGATGCATCTGCATATTATGAGTCTTTACACGAAACGCCATTAATTGCTAATACAATTGCAAGAATGAAATTGGCAGAAATGAACCGTGTAATTTCTGATACTGCAGAATATGGTTGTTATTTATTTGACCATGCTTGTAAGCCTTTATTAACAGATTTTATGAAAAATATAAAAACGGATGTTATTGGTAAATCTTTTAGCTCAGAAAACGGAGTTGATAACCAAGAGTTAATTAGAATTAACAAAATTATTAGAAATCATCCTGTAGAAAAAGTAGGAGAAAGATTAAGAACTTCTATGACTGCTATGCAAGTTGTAAAAACGGCATAATTAACATAATTTTTTTTATAAAAACCTGTCAGATGTAATTGTCTGACAGGTTTTCTTTTTATATTCGACCTATGCAAACAAAGCCTATGTATTACCCAAGTTTAGAAAACATAAAAGCAGCTGCAAAAAACTTAAAAGGTGTTGCTGTTGAAACTCCGTTGTATAAAAATTTGAACCTGTCAAAAGAACTAGCGGCAACAATTCTTTTTAAAAGAGAAGACTTACAAGTGGTACGTTCTTATAAAATTAGAGGAGCATACAATAAAATGTCTTTTTTAACTTCGGATGAAAAACAACGCGGAATTGTTTGTGCAAGCGCCGGTAACCATGCACAAGGTGTTGCTTTATCTTGTAAATTATTGAAGATTAAAGGAACTATTTTTATGCCCTCTCCAACACCAAACCAAAAAATTAACCAAGTAAAAATGTTTGGTGAAGATTTTATTAAAATTGTAATAGAAGGAGACACTTTTGACGACGCCTCTGATGCTGCAAAATTAGAGTGTGATTCTAAGAACAAAACCTTTATTCATCCTTTTAATGATGAAAAAGTAATAGAAGGTCAGGCAACGGTTGGTTTAGAAATTTTACATCAAGCTAACATAAAAATCGATTATGTTTTTGTGCCCATTGGCGGAGGTGGGTTATCTGCAGGATTGTCTTCAGTATTCAAATACCTATCACCAGAAACCAAAATAATAGGAGTTGAGCCAGAAGGAGCACCTTCTATGTTAACATCTCTTAGAAATAAAGAAAATACTTTGTTAGAGACCATAGATTCTTTTGTGGATGGTGCAGCAGTAAAAAAAGTGGGCGATTTAAATTTTGCTATTTGCCAGCATAACTTAGCAGAAGTAATTACGGTTCCTGAAGGAAAAATTTGTCAGACCATTTTAGATTTGTACAATAAAGATGCTATTGTAGTAGAACCTGCAGGTGCTTTAAGTATTGCTGCCCTAGATTTTTTTGCTGATAAAATAAAAGGAAAAAATGTGGTTTGTGTGGTTAGTGGTAGTAATAACGACATTACTAGAACTGCAGAAATTAAAGAACGTGCTTTGTTATACGCAAATCTAAAACATTACTTTATTGTAAAATTTCCACAAAGAGCAGGAGCTTTAAAAGAGTTTGTTGTAGAAATTTTAGGCCCGAATGATGATATTACTCATTTTGAATATACAAAGAAAAATAATAGAGCTAATGGATCTGCCGTTGTTGGTTTAGAACTGCAATCTTCCAAAGATTTAGAGCCTTTAATTAAAAGGATGAAAGAAAATAATTTCTTTGGCGACTACTTAAATGACAAGCCAGATTTATTTCAATTTTTGGTGTAATTATATTGAATTTTTAAATTAAAATATGGTTAAAACCGCGAAATCCTTTTCGTGTTTTAAATAGTATATAAGATACTTTACAGTTATTTTTAGTTAATTTTGGATCATAAATAATACGCTATTTATTAAATAAACTATTATTATGCCATTTATAGAAAATTAAATTATGAAAAAACAATTTACAGAAATACCAGAAGCATATAAAATTACATCACTTTTAAATCAAAAATCTTATTTGGTAAGTGGTGAGTTAAAAGAATGGAAAGGCGAATTTACAGAAGTGTATTCTTCCATTTCATCAACTAAAGAATACAAACCAACTTTGTTAGGAACGGTTCCTAATTTAACAGGAGAAGAAGGGTTAGAAGCTTTAAATTCTGCTTATAAAGCGTATGATAAAGGGCAAGGTTTATGGCCAACAATGAGAGTTGCAGACAGAATTGAATGTATGGAAGAGTTTGCAGAGCAAATGAAAACCAAACGTGATGAAATTGTAAAACTGTTAATGTGGGAAATTGGAAAAACATTACCAGATTCTGAAAAAGAATTTGATAGAACCGTAGAGTATATTTACGATACCATTGAAGATTACAAACAAATGGACAGAAATTCTGCTAAATTTCAAAAAAATAGCGGCGTGTATGCACATGTAAGAAGAGGGCCATTGGGTGTTGTTTTTTGTTTAGGTCCTTATAATTATCCTTTAAATGAAACATTTGCATTATTAATCCCTGCATTAATTATGGGAAATACTGCTGTTTTTAAACCTGCAAAACACGGCGTTTTATTATTGTCTCCATTAATGGAAGCTTTTCAAAATAGTTTTCCAGAAGGTGTTGTAAATGTAATTTTTGGTAGAGGTAGAGTGTTGGCAACGCCAATTATGAAAACTGGTAAAGTAGATGTCTTAGCTTTAATAGGTAACAGTAAATCTGCAAATGCTATTCAAGCAAATCATCCTTTTAAAAATAGATTGCGTTTGGTTTTAGGTTTAGAAGCTAAAAACCCTGGAATTGTTTTACCAAATGCAGATTTAGACTTGGCAATTGATGAATGTATTTCTGGTGCAACTTCTTTTAATGGACAACGTTGTACAGCGTTAAAAATATTATATGTTCATGAACATATTGTAGATAAATTTAACAAACGTTTTGCAAAAAGAATAGATGCCTTAAAGTTTGGAAATCCTTGGGAAAATGGTGTAAAATTAACGCCTTTACCAGAACCAGGAAAACCAGCATATATACAAGAGTTAATTGATGATGCAACAGCAAAAGGAGCCAAAATTATTAATAAAAAAGGAGGCGTAACAACTGATAATTATATTTTTCCTGCAGTTTTATATCCAGTCTCTAAAGACATGAGAGTTTTTCAAGAAGAACAATTTGGACCAGTAACACCAATAGTTTCTTTTAAAAATATTCAAGAACCTTTAGATGATATGGCAGAATCTAATTACGGACAACAAGTAAGTGTTTTTGGTAGCGAAGTAAAAACCTTAGCGCCATTAATTGATACTTTGGTAAACTTGGTGTGTAGAGTAAATTTAAATAGTGCAGCTCAGCGTGGCCCAGATGTATATCCGTTTACTGGAAGAAAAGATTCTGCGGTTGCTACTTTAAGTGTACATGATGCATTGCGTTCTTTTTCAATTAGAACTTTTGTGGCTTCAAAAGATACGCCATACAACAATGCTATTTTGGCAGAATTATTAGATAAAAAGACTTCTAATTTTATAAGTACAGATTATCTTTTATAATAGATATTAACTATAATAGTTCAAAAAAATCTCCATAGCTTTATGGAGATTTTTTGGTTTTTATGTTTCCGTTTGGCGGTGTACTTTATTGATAGTTTTCTAACTATTAATTAAAACGCACAATATTATTACAATGCAACATTTGTATCGTTGTCTTCTTTCTTTCAAGGAAACTACCGCGCCTTTATCAACAGAGAAAAAATAGACTTCTTTAGGCATCAAACTAAAAAACAGGACAAAGGGGTTTGCTAACAAGTTTCATTTTAAATTTCTATTAAAAACTAAACTTATAAAGCGTAAGTTTTTGTAGTTTTATAACTTCAATATTTTTACTATGTCAGATCAAAAAAGAGTTTTTTTAGTAGATGCTTTTGCATTAATTTTTAGAGGATATTATGCATTTATTAAAAACCCAAGAATTAATTCTAAAGGCTTAGATACTTCTGCAATAATGGGATTTATGAATTCGCTTTTAGATGTAATAAAACGTGAAAGACCAGACCATTTAGCGGTTTGTTTTGATAAAGGAGGTAGCGCAGATAGAGTAGAAATGTTTGAAGCCTACAAAGCCAATAGAGATGAAACACCAGAAGCAATTAAAATTGCTGTACCTTATATTCAAGAGATTTTAAAAGCCATGCACATACCAATAATGGTAAAAGAAGGTTTTGAGGCAGATGATGTAATAGGCACACTTTCTAAACAAGCAGAAAAAGAAGGGTATAAAACGTATATGGTTACTCCTGATAAGGATTTTGCACAATTAGTATCGGAAAATATTTTTATGTACAAACCACGTTTTGGTGGCGGTTATGATATTTGGGGAGTTCCGGAAGTACAAGCAAAATTTGAAGTGGAAAGACCAGAACAAGTAATAGATTTCTTAGGAATGATGGGAGATGCTTCTGATAATATTCCGGGGTTGCCAGGAGTTGGAGAAAAAACTGCAAAAAAGTTTTTAGCAGCTTATGGTTCTATGGAAAACTTGTTTGAGAACACACACGAGTTAAAAGGAAAAATGAAGGAAAAAGTAGAAGGCGCAAAAGAATTAGGCTTGCTTTCTAAAAAACTAGCAACAATAATGTTAGATGTTCCGGTTACTTTTGATGCCAAAGATTTTGAATTAGACCAACCAGATATTGAAAAAGTAACAACGCTTTTTAACGAGTTAGAATTTAGAAATTTATTAACCAATTTCTTAAAAACCTTTGCCGATGAAAATGCTGAAAAAGTAAATTCTGTAGAAAGTTCTTCAAATACAACTGAAAAGTCAGAACCTAAAAAAGCGGCTCCAACCCCAGAAGGTCAGTTTGATTTATTTGCGGCGCCAGGATCAGGAAGTGTTTCTGAAAAAGAAGTAGCATCCGGATTTAAAACTATAGAAAACACCAATCATTTTTATCAACATATAGATACACCTTTATCAAGAAAATTATTATTAAAAAAGTTATTGCAACAAACCTCAGTGTGTTTTGATACTGAAACTACAGGCTTAAAAGCTTTAGAAGTTGAGTTAATTGGAATTGCTTTTTCTTTTGAAGTTGGTAAAGGATATTATGTTTCGTTTCCAGAAAATCAAGAAGAAACATGTGCAATTTTAGAAGAATTTCGTCCATTTTTCGAATCGGAAATAGAAAAAATAGGCCACAATTTAAAATACGATATTAAAGTATTATCAAACTATAATATGCCTGTTAAAGGAAAGTTGTTTGATACCATGATTGCCCATTATTTAATAAATCCAGATATGCGTCACGGAATGGATATGTTGGCAGAAACCTATTTAAATTATCAACCTGTTTCTATCACAGAATTGATTGGTAAAAAAGGTAAAAACCAATTGTCTATGCGCGTGGTTCCTTTACATGACCAAACAGAATATGCCGTAGAAGATGCAGATGTTACACTTCAGTTAAAAGAACATTTTACCAAAGAATTAGAAAGTGGTAATGTTACCAAGTTGTTTAATGATGTAGAATTGCCTTTGGTTTCTGTTTTAACAGCTATGGAAATTGAAGGAATTAATATTAATATTGATTTCTTAAAAGAAGTATCCATTGCCTTAACGGATGATATAAACAGACTTGAAAAAAATATTTACGAAAAAGCAGGAGAAGAGTTTAATATTGGTTCGCCTAAGCAATTAGGGATTGTTTTGTTTGAGAAAATGGAATTGGTTAAAAAACCTAAAAAGACAAAAACGGGTCAGTATAAAACAGGAGAAGATATCTTGTCTTTCTTAGCAAAAGACCATGAAATTATTAGAGATATTCAAGAATATCGTCAATATAAAAAATTACAAAGTACTTATGTAGATGCCTTGCCAAATGAGGTAAATCCTAAGACAGGAAGAATTCATACAGTGTATGCGCAAGCAGTTGCTGCAACGGGGCGTTTAAGTTCTAATAACCCTAATCTACAAAACATTCCTATTAGAACAGAACGTGGTAGAGAAGTTAGAAAAGCATTTATTCCAAGAGATGAAAATCATGTGTTGTTAGCCGCAGATTATTCGCAAATAGAATTGAGAATTATTGCAGCTTTAAGTGAAGAAGAAAACATGATAGAGGCTTTTAAAAATGGCGAAGACATTCACGCATCTACGGCAGCAAAAGTTTTTAATGTTCCTTTAGAAGAAGTTACACGCGAACAACGTAGCAATGCAAAAACGGTAAATTTCGGAATTATTTATGGGGTTTCTGCCTTTGGTTTAAGCAACCAAACCGATTTGAATAGGAGTGAAGCCAAAGAATTGATAGACACTTATTATGAAACTTACCCAAAATTAAAAATGTACATGTCTGCTCAAGTAGATTTTGCTAGAGAACATGGGTATGTAGAGACGGTTTTAAACAGGCGTAGGTATTTAAAAGACATCAATTCTAGAAATGCAATGGTTAGAAGTGGTGCAGAAAGAAATGCTGTAAATGCACCAATACAAGGTTCTGCCGCAGATATTATTAAACTGGCAATGATACATATTTACAATAGGTTTGAGAAAGAAGGTTTTAAATCTAAAATGTTATTACAAGTGCATGATGAATTGGTTTTTGATGTTCATAAAGACGAGTTGGAAATCATTAAACCAATTATAAAATACGAAATGGAGAATGCTTTTAAAATGAGCGTACCTTTGGATGTTGAAGTAGGCATTGGAGAAAATTGGTTACAAGCTCATTAGAAAATAAAATATGGAATTAGATTATATAGAAAATATACATGGTCATGAGCAAAATATTGTTCGATTGTACAACTTTAACAAAGTAGAAGCAATAAAGTTTAGAGACTTAATAATAGAAACAATTATAGCTAAAAGACAAAAATTAGATTTATCCGAAGTAGATTTTATTGCACAGCGTAATTGTAATTTAATTTTTGGACTGTTTACAACTGATGAAGGAATACTTACAAAAGACAACAACACTTTTTTTTGTGTTTTAACTTTAGAAGGTTTTACAAACATGGCAAAACTCATAGAGCCTTTTTGCAAGAAAGAATCTAAAGGTTATCAATATTTATATGATATAGACAATCCTACAGATTTATTATTTTGCCCTACAGCAAGTGCAATTGAAGAATAGCTATTCCTGTAAGTGTTGCCGTTGGAATTAACACAAATAAATAATGAAGTATTTAAAACTTTTAGTTGTTCTTTTTCTTTTTGCTGCTTGCTCAAAGAACATTTACAAAATATCTAAGAAAGAGTATCATAAAGAAGCTAAGAAACTAGGAAAATCTCTCAGTAAAATTCCTCAAGATACATTAGGTAACAAACTAATTAAGGTGATAAAATCTCAAAATTTTAATTTGAGAAAACCCAATTTAATAGTAATTCATCATACAGCCCAAGATAGTTGTAAACAAACGTATAGAACATTTGCTTTAAAACGTACTCAAGTGAGTTCTCATTATGTAATTTGCGATGATGGAAGTGTAACACAGATGTTAAATGATTTAGTAAGAGGTTGGCATGCAGGAGAAGGACGCTGGGGTAAGAACACAGATATTAACAGTGTTTCCATTGGTATTGAATTAGATAATAATGGTAAAGAACCTTTTTCTGAAGCGCAAACAACCAGTTTACTATTACTTTTAGAAAAACTTACTAAAAAATATAAAATTCCCTATCAAAATATTGTTGGGCATGCAGATATTGCTCCCGGAAGAAAAGTAGATCCTAGTGGTTTATTTCCTTGGAAAAAATTAGCAGACAACGGATTTGGTATTTGGTTTGATAAAGAAAAACTAAAGACAGTAGTACTTCCATTAGGTTTTAATGCTAGGTTTGCCTTAAAATTTATTGGCTATAATACAGACAATTTAGAGAATGCTATTTATTCTTTTAAACTTCGTTTTAATTCGGAAGAAGTCTCTGAAACTTTATCAGAAAAGGATAAAAAAATATTGTTTTTATTGATGGATAAAATATAAGTCTGATTTTAATTGTAGGAACGTTATTTCATAGCTTGTTTGTCGTATTTTAAATCGTTAAGAATCTATTGAGATGGCTTTAAATACAAACCCTTTTTTTGTGAAATAGGCCAATACTTGTGGTAATACAAATTTTAGTTTGTTGGCAGCTTTTACACTATCATGAAAAACCACAATACTTCCGTTACTGGTGTTTTTTAAAACATTTTCTAGGCATTTTTCTTTAGAGATAGTAGTGTCAAAATCTGCGCTTAAAACACTCCACATAATAATTTTATATCCTCTTTTTAAGATTTCTAAAGCTTGATTTTTTCTGATTTTCCCATACGGAGGCCTAAATAATTTAGGATTTTCTTTTAAATTGGTTGAGTTTTCTTGTGAGGTTTTAAGAACCTTGTTGGTATTATTATTATTATTATTATTATTTGTAGGTTTTGGAATTAAACGATCTAAATGGTATTTACATGCTAAAAAATTATCTAAATAAGCTTCTGTTGTATGTTGCCATCCATTAAAATGATTTTGAGTATGATTACCAACAGAATGTCCATTCTTAATTATTTTTTCAAATATTTTAGGATTATTTTTTACATTTTTACCAATGCAAAAAAAAGTAGCTTTTGCATTGTATTTCTCTAATTCGGATAATACAAATTGGGTAATTTCTGGTGTTGGGCCATCATCAAAAGTGAGGAAAATTTCTTTTTTTTCTAATGAAAAACGCCAAGTATATTTAGAAAATAATCTAAAAAATATACTTGGCGTTTTAGGTATGTAAAATTTCATTTACAGATTATTCTTCTGGTATTAAATGATCAAAAAGTCTAAGAGAACTTAAAAATTCATCTTTCATTTTTGTAATATATGCTTCATCTTTATCCCCTTTTTCAACTTGGGAAATTATATTCTGAATCATATAAAAAGTAGTTTCAATTTCGTCATTAATTAAATGAACATCACTTTCAGAAAAAGTACTTAACCAAATTAATTTCTCACTAAATAAACCATTTAAAGTTTCTGCAGTTTGTCTGGCTTTTTCTTTATTTCCTAATTTATAATACATCTCTGGATATCCTAAAGACAAACTATAATGGTCAAAATCTTTAATAGGTAATTTTTCTAAAGACAGGTCTAAAATCTCTAAAGCTTTAAGAGTGTCTCCTTCTTTTGCAAAGGTTTCAGACAAACGCATTAAACTATTTCTTAAAGTAATTGCGTTTCTTTTGTTTTGTTCGTCTAAATAAATTTTACCGTCGTTTATGTTTCTCCAATCCCATTTCTGAATGTTTTGAGCCATTTTCTCTGGATCAATTCTTCCCATATCAAACAGGCTTCTTTTATTCATGGAGGTTCTAATAGGTACAAATTTATACGCCAAACCGTCTAATTGCATATAATCTTTTAACCAAATATATTCTTCATCTGCATTTGCGCCTCCCGTAAAATAAATAGGATGATCCCAGTTGTTATTCGCAATAATATCTAACATTAAAATACGGTTTTTAAAGAGTGCTCTATCATCTATGGTAATGTCTATAAATGGTAGAATTTTATCTGCATCTTTTTGAGCTACAATACCATTTTTAAGTACCTTTTCTTTATCAACAGGTATTCTAATTTTATTGGTGGGATAAAATTTCTCTTTTACACCTTGTTCTTCATCTATATAATATGTGGCATCACTATCAGAAGAAATCCAACGCATAAAATCTTTTACAGAAATAATGGAATCTTTAAATTTTGGATGTTCTATATGATACGCAACATCTAAACTACCATATTTGTATTGGTCATGTACTAATTGCGATGGAATTGGTGGTGCTTTGTAAGTAGCACGTTTCATTTGATCTATGTACCAATCTGTTGCAAATAATGAGGTGTTTATTAATTTTATATCTGTTCTAATACCTTCTACCTCTTGCATGTACCAAAGAGGAAATGTATCATTATCACCAATGGTAAACATAATGGCGTTGGGGTCGCAAGATTCTAAATACGCCTGTGCATTTAAATGTGCGGTGTATCTATTAGAACGATCATGATCGTCCCAGTTTTGTGAGGCCATTAAGGCTGGTACAGCTAATAATGAAATTCCGGTAACTGCCATGGCAACTGTCTTTTTGTTGTATGAATTCTTTAAGTATTCATACAATGCAAGTACGCCAAAGCCAACCCAAATTGCAAAAATATAGAAACTACCTACTACAGCATAATCTCTTTCTCGCGGTTCAAAAGGTTTTGGGTTTGTATAAAAAATAATGGCAAAACCAGTAAATGCAAAGAATAAAAAGAGGGTAAAAAAGTTTTCTTTGTCCCATTTTATTTGATAAAGTAACCCAATAATACCTAAAATTAACGGTAAAAAGTAGTATTTATTTCGTCCTTTGTTTTCTAAAACTTGTGCGGGTAATTTTTGTTGAGATCCCAATCTTGCTTCATCAATAACGTCAATTCCGCTTAACCAATTTCCATTAAAAATATCTAGGTTTCCTTGAATGTCGTTTTGTCTTCCAACAAAATTCCACATAAAATAACGCCCATACATATAGCCAAACTGGTAACTCATCATAAATGTAATGTTCTCTGCAAAAGTTGGTCTACGTTTGCTATTTGCAGGAATTCCTGCAATTGCTTTGTACATTTTTTCTGAAGCAGGATTTACCATTCTTGGTATAAAGCCTTTGTGTTTGTCTGAATAATTTGGAATTACGTTTTTGTATTTATTTACAATTTCGTACTTGCCATTTCTTTTTTCGTATTTTGGTTTATCATCCTTATACGGTTTGTTTGCGTCTTGTTCTCTTTCAAAGGAATTAGAATAATAGGTATCGTAAAAAACATTGGCATCTCCATATTGTTCACGCTCATAATAGGCTAATAATTCGCGCGCGCTAGAAGGGTTATTTTCGTTAATAGTGGTATTTGCATTTGCTCTAATAGGTAGCATCATCCAAGAAGAAAAACCTATCATAATAAACAAAACAGATAATATTAAAGTGTTTGCGGCAATTTGTTGTCTTTTTCGTGTATATTTTAATCCGTAGAAAAACAATGCAACTAAAATAAGAAATGCAATTATAGATCCAGAATTATACGGCATTCCAATAGAATTGATAAAAAATAATTCTGACGCACTAAAGAATTTTAGAGTAAAAGGAAATAGAAATTTAAATACAAACATTAAAATTACTACAGAGATAACGGTAGCAATTGCTGTTGTTTTTAGGTTTATTTCTTTGTAGGTTTTAAAGAAATACAGCATAAAAATAGCCGGAATTACCAACAATGAAAGGATGTGTACCCCAAAAGACAAGCCTACAACAAAACTAATTAATAGCAACCATTTGTTACCTCTTGCTGTGTGTATTTCGCTTTCCCATTTTAAACCTAGCCAGAATAATAATGCCATTAAAAAGGAAGACATTGCGTACACTTCTCCTTCTACGGCACTAAACCAAAAACTGTCTGTAAATGTGTACGTTAAAGCACCAACTACACTACTTCCTAAAATAGCAATGTATTTTCCTTCGGAAAGTTCTCCTGTTTTTAAAGCCAATTTTTTTGATAAGTTGGCAATTGTCCAGAACATAAATAAAATGGTAAATGCACTAGCTAAAGCAGACATAAAGTTCACCATTTTGGCAATTTCTGTTACATCTGTTGTAAACATTGCAAAAAATGCACCCAACATTTGAAAAAGTGGCGCACCTGGCGGATGCCCAACCTCTAGTTTTACTGAAGTGGAAATATATTCGCCACAATCCCAAGCACTAACAGTAGGCTCTAAGGTTAGTGAATATGTAATTAAGGCAATGGCAAATGTAACCCATCCTAAAATGATGTTCCATTTATTAAATTTTTCTGATGTCATAATCCAATTAATAATCTGTGGCGAATTTACTAATAAATATGAATACAAGGAGTTGAGAACTGTTTTTATAAACGATAAATTCGTCTTAAAAATATGTTAAAGATAAAATTTATTAAAAAAAGTTTGTGAAATTTAAAAAATAGATTAAATTTGCACCCGCATAAAAGCATTGGCCTATGGTGTAATTGGTAACACACCGGTTTTTGGTACCGACATTCAAGGTTCGAGTCCTTGTAGGCCAACAAAAGCAACTTTTAATCATTTGATTATCAGTTGCTTTTCTCGTTTATAGGGTTTCTTGTGTCGGTAATATTTTCTTCTTTCTTTTTTTTAATTTAATATTTATTTGATTAAGAGTGGTTTAACTTTATTCGGTTTATTGGCTTATTATAAAAAAGTGACATTTTTATCAGTTTTTTTTAGGGGAAATTGAATTATTTTAAATTTTGAATATTTAATTTCTTCTTAGAAGAGTCTTTTTAGTAGGGTTTTTTCTTAACAATTTACTCACCTCTAGACAATGTGTTTTTTACTTTAAAACAGCTCATCTTGAAAAGAAAACTTATTTATTATACTTCTTAAAATTCTCAGCTTGTTCAAAAATTTCTTTAAAAACTTCATCTTTGGTAATAGGTGGGTAGCCGTTTTCTGCTAAAAGAATTATTAAGTCTACTTTTAATTCAGCTTTAATATCGTCACGATGATTCCAATCTGTGTATTTAGCTTTATCATCAACTACTTTTTTTACTTCTTTTGCTAAATGAATTAATTTATCATCAGGATAATCAAAATCATACTTATGAGCAATCGCTTTTAAAATATCATAAAACGCTTTTTCTTCAAAGTCAATTCCCATTTCAGAAAAAGAACTTTTCTCTTTTCGTAATTCGTGATACAAGTCAATAATTTCATCAGTAAAATCTTCTAAAACATTACTATTTAAAATATCTTGTTCACTACGTTCATTGTATTTATCGACAATAGATCTAAATTTTCTAGAAAAATCTACACCTTGAATTTTGTTCGTTTTCTTTAATTCGTCAATTGCTTTTAATAGTAATTGCTGTAATAATTTAATCTTTGTGTTAGGTAGTTTTATCTTTTCAATTTTGGCTAAATAAGCTTCATCGAAAATATCTATTTCACGCTGTTTTTCTTCTCCAAGTTTAAAAATTTCTTCTACACCATCACTTTGTAATGCTTCTTTTATCAATTCTCTGACTCTAGCATTCATTTGTGCAGTATCAGGCACATTTCCTTTTGTTAATTTGAATACAATAGAACGAATTGCTAAATAAAAGTGAATGTGGTCTTTTTGAAGTTCTGTAAATTCATTTGCGCCACAACAAATATCATAAGCAGCTTTTAAACGCTTTACAATATTCATAAAACGTGTTTCTGAATTTTTGGTAATCTGAACAAATTCAGCTCCTTTATTTAAACATTCTAATTGTTTGATGCCTATTCCAGAAAAGTAATCTGATGCATCAAATCTATGAAACAGTTTTGCTAATAAGTCTAATTGATCTTTTACAACAACAATAGAGGTTTCTATATCTTCAAAGTTTTGACTATCAACAGCAGAATATTGTTTTAAAGCTAAATTCATTTGCTTTTTAAAACCAATATAATCGACTACTAATCCTTTAGATTTGGTTTTGTACTTACGGTTTACTCTAGAAATAGTTTGTATTAAATTGTGTTGCTGTATGGGTTTGTCAATATACATGGTATCTAAAAAAGGCACATCAAAACCTGTTAACCACATATCTACTACAATAGCAATTTTAAAGTTAGATTTTTCATTTTTAAATTGCCTGTCTAGTTCTTTTCTTTCTTCTTTTGTACCTAATAAGTCATACATTTCTTTAGGATCATCCTTACCACGTGTCATTATCATTTTAATACGCTCCATTGGTTTGATTTCCTTCTTCTCTTTATCTGTTAAAATTGAGCCTTCTTCAAAAGCTTTTAACTCTGTCCATTCTGGTTTTAACGCAATAATTTCTTGATATAAATTAAATGCAATGGGTCTGGAACTACAAACAAATAATGCTTTCCCTTTTAAAGTAGCTCCTTCTTCAATTCTCGTTTCATAATGTTTGACAAAATCTTCTGCCACTGCTTTAATTCTATCAGGGTCACCAATTACAGCATTCATATTTGCAGAAGCTTTTTTACTTTCTTCTATTTGATAATCGTTTGCACCTTCTTCCGCACAAACTCTGTAATATTCCTCTATTTCATATAATTTTTTACTTTCTAAAATTACTTTTGCAGCTCTACCTTCATATACAATTCTTACTGTAATATCATCTTTTTCAGATTCTGTCATTGTATAAGAATCTATAATATCTCCAAATACAGTTAAAGTTGCATCAATCGGTGTACCAGTAAAACCAACATAAGTTGCATTGGGTAATGAGTCATGTAGATATTTTGCAAAACCATAGGTCTTTTTTACGCCTTCTTCTGTTACTGTTACTTTTTGATCTAAATTTATTTGACTTCTATGTGCTTCGTCTGAAATACAAATCACATTATTTCGTTCGGTTAATAATTCAAGGTCTTCTGTAAATTTATGAATAGTTGTTAAAAAGACACCACCACTTTTTCTTTCTTGAAGTAAGTCTTTTAATTCTTTTCTACTCTCTACACTTATTACAGAATTATCTCCTATAAAACCTTTAGCATTTGTAAATTGAGCTGATAATTGATCATCTAAATCTGTTCTATCTGTTATAATTACTAACGTTGGACTTTTAAAGTGTTTACTTCTCATTAATAAACGAGCCAAAAACAACATGGTGTAACTTTTACCACAACCTGTTGCTCCAAAATAAGTTCCACCTTTTCCATCTCCTTTTGGTTTTTGATGTAGCTTTATATTCTCTAAAAGTTTGGTAGCTGCATAATATTGTGGATAACGACAAACAATTTTTAAATCGTGTTTATTGCTATCTGGAAAATAAATAAAATGATGAATAACTTGTCTTAACCTGTCTTTATTAAACAAGCCTTGAATCATAGTATACATAGAATTTATACCATCTACTTCTTGGTCATGACCAAACACTTTCCTCCAAGCATAATAAAACTCGTAATTCGCAAAAAACGACCCCATTTTACTATTTACACCGTCACTAATTATACAAAAGGCATTGTATTTAAATAATTCTGGAATATCTCTTTTATAACGAGTTGTTAGCTGAATATAAGCATCGTGCATTGTTGCATTTTCACGAATAGCACTTTTAAACTCCATAACAACTAAAGGTAAACCATTGATATATAAAATACCATCTGGAATCCTTTTTTCGTAACCGAAAATTTCTAGCTGATTTACAATTTTATAAAGATTGTTATCTAAATCTGAATAATCTATTAAATGAATGTACAGGTCTTTTTTAGAACGGTCTTCTCTTTCTAATTGAAATCCATTGCAAACCAATTTCATGATTTGTTTATTAGAATCGTACAAATCTGAAGCACTAAAAACTTCTAACTTACGGATTACCGAATTAATTTCGGAATCTGTAATGTTTTCTTTTTGATATTGGTTTTGTAAATAAGTTTTAATGTCTGCTTTAATAAGCACTTCGTTTTCCTTACGAACAATAGCATTGCCTAACAAATGAGGAATTCCTTCTTTGCCCAATAATTCTATAAAAACAATTTCTAATTGTGCTTCTGTAAATTTCATAGCTACAGTAGTTTTTTTAATTTTAATCTTAAAATTTAAAAAGGGAATTTACAATTTCTTTTGCGATTTGTAATATCTAATAGGTAAGAATACGTTAAAAGCAAAAATGCCAAACCATATTTTATGATTTGGCATTTTACTCCTTTTCCAAATATTTTAAAGCTTGCTAAACTTCCATTTTTTGTATTCACTTAATTCAAGGTCTACAAACTTTAGACAAAGAGCCATTACTGCTGCATCATCTACGTATCCAATTCCAAAAATAAAATCTGGTATTGCATCAATTGGTGATAAAACATACAATAAAGTAGAACCTATTGAAGCAATAATATACCATGGAATTTGATCATAATCCCCAGAAATATAATCTTTAAACATGCTAAAAAGCAATTTAAACTCGTTTAAAAATTTTTTTAACTTCGATTTTTTCTCAAATTTCTGATTTAACTCTTCATAATTATTTAGAACATCTTCTAAATGTTTTTTATCAAAATCTCTTCTGTTTTTATTAAATGTGTTTTCCATTGTTTTCTATTTTAAATTAATTAAATTTTTGTAAGAACTGTAACTTTAAAGTTTATTTTGAAGGAGCAATACCATCAACAATAAAGTCAATTAAACTACTAATAAACGCTCCAGCTTTCCTACCAGCTTTGTATGGTGGGACTTTTGAGAAATCGTCATCCATCTTTGTAATATTATTTTCAATATTACTTGCCTTTTTTTGTAACCAGTTTTTATTTTCCATCTTTATTTTCTTTTTTCTTGTTATTAATTTTTTTACCATGCTCAATTGCATCTTGTCCTAATTTTGCTCCAGCTCCAAGTGCAAACAAAGCTGTTAGAACTTTTACTCCAAATTTTAATGATTCATTCATGTTTTATCTTTTTTAGTTAAGGTTTTTGCCAATAGAAAAAGACCCTTTATTTTTTTAAATTATAATTATTTAAGACTTTCCACACATACACTGCTGGTTTATAGGTATCTAAAATTAGATAAGCATTATCATATTCCTTTTTTTTCATATAATAATTATAAGCTTGTCTAATAATTGTGTTAATGGCTAAACCACCAACCGTTATACTCATGTCTGTATTTTGATTAAGAAATTTTGTTAATTCTACTTTATCCGTTTCTTTAGATGTATTATTAATTGAATGAAGTAATACAGCTTCATATATTTTTGTCATATATTTCATTTATTGGTTCAACTACTACTTTTAATTTAAATTCATTCCCTATTTTTCTCAAATAGCAATACTTAAGAATCTCTGGGTAATCATTTTTTAATTTCCAATACATTCCTTCACTGTTAGAAGGCAGCATTCCAGTTTCCAAATACTCATTAAGTGGTATTAATTTTTTATTTATTATGTTTTCAGGGTTTTTAGAGACAAAATTTTTCCAATTATTTTTTATTTCTTTTAAGGTTATTGAAAGTAATTTACCAGATAATTCTGCATACGAATTGTTTAACATAAACTCTAAATCTGATTTTCTGATTGCAGGATCTATCTCTGAAAGCGGAGCATAAGCCACCATTTTTAATTTGTTTGATTTTACTTTAAAGAGCATTACAGAAATAAGTTCGTTGTCTACAAATGACAATCTCCAAACAGGAATACTCTTTATCATGTCTGCTACATTCTTAAAACCACTAGCTAGATTAATTCCTCCACAATCTTTATACGCAATGGCTAGAAAATCATAAACTTTGTTTCCAAATTGAAGTTTATCTAAACTATTTTCTGTCGCTAAAATTTTTACTTCTACATTCATAATGAGAATCTTTATGTTAATTACTCTACAAATGTAAAATCTATAATAGACTTAAAATCAATGTGTTCAGGGCTGAACAAAATAGAACAACTATTAAAATTTGGGTATAAAAAAAGCTCCCTAGATTTAGGGAGCTTTAAAAAAACATATTGTAAAGTACTTAATTTACATACCTTAACTCGACTAGTCCGTCATCTATACTAAATTCACAATATTTACCATTGTCCATCTTAATTTTTTTTAAGTTGACTTCTTCTAACTCTGGAAATTTTAAATTAATTGCTGATAAGGTATTATCTTGGATTTGAAAATAAATTGGGTTTACAAAACAAGAAACTTTCTTTTTAATATTATTATCAATAAAAACATCTATCTCTACTAAACTAGAACTATTTAAAAACTTACTAGTTACGGCATTAACATAGTTTTCTTTATCCAATGCAGTTCTAAGGGTTAAATAATAGTAATAATCTTTATTTAATTTTAAAGCGTTGGTTAAAACACCGTCTTTGATAACGAAAGGGTAAGCGCTTTTTCCAGAAACTAAAACAAACCCAATATTCTGAACAACTTCATACTTATCACCCGCAAACTTACCTTCATCTTTATTCCCTTCATTACTTCTATTATTAATTAAAATTTTAATGTCTTTATTCTCTTTTTTAATAATGAAGTCAGATTTAATCTTAAAATCTACCTTATACACTTTATCACAAAACTCTTTTAAAAACTTACATGATTTAGAGCTATTAATTTCAGGTAGTATATTAATATGTGAATTAAAAGAAATAATAGCATTTATCTCTTGAAAGTATTTATGAAAATATAAAGCAATGGTTTCTGATTTATCTGACTGTAATCTAAAAACAATCTCCTTAGTATCTTCTTCAAAAAGTATCAACAATTCACAATCATCATGCTCTATAAAACAATAAATACCGTTTACATGCTGACTAAAAAAAGGCATTTTTAAAAAATGCTTAGAAAAATTATATTGAATATCTGCAAGTATTACTTTTAATGGCAATGTATCCTCATGCCAATTAACTTCAGTATATTCTTTTTTAGCTTTTAATTTAGAAACACTCAACTCTTCGCCATTTGGTGTAAATTCGATTCCTTCTAAAAAAAATTCTATGTTTGCCAAACAATTTTTATTCTCAAAATCTCCAAGAAACTCAACAGGAACACCATCCGTTTCATTATCGAGTAACTCTAAATATTCAAGATTAGGAAATGCTTCCAATATTAAATGTAATATTGACGAAGTAATTATTAATTTATTCGAACTAAGATTTAAAAATTTTAATTTTTTGTGCTTCTTGTTTTGATTAAAAAAATCATTACTTATTAAATTTTGAGGTAAATCTAAATATTCTAAATTCTCAGGTAATTCATGAATGTTAAAACTTTTAATTAAATTTAAACCTAAGCCTAAATACTCAATGCAACTTGGTAATATTTCTAAGTTATCTAATGCACTAATTGCATTTCCTTCTAGGTCTAATTCAGTTAACTTTGGTAAGTTTAGATTAATTTCAGATAAGTTCTGAATTGTTGTTCCAAAAATTTTTAAAGAAGTAAGATTTTTAGGTAACCATTTTATATTATCATTGTAACAGTATAATATACTAAGAGTTTCAAGTTGGTTTAATTTTGAGAGTACTTGAAAATCAAAGTTAGAAAAATAAGTCCAACCAATTGTCACCTGAGTAATTTTAGAATCTTCTATTTTTTGAAATAATTCCATTAACCCAAAATCGCTAATATGTAATGAAAACTTATTATTATAAATATCTCTTAAGTTCTTTTCTATTGCTAATCTCTCTTCAATTGTTTCAACAAATTTAAATAGATTAATATAGTTTATTACTGTTTTCCACAAAGCGTCGCCAACCTTTTCTTTGCCCATTTGTAAGGGCATTAAATCACCTCCTTCAAACAAAAAGGTCTTAACTTTTTTAGGTATATGAATTTTGGAAACAATCTCTGGAGCAACACCTGTAAAGGAAACCATATCTGCATCCTTATCTATTTTAAAACTTTTAGGTTCTAAACTTTTATTTAGTAGTTTTTCGTTTACTACATCATACAAGTAGTAATGATGTTTATCTTTAAGTGGATAAATAAATTTTTCAACTGATAAAATGTCGTCTATTAATTCTTCATTTTCTTCAGAATTTAAATAAAAACTATTATGAAACTCTGCTTTATGTATAGAAATGTGTTTTGTCATAACTAAATTGTTTCCTAATTTACTTGAGACATTTCATACAAATTTCTTCGATAAGAAATTATTTTACGACGTATAGCCTTTGCTTGATCTTTTGTAAAAAAACAACGACAACCACTATAATCCATAAAATTATTATAATTAGGTCTATCTTTTATATTATTTATTGCAGAACAAGGTTTTTTTCTTGGCTGATCTGTACAGTTCTCCTGAAATGGTGTGTCTTCAATATAATCTGTTTGCACACTTCCTCTTTTATTTTCTTTACAATTAGTATTTCCCCAAACATGCCATAAACCAAGAGCATGTCCCATCTCATGAGTAACAGTATTACTACTATTTCCAAATGAAGAACTCCTAATTTTAATAGATTTAGGGTGATTTTTACTCAATAACACTTTAGAAACACTACCTAATTTCCCCACGATAATATGTATAATTGAATCTGAACCAAATCTTTTTATAAGTTTTGCTCTAAGCCTCCTAATACCTCCATTATATCTCTTAACACCTTTTAGTGGTGAATAATTTAACTGCACATTTGCTAAGTGAAATTTAATATTAGGGTTGCCAATAAGTTGTCTAAAATCGGCATGTAATGAATCCATTGAATTGGTTGCACTATAATTTTTATTTAATTCATTTAATTCTTGCAGAATAATTTCTTTGTTTATTATAGATTTGGAAATATGAAAAACTACAGGGATTTTAATAGTTCTACCATCGTCTGGTAAGTTGTTATTTTGACCTCTAATTGGTGCAAAAATTAAACAAAAAATAATTAATAAAAAGTTTTTCATGGTTAGTGTTTTTTAGGTTAGTTATATATTAATTCTTTAATTTAAAAAATTATGTTTCCAGTTGCTTATATCTTTTTCTGGATACAAGTACTCTATTACTTCTATAAAAATATTATTAAAATCTTTTTTAATGTTACTCACTACAATTTCTGCAAATTGATCTAGTTCGTTTAATGAAATTTCGTATTCTTTAACTAGAAAATGACAATGTAAACCTTGAGTTTGACCTCTAAACTTATCTAAATACTGAGGATGCATTTGAAACCTAACGTCCAACTCTGGTATGCGATCTTTATCATTTCTCATTAACTCTAAGATAATTTTATAACTAGCAACTTTACCAGAAATTAAATCTTCTGATACAATTGTAATAAAAGTATTTAAATGATTTTCTTCATCCCAAAAATTCCTCCAATTAATATCACTACCATAGGTTTGCAATCCTAACTTTTCTGCTATTAACTCATATTGTGTTTTTAAATAACTATGTCCTTGCACTAAAGTATCATAAGCGTTATTAATTTGACTAGCATTTTTGAAAAAGAATTTTGCAGATTCGTTCATAGTATAAGTTGTTGATAGGTTTTCTATCGTATTAAAAAAATCATTTACATATATTTTATAAGCTTCATCTTCCATGCTATTAATATCTAGAGTTTCTTTAACAGCAGAAATCCATTCCCAATGGGTTATATTAATAAACTTACCCAAAACATTATCTGGAATAACATGAGGATTTAAGGTTAATAATACACCTACTTTTATAGCATCATCAATCGTAAAAAAATCCCAATACTCTTTTAAATCATTATCTAACCTATGATTAATTTTATTTTCAATTAAGATAGTATTTAAACTAACCAAATCTTGCAGTACAATATCTATTCTACCTCCTTTATTTGTGGAAAATTCAGTTTCTACTTCAAAATCAGAAAAATTTTGTAGTGCTTCTTTTTTATCTTGTTTATCTATTAATTTCGATTTAATACACGCTAATAAACTAGATATAAACAAATCTTTAAACTTATGTGCCTCATTAACTCTAAAATAAAACGCATAAATATTAGACAATACATTCTCATAATGTGGTTGTTTAGCAATCCCTAAAAAGGTTTTGGGTTTCCTTTTTATTTTAGGTATTTGATTTTGATTGAGAAAGGATTCTAATTCATTTAAATTCATGATTTATTCTAAAAAAATAATTTGATTACTAATAATTTATTAAAACACTTGATATCTTATATTTTAAATTTCCGAATTCTAATTAAATAAAAACTCACTGAAAATCAACACTTTAAATGCTTTTACTAAAAGAGAATTAAATACATATATTCAAATTTCCGAATTGAAATTAAATAAGTATATATTGATTTTGAGTGTGTTATAACTTTTTTCCGTTTTCTAATTAAATAAACTCTTATGCCCAATATGGTACATATAAACTAAACTTTTTAGATATATTATCGGCATCTTTAGCCTTTATTTTACCCGATTCAATAGCGTCTTTAATAAGTAAAGAAATTTGTGGCGCTTGTTTATCATGCATACCAAAACGCTTTCTTAATGATGTATTATTGAAACCACCATTACCATAATATTCTATGATACTATGCTGATAACAAGCTTCTATTCGCTCTTCATTTGTCATATCTGCATACTTTTTAGGCGCATACATTGTAACTTTAAACGAATTTTCTAATTCTTCGAACTTTAAAGGCGGCAAACCAAATAACTCAATAGCTATTACTGCTTTTTCAAAGCCAGATCCTCTTTCTTCACAAATATTATATCTTCTAAATGCTGATGCTAAAATTTCGTTTCTTGATTCTGGTGTTGTTCGTATAAGTCTGTCTATTCTTTTTGATGGTAATAATTTTCCAGGATTACTAAATACAATTCTATCTTCAAATATTTCTATCATTGGCCCAGAACCTCTTATTGTAAAATCTTGGTGAATAAGAATATTTGCTATTAATTCTCTAAGTGCAGTTTCAGGATAAATAGATGTATTTACTCTAAGTGCATTTTTTATAACTTCACTATCTTGTAAAATACCTTGAATAAAAACAATTAAAGATTCAAAACCCACTGCATACCCTTTTCTGCCGGGGTATTCTTTACTTGCACCTGCTTTATTTTTCCCATCATATTTAATAAGCCTTACCACTTTTCTTGCCAAGCCATCAAACTTATTTAAATCTTTGGCTGCAGCAACAGCTCCAAAATTTGTAATATAATAGCCTTTTCCATCTACATCTACCAACATTTTTTCATCTTCTAACCATTTTAGAATTTCTTTAATGTCTGTTGGTATGGGTTTACCAAGTAATTCTAAAATTTTATCGTATTCTAAAAGTGTAATAACTTCTATTTCGTTAAGTAGTTTAGAAGCGTGTAATTCTTCCCAAGTGGGTGTTTTACTGTTTAACATTAAAGCACCTACATCTGTTCTTGATGCTTTGCGTGTTGTGCCACCGCTTCTTATAAAACTATCTTCTATGGTTTTACCTGCTAAATGAACAGGTTTTACTGCACTTTCTAAAATATATACAAATAACAATTCTTCGCCCCTAAAAGTTTCTATACTATGGTCTATTTTAACTAACGGATCTACACCATCTCTACAAAGTGATGCCAAACGCTCTACAATATTATCTGCTTCCTTTCTTTGAATGCCTATAATATTTGCTGTATTATCATTAACACCAAATACTAAAAAACCACCTCCGGGCATATTTGCAAAAGCAGAAATATGCTGACATAATTTTGCGTTTTTAGGCGAAAGTGTTTCTTTCCAATCTATTTCATTGAGTTCTGATGGTACTTTACCTAAAGATTTATCTAAATAGCTTATGGCTTTTGGTATCCAGTTTTTCATAAAAATCTATTTTCTATTTTGTAATATACAATGCTTTGTAATTTAAACTATTACTGTTTTAGTTTCTACTTTTGACATTTTGGAAAGGATTATATTTTTAGTTTTTTCTAATTTTTCTGTAGTTAATTTTATTTGATTAGAATAACCATTAATTTTTTCTATCATATTTCCAAAATTTGATTGAATGCTAAAATTTGGAACTAAAATATTATGAGCTCCCAAATCTCCTGTAGTAATTTGCGATTGTGCTGAACCACTATCTAAAGAACGTAAATTGTCATTCCTTAAATAATAATAACAAAATTCTTTATTTAATAATTTTTCATTTAACCTGACTACGATACTCAAATTTGTTATGTATGAAAAAGGTGGTGACATTTCCACTCGACCTGTTCCACTTACACCTCTACATAGAACTAGAATCTGAGACAATTCATACATAAATTCAGAATAATAACCCCTTATTCCATATCCTGAAAATACAGGATAACCTGAGTCTAAAAATAACTTAGAGTCTAACATTTTCCCATAGGTCAATTTTGAAACCTCATCTATAGTCTGCACTTCCCAACCCTCAGGAATCTCCATATCCAATTCCTCATTATAAACCATCTCACCACCAGAAGATTTGTAGCCGCTTGGTAAATTCCCCTCCTTAGGAGGGGTGCCTGAAAGGCGGGGTGGTAAAAATGCCTCATGCTCTTCTAACCACCTCATAGTTGCTTCCATTTGCTGTTTTACATCATTAGTAGAGATATGAATTACCTGTAAACCCAAACTTATAAGGTAATTGGTACGTTTTGCATCATATTCCTGCTTGTTATCATGGCTGCTGCCATCTATTTCAATAACTGTTTGTGTATTTGCGCAATAAAAATCGACTATATAATTGCCAATTATTTTTTGACGGTCAAAATCTAACCCCTTAAACTGTTTATTTTTTACTTGCTTCCAAAGCAATACTTCGGCAAGATTACCAGCTTTGCGTAATGCTTTTGCTCTTTCTTTTAGTTTTGGATTGTAAGGCAATGATTTGTAATTCTGAGTGTTTCGTTTATGGAATGGATTGGAAGAATTTTCCTTTGACGAGGAAACGACCACCCCGTCCTGCGGACACCCCTCCGAAGGAGGGGAATTAAATGGAAAGTCAAAATCTACAAACCAATGTTTATACAAGGCTTGTGCTGTATCTTCTAGTTTTTGGTTTAGGGTTTCGTTTAATTTAATACGGTTTACAATAGTGTTGTATTCTTTAACTATTTCTCGTTGTTTTTCTATGGATGGGATGGGTAGTTCTATATCACAAACTTCATCCCAATCAAAAATTTCTCTAACTGTTCCATGCGATTTAAAACGTGCATATCTATCAAACTCTGGTCGTCTAAACCACATCATTAAATATTCGGCATTTAAAGCTTCGTCATCAATAATTTCAAAAACAGTATAAGCTTGAGAAACTAATGCCTTGTCATGTGAATCTAACATTGCAATACCAATTTTCTCTCCACGCCTTGAAGTATCAGGTATGTAAACAAACTGATGTTTTTTTACAATTTTGTATTTTTTAAAATCTGTTCCAACAGTATTGGCTATTGAGGGAATAAAGATTTTCTTAACACTAACTCCTAATAAAGTTTTAACTTCAAGATTGATATTCCTTTCGTTTACAACTTGTATGTATTTACCTAAACGTTTATAGTTTAATCTCATAACCTAAGTCTTTAAACACGTTTAGTAATTCGGATTTAGATTTTGCTTCTTCTTTTAATAAGTCTACAAATTCTGTTTGTAAGCTCTTCATTTTATCATCAAAATTGATGTTCTCATCTCTGTTTACAAACTCTACATATTTACTTGGTACTAAAGAGTAATCTTTTTTACGCACTTCCTCAAGGTTTGCAGAATAACAAAGTTCTGGAACATCTTCATAACCTCCTGAGCTTAATTGCCATTTGTGAAACGTTTCACTAATATCTTTTATATTTTCATCTGAAAACTGCGTGTACTTCTTTTCAAAAGGGATACCTGATTGCCTTAAATCCATAAACAGAATTTCATCTTCTCTGTTTCTGTAGTTTTTTTCTACGTCATTCAGTTTTATTTGACGTTCCTTTTTATTGTTATTTATAATCCAAAGTGTTACCGAAATATCTGTAGTATAAAACAAGTTACGTGGTAAAATTAAAATGGCTTCTACCAATTTATTTTCAATTAGTTTTTTACGTATTTCATATTCGGTTCCACCACCAGATAATGCACCATTAGATAATATAAAACCTGCTACTCCATTGTCTGAGAGTTTAGACACCATATTAAGTATCCAACCGTAATTGGCATTTCCTGTTTGTGGCACATCGTAACCTCGCCAACGTGGGTCGTCTAATAACTCGTCTGTAGCTCTCCAATCCTTCTGGTTAAAAGGTGGATTTGCCATAATATAATCTGCCTTTAAATCTGGATGTTGGTCTTTACCAAAAGTGTCTGCAGGTACATCACCTAAATTGGCTGCAATACCACGAATGGCAAGGTTCATTTTTGCTAACTTATAAGTGGTTGCTGTGTATTCTTGCCCATAAATAGAAACGTCTTTTTTGTTACCGTTATGGCTGTCTATAAATTTCATAGACTGTACAAACATACCACCAGAACCACAAGCAGGATCGTAAATTTTACCTTTGTACGGTTCTATTAACTCTGCTATAAGGTTTACAATACTTTTTGGCGTGTAAAATTCTCCTTTTCCTTTTCCTTCTGCTATTGCAAATTTGCTTAAAAAATACTCGTAAACTCTACCAACAATATCTTGTTGTTGGTCTTTTAGCGTGTCTATATTGTTAATGGTGTCTAGTAAAGCTGCTAGTTTACTTACGTCCATATTTAGACGTGAAAAGTAATTGTCTGGTAAAGCGCCTTTAAGTGAGGGGTTGTTTTTTTCTACGGTAAATAAAGCAGTATCTATTTTTAGTGCAATATCGTCTTGTTTGGCATTGGCTATAATGTAGCTCCAACGGGATTCTTCGGTTAAGTAGAATACATTGTCTTGTGCATAAAACTCTACCATGTCTAGAAACTTTTCTTTGCCATCGTCTATTAATTCTTGACGGCGTTTCTGAAATTTATCGCTTGCAAATTTTAGGAATATTAAACCTAGAACGACGTGTTTGTATTCTGAAGATTCAACGGTTCCGCGCAGTTTGTTTGCAGAATCCCACAGCGTTTCTTCTATTGATTTTTGCTTTTTAGCAGTTGCTTTTTTAGCCATATATTAAATATTGTCTTTAATAGTAACGAATTGTGATAGTTTCATCCCTTTACTAATTTCTGTTGCAAAAGATTCTGGAACATTTGCTGCTTTAGCTATTTCTTTTTTATTGAATCCACATTGTTTAATTTCAGAAGCGTATTTAATACCAAATAGATGAATCATAGCAACTGCTTCTCCTTTTGAAGCGTTGTGATACATATCGTTTAAGGTTGAGCCAAGTTCATTGATTGTCATTATAGTTTGTATGTGTAAGTTTTAAAAATTTATTGAATAGGTATTTCATTAACCGAATTCTTATAAAAGTAAACGGAAATAGCATTTTTTTTGTTAAAAATACACAATAAAAAACCTCCAACAAATTTGTTGGAGGTTTAAATTATATGAGTTTTTATTTTTAATAAATTATTTCTTAATAAATATCTGAGACCAATTTTTGTTATCTCCTATTAGGTGTAATAGATATACTCCTTTTGCTAATTTTTCTACATTTATTTGTACTGAATTTTCTTTAATTTCTGTTCGGTGATTAGTAATTACTTTACCATTTATATCATAAAGTTTAAAAACAACATTCTTTTTGTTAATAGTTTCGGGTAGTTTTATGTTTAAAAAATTATCTGTTGGGTTTGGGTATACTGTAATTGTATTTTTAAGTGTTTCACTACTAATACTTAGGGTTTCTATGTTTAAACCAATTCTGTTGCCAAGGTCATCATAAACATAGTTTGTTTCTTTTATGTCATTAAAAACAACCTTTATTAAGCGGTTTAGATTGTCGTACTCGTAGTCATTGGTTATTGTTTCTTGGGCAAAGGTTGTTATACCAAAGAAGATGATGAGGCATTTAAATGTTTTTTTCATATTATTTTTTTGGAAAAGTTTTGTTAATTTCATATTGCAATTGATAGTATGTTAGTGAAAATTCATCTACATTATCAAACAAACTATTTACAAAATAAGTACCTGTTTTTTTCGCTATTTTCCCAACCCAAGATAAATTCTCATTATATTCATCAGAGTTATAACCATATTTGATTCCATAATAATGATCATTTGCTGATTCACCTATGAAATACAATGGAACAGCTACACCAGATGCACCGGCTACACCAGCTGCTGATAATGCTGCAGCATAAGCAGAAACACTTGCTGACCCCGCAAATATTGCTGTAGAAACAGTAATTGATTCCCCTTTTTGATAAAAACTTAAGTTTTGATCAGTAGCTGTAATAAGAGAGGATACTAATAAGAATTGACTACCAGAAATTAGAGATAAATGACCTCCTGCCTGTAGACCTTCAAACGCTAAATCTGTTAATAATGCAGCTCCGTTTACAATTTTTTTAGCTTGTTTCCCATCAGAATCAATATTACTAATCGGATTATTATCAGCATAAGGGTATAAATTTGTAGACCAAACAGGGTCTTCTGTCAAGAATCTACCTGTACTAGGAGTATAATACCTTGCTCGCATATAGTAAAGGTCAGGATCATCAGTTTCTACGCCATTAGTACCTACATATTTATATCTATTAGGTACTGTTTCTGGTTCTTCTTGTTTGGTAACTTTACCAAAATCACTATATCTATATTTGTGAGTTATATCTGCATCTTCATTGGTAATAGCAACAGTACTTCCTCTTACATCTGAATGATAATATGAGAGGTCTCCGCTTGGAGTCATTCTTGCAACTAACTTTCCTGATGGAGTATAGATATAGTAATACTCAACATTGCCATCTACAACATCGATAAGTACATTATCAGTTCTGACATCACGTATGTATTTATGAGATACACCATCCTTAACTTGTTCTACTCTTTGACCATAAGCGTTATATTTATAATAAAAAACTTTCGCATAATTTCGATATTTGGTAAGTCTATCATTAATATCATATTCAATTTCAATATTATTGCTTATTTCAGTTGTATTTCCATCATTATTTACAGTATGGTTTAATCCTGCAATTGTTTCTGCGTGATTAGTGTTGTTATAAGAATAAATACTAGTATCAGTAGGACCCGAAGGATTTCCTCCATAAGTACCTTCAGTTTCTATTTCTGGAACTATTTCTTCAGATCTAATAATATTTCCTCTAATATCTAGGGTAAGATCGTTTCTATAAATAACATCACTTGTATTTCTGTTAAAAATGAGGACTCTATCTAACCTTCCCGCATCATCATAAAAAAGAGAACGTTTAATTTGGTTGTTATAAATAATATCTTCTAATCTGTCATCATCTTTGTAATCATAAACCGCAATTTGTTTACCATCATTTACATCATTGGTATGCAATTCTATAGAACTTACTCTATTTTTTTTATCATAATTATACTCAACAGCGAATTCAACACCATTAATTGTTGGGTACTCTATTTCTTCAATAAGCCCTGTTTTCTCATAGTCATATTTAATTTCATAATTATGGACTGTTGTTACTTCATCTAAACGATTTAAATTATCGTATTTAAACTCCATAGTACCAGTATCATTGGTAATTTCATCAACAAGATTTTTGTTGTTATATTCAATATTTGATATAGTTCCTATTTTTTCTAATCTACCATCGTTATCATATTCGTAATCAATTCTATCTCCAGAAGGTTTGGTAAACCTTTCTAAAGAACCATCATCATTGTAACGGTAATTTTTTTCTAAACCGCCAAAGGTTTCTGAGATAACTTGGTCTTTGTCATTGTAATCAAAAGAAGTCTTAACTCCTTTTGTGTTTTTTATTTCTTTAATATTATCATTCTTATTATAGTTATAACTTGTGGTAAGATTACCCGAATTAGTAAAAGATGTAAGGTTGTCGTTTTTGTCATAGGTATATTCTGATGTTAACCCATTCACTGTTTTAGAAAGTAATCTATTAATACCATCATAATCAAAAGTACTTGAAATTCCTTCAGGTGCTGTAATGGTTGCGACTGCTCCATCATTCTCATAGGTGTATTCTATAGCAATTCCCTCTTGATTTGTAACCGAAAGTAATTGTCCATAGGCATCATAAGTGTAGTAAATTTTATTACCAAGTGCATCTTCTATTTCAATGAGATTTTCATTAGAATCATACGAAAATTTGGTAATATTTCCTTCAGGATCTGTGTATTGTGTAAGATTGTTATCATTATCGTATTCATATTTTTTTACTGAATCTCCGTTTTCAATATCTACCTCTTCTAAGTTACCATCGCTGTCATAGTCATAGTCAATATCAAGACCATTAATAGTTGTACTTGTTGGTAGAAGAGGCACGTTACTTGAAGAAGAAGTTGGGTAGCTTATTGAAACATCATCAACATCGTTTTTATAATTCGTAAGCACTCCGTTTTCGTTATAATCATATTTATATTTTTGGGTTCCTCCTTGTGGCATCGGCATAATTACTTCTGAATGTAGTGGAGTATCAGATCCAAAATCAAAATCAGTTTCTATTTCTATTTCATCATTGTTATTTACTTTATATGATTCTAATTTCCCATTATTATTATCATCATATTCTGCTTTTATTTCATTTCCCTCAGGAAGTTCTATTCTTTTTAAGAGATGGCTATCAAAAGCATTATTTACACCATAATTATAGACAGTACTATTTCCCTTTGCATCATCAAATTCTATTAACACAGGATATTTGTATACCCAACTTCCTGAAACACCAGAGTAATCAAAATAAATTTTTCTTCCTATTGGGTCTTCAATTCTTTCTATTAAATCCGTATCATCTCGATATCTAAATTCAAGTTTTTTTCCTGAAGGAGATTCTACTGTTTCTATTCTTTTTGTATCGTCTTCTTCTGCGTTTTCATACTCAATATTTATTTCGTTATAATTTGAATCTCTAATCTCTACGAGGTAATATATTTGTCTGTCGCTATCGAGTTTTTGATATTTATATCTAACTTGATTTTTTTTAGTAATATAAATTCTAGTTGAACTATCTTCATCAAACTCATCATATACTCCTTTAGTAATATATTCATCTTCGTCTTTATTAAAGATATGAATGGAACCATCAGGCCATACCACATAAAATAAATCATCTTCACCAATAACGTCATCTTCTCGTATAATGTAAGAATTATAGGTATGAGTCCAACCACGACCAAGTGGTTTTATAGGAAAATAAGTCTGTGGCAACTCCACCATTTGAGTCGAGTAGTAGTGTGAGAAATTTAGATTCAGTTTCCTGTCGGGAATTACAAAGCTATTTTTTGCATAATGGCTAAAAACAGCTTGTTCTAATCCCCTAGAAATACCAATATTGTATGGAGAATACGTATTTGGTTCAAAATAATTATTACTATTATTAAGTATTGATGTAGAAATGGGGTGGTAAGATGTATTGTTTATCAGATTTGCCATCCAAAGAACAAATTGATCTTGAGTAATTTCTTCAGCTATTGAAAAAACTGAATTTGAGTTACTAATTATACCAAGGTCAACTGCTTTTTTTGCATATCCAAAAAAAGGACTATTAGTAGGAATATCAGTGAACGGAGAAGAACCTGTCGTTGCAGGCGGAATATTCCATGCTTCCATAATAGCAACAAGTGCTTCTCCTTTGGTAGAATTTATATCTGGAAAGAAAGCTGTTGAATTGTTGGTGTAAAGAAGAGGAGCAATTCCATCACCATAATCTAAATGCGAAATAATTCTTAGTTTTATAAATAAATCACTGTTTTCTTGTAAATCGACAAATGGATTCGGGTAATTTATTGCAGGGTTATCATTTAGGTTATAATTACTTCCATACAAGACTTCAAAAATTAATCCTGCTAAAACACCTTTTGGTACATTTTGGGCAGAAGATAATATTGTAAATGAAAGAAACAGTGTAAGTATAATTTTTCTCATAGCTTTTTATATTAGTAAAGTTTAAGAAGCTAAAAAAAATCAATAAATAATTAAGTTAGTTGTTGTAAACATTTACTCAATTCTCTATTTTTATGATAATAATTTTGTGAAGCAATTTTTAAACTTTCTTTTTCCTGTTAAAAATAAAGAAAAAAAAGATAACCCCAAAATAATTAACAGATAAATAGTTGTAAATTAGTTGACTAGTCAAAAAAAACATCTTTCTTAGTATTGTTAGTTAACTTTTTCTTTTTAAAAAATCCTCCAAATCACAATTGTAATATCCTTTTTCTTTCAATTCGTCATCATTCATTCCTTTTGAAAGATCCCAAATTGATGCATCAATATTAAGACTACTTAATTCTTCAATCTTTTTTTCTGCAATATCTCTTGCATTTTCACTTAAATCAGGTACTATTAAAATTGTTTTCTCAGACAATACTTTCATTTTATTATTTGTCATGCCATTTATTTTTCTGTAATACAGTCAATTATAATCAGGAAAGTTTGCAACACTTACTCTTTATTTAAGGAAGGAAATCTCTTTTAATTATTGCTTGTAGGCCAACAAAAGCAACTTTTAATTCCTTTTAAACTTTATTGTTTGAAAGGAATTTTTTTTTAGCACACTTCCGTGTACCCTTAACTGTACTTTTTAAGTAAATAATTGAATTCTGGAGATTGTTAGAGGGTTAAATTCTATTTGTAATTGATTAGAATTATTAGTGTTTAAGAGCTAGTTGAGGTTACATGAAGTGGCGTAGAAGTTTGTTAAATGAACCTGAGTTGGAGGTAAAATATTCTTAATTTTTATAAAATAAAAGCAGAAAATTTAGTAAATGAAGATATTGATATTCAATTCACTACAATTATTCTGCTTCTGTTTTCTGACGCTAAAATTAGTTTGGGCTGTTAAGTGTTTCTTGTAAAATTGATTTTTATAAAAAGATTTTACATCTCAAAACGGACTAAATAGGCTTCTCCTTTTTTTACTTTCATCGCAATTCCCCAACCGGGTGTTTCAGTATTTACATTGTTTCCTTCCAAATCTGGTCTGTATAAACCTGGTGCTTTGGGTATTTTAGTCAAACTATCTACCAACATGGAAAAATGAACACCATCTTTCGCATAATTTATGGTTTTACTAATAGATGCAAGTGATGCAACTCCATTGTCTTTTTTCCAGATTAAAACTTCATGACTTTTATCTAAGAGAGATCCTTTATGTTTCACAAAAGGACCGTTAGGAGTATCTGCATAAGCGACACTCATTTCTGTAAATTTGGGTCCTTTTGAACCATGAATTATTGATCTTCCTTTATAATACAACCATATTTTGTTGTCTTTTTTTAACATACTAGCATCGTCTATTCTGTAGCTATCAAAATCTTCAGCAGTTTTACTAATAGTTAAAACAGGATTATTTTCAGCTCTCACAAAAGGACCATTAGGGCTATCTGAAACAGCAAGTCCAATGGCTGTAATATCTGTAGTATGGTTGCCTTCAAATTCTGCTTTTGGGTTTCCAGGGGTTGGTTTTACTCCTGTATAATACAAATAATATTTTCCATCTTGAGCTATGATATTTGGTGTAAAAACAGAATGGCTATCAAACGCTCCTTTTTCTCCTAAACCTAATGCCATTCCTTGCTCTTGCCATGTGTAACCTTCATCTGTTGAGGTTGCATACCAAATGGTTGCCCAATATCCTGAAGTTATTGGACTGTCCATTCTTGAATACCAGACATAATACGTGTTGTTAACTTTTATAATATCACTATTGTCTCGTCTGTTGTAAAGACTGTCTTTTCCAATTCCTTTTACATCTTGATAAGTAAATTTTAAAGAAGATTTTTTTACAAGACTAGTTTCTTCTTCTTTTTTATCTTCTTTGTTTTTATAAGCACTACAACTAGTTAAAAAACCAAGAATAATTAATAGGAATAAACTCTGGACTTGAAAATTATGATTCATTATTTTTTTCATTTTTTATTGATAAATTTGTTAAAAACAATACTAATATCTATAGGGTCTTTCATATTGTCTTGAACTATTTTATACTCCTTAAATAAGGTTTCTAAAATTTCTTGATGTTTTTCTTTATCCTCTGCCAAATCATTCATTTCCATAGGATCTTTTTTCATGTCATACAATCTTACCACATTAGCGGTTGGATAGATAATCATTTTATAATCTTTTGTTCTATACATTCTTTGAGAACCAAAATATGCTCCGTAAACAATAGGATAATTACTGGTTTTAACTTTGTCTAATACCAATGGCAACAAACTATTAAAGTCTATATTTGTTGGTTTTTCTATACCTGCAAGTTCTAAAGTAGTGGGCATAATATCTTGTAAGTAAACAAATTCATCTATCACTTTTCCTTTTGGCACGTTAGGACCACAAACAATCATGGGAACTCTCATGCTACTTTCATACATGTTTTGTTTTCCCATAAATCCATGATCTCCTATAGCCAATCCATGATCGGCAGTAAAAAAGATATACGTATTTTCTGCTTTTCCTGAAGCTTCCAAAGCCGCTAAAATCTTACCAACTTGTTCATCCATGTGACTTATACTAGCATAATACTCTTGTCTGTTTACCTGAACTGAATAGGGAGTTCTAGGAAAAGGGGCTAATTTTTCATCTCGCAATCCTCTACCTGCTCCTGCTTGCTGATTATAGGGATATTCAGGAAGAAAATTTGCAGGAACTTTTATTTCATCTGCATCATATAAATCTACAAAACGTTTAGGTGCTTGTTTAGGATCGTGTGGTGCATTAAAAGCCAAATACATAAAAAATGGATTTTCCTTATTCTTTGCTTGTTCTATAAAAGCAACTCCATTATCTGCCAATACTTCGCTCCAATGTTTTCCACCTTTCCAAAAACCACCCAGTTCTTTATTGTATGGAGACCAAGTATCTGGTTTATCTTTTTCAAAAGTACGTGCATATCTTTTTGCTGTTTGCTTTGGCATTCCTGCACGAATATCTTTCGTAAAATCGAAAATGTCTTTTGGAGCTACTTCTCCTACATGCCATTTCCCAGACATATAAGTATCATATCCAACTTTTTTTAGATATTGAGGCCAGTATTGATTTGGCATTTTAAAAGATATCTTGTATTTAGGATTGTTTTTAGGTGCATTAGGATCGTGATTATTATTTCCTTTTTTGGAATAAGAAGCAGCCCTCCAAATATTACCACCTGTAACCAACATAGTTCTACTGGCTACACAAACTGCAGGAGTAAAAGAACCTTGATTGTAAGTATGAGAAAAGGAAACTCCATTGTCCATTAATCTATCTAAATTAGGTGTTTTTACAGGACAATTCTCTAGTGCTCCAATGGTATTAAATGTTTGATCATCGGCAAAAATAAAAAGGATGTTTGGTTTTTTTTCTTGAGCAGAAGTACTAACCAACCAACAGCAAAAACATATATAAATTACTTTTTTAATCATTTCCATCTAAGTCTACTTTTTTTGTTCCCTCTAGAGCTTTGCTAGCATCTGTTTGAATAACATTTGGTTTGTGTTGTTCTTTATTAGTTTCAATTTCAAAAGACCATGCATAATTACTCTTTCCTAAATCTGTTGGAGGAATAATTTCTAATCCATCTATTGTCATTTCCCATTCAATTACAGTTTCAGATCCTAAAAGATTTACCGATTTCACCTCATTTTTAGCCCATCCTTTAGTTCCTTCAATTACTAAAGATTCTATGGGTTTATCTAATGCAATTACATAAAGTTTTGTTCCCTTGGTTGTAAAAGCCAAATTTCCTTTTTCTTGATGATTTATTTTCCAATAACGTGTTGCATATATAGCTTTTCCATTTATGTTTAACCAATCTCCCATACTATGAAGTAAATCTACTTGTAATTCTGGTATCGTTCCATCGGCTTTAGGGCCAATATTTACTAAAAAATTTCCGTTTCTTGAAACCACCTCAACCATTTCAGAAATAATTTCTTTAGCAGTTTTGTATGTATCATTTTCTAAATAGCCAAAAGAGGTTCCGAAAGTGGTACAACTTTGCCATTTAGGACCTATTACTTTTAGTTTTAAATTGTCTTTTTCTAAACAACCAATACCATCTGGCCAATTACGATTTTTCCCTTTATTATTCAAATACACTTCTTGATTTTTCTGACTTCCAGAATTCATAAAATCAGTAATCATAAATTTACATTGATCGTAAAAATATTGAATTTCTGGTTTAAAAACCTTTGGTTCTACTTGGGTATTATTTCCATCTCTAGTAAAAATGGGAATGTCATCAATCCATAAAAAGTCTGGTTCATATTTGTTCTGAATTTCTTTCCATCTTGCTACATATTCATCTACAGCTGTTTTATCAAATCCAAATGGTCCATATAAAGATGCTGCTTCTGGATTTCTTTTGATTTCCTCCAAAATATCGGCATGTGGTTTTGCATTCACAACATATTGTTTTGAAGTAAAAAAGCTCGAATGTCTTTCTCTATGATATGAGGGAGCATATTTTAATCCTTGTTTTTTAACCGCTATTCCTAAATCTCCTACTAAATCTCTTTTAGGTCCCATATTTTTAGCATTCCAAGGAGTTAATTCTGAATCCCAATTGGCCCAGCCATCATGATGTTCAGCAGTTAACACCACATACTTTGCACCAACTTCAGCAAAAAGTTTAGCCCATTTATCCGGATTCCAGTTTTCAGCTTTAAATTCAGGTACAATATCTTTATAACCAAATTCTGGTGGTGCTGCTCCCCAACGTTCTCTCAAATATGGATAATAATAAGTAGTATCTTTATAAATCAATTTAGGAACATGTTCTGCATAACCTCTTCCTCCTTTTTTATGACCTATAACACTATAAGGTCCCCAATGGATAAATATTCCTACTTTGCCATTGTTAAACCAATCTGGAATTGGCATTTTTTGCAAAGCCTCCCAACTACCGTCATAAGGTAATTTTACATTCTCATTTATATTTTGCTTTGTAATACAAGCTCCTAAAGACAATGCTATAACAATATATAATAGATTAGTAATTCTCATTTTTTTTATTTAAATGCCGTTTTTATATCCTTAACAGTTGTTCCAAAAAGTTGTTTAATAATTGGATTTAAACTAGCTTCGTCTCCTTCTATATGATAGGTTAGTTGAATGTGGGTTGCGCTTTTTCCTGCATTTAAAGCCAAAGCTGGTGATGATGTTTCTAATTCATAAAAAGGGCCTAATGGTTTTGCTCCTGGTTCTGGTGCTCCATCATTATAAGCATTTATTACATCACCTTCAAATGGGTTGTCTTGAATTTCCCACATAGAATTTACATAATCTGTTGCACTTTCAGGTTTATTGTATTTTACAATAGTTAAAATGCCTTTTTCAGAATCATAAGAACCTGCAATGTCTTTGGCTCTAGCCGGAGATAATCCTATTTTACTACGATATTCTCCATCACCTTTGAAATAGATAACATTATCATTAACTACTAATCTATCTGAAGGAACTTTACCAAAATAAGTGTCATTAACTACTTTACCTAACTCAGAATCATTACCTTGAACATAAGGAATTAAAATAGTGGTGTTTGGTGAATGATTGTACATGCCTAACATCCAAATAGAAAGCAAACCTGATTCTTTTTTCCAATCAGATTCTCCTAAATTAGTCATGATATTTGTTGTTTGATAGGCTACCGTTTTAATAGTTTCTGAAAGCGAATCAAGCCCCAACGTTTTTTGAATTTCTTGTTTTGAAAGAATACTAACTTCCCGCTGAATACCCATATCAAAAGTAAAACCTGAAAAATTTGTTAACGATGCTTCTTTTGTAAATACAGCTTTATTTGATGACACGCTTTTTACATTAAAAGGTTCTAAATCGATAAGATTTGGTGTGTACCAATCGTCTAAGGTAAATTTTGCTCCTTTTTTAAAGAATATTGAATATTGGCCACCTTCTGGCCCAAGCCAAAAACGTTCTTCACCACCAAATACATTAATATGTTCTAAGGTATCTTTAGATTTGAATAATTCTTTATTAATCCAACCATAGCTTCTTCCTTTTGCACCAAAAGCACTAGAGGTCATTACTCTACCTTGTAAAGCTGCTGCTATTGCTACTTTTGAGTTGTTTGATTGGTCTGTAAGTTCTATGACTTCTATATATTCTTTCATAAAAGCAACATCGTTTGCATAATTTGATGTGCTCTCATTTGCAGGATTAGAATTTAAGGTGTTATTGTCTTTTTCCATTTCAGATTTCTTTTTTGAATTACAGGATATAGTTAATAAAATAATGCATACAAGGATTGTATTTCTTACAAATATAAGTGATTGTTTTTGTTTCATATATTGTTGTTTTTACTTGATATTGAATGTTTTTTACTTCAATTTATTTTCAGAATCTGTTCTAAAAGGATAGGCTGGTAAACCTTCACCATTTATTAAATTTACAGATGGCTTACCTGAAAAGGCGTAACGTATATATAGTGGTTTTTTTATTTCATTTGAATTTAAAATCACTGTTTTTCCTTTAATATTTGCTGTAGCAGGTTTCCATTGCAAAGTGTTGTCTGCTATCCAAAAACCAGAAGGAGATTTACCATCAGTTGTTTTTAATCCATCAGCATTGGTATATTTTACAACTAAACATTCATTTTTAACAACTACTTTTTTCATTATTGGACCTTCAGAAACTATGTTTTTACCCAACGTTTCTTTGGCGGCTTCAAGTGCCAAACGTTGTCCAATAGGAAGTTTATCTTTTGGATGAATATTTTTTATATCACCCAAATCAATCGTATTAATAACACTTGTATGTTTAAGTTTTAAGACTTTAAGCTGCGATTCTCTCATCCAAGCCCATGATTCTTCAGTGGGATCTTGTGGGTCTATGTTTGGCTTTTTTTCTGTGCCCTTTCCATAACCTGGTAACATAACAACCATAAAATGCATGTCTTCTTTATTCCATTCTTTTCGATAGTTTTGAACCCAAGAACTTAGTACATCACCATATTCTTTTATCCCAATAACCTTATGAAACCAATTCTTCTCAGTAACTTCTGGTACTCCAGATAAATACCTTGCATTTCGCTCTCCTTGATACCAAACTAGTCCTCTTACTGCAAAAGGAATCAAAGGTTTCATCATAGCATTGTACAAAATATTGGGTTGTCTGCGTAAAAAAACATCTTCTTTTTTAGTTCGCTTTTCCCCTTTTTCAATAATGGTTTTAATGTTATTTTGAGTATCAGAATCTGCATCAAAATCTTGCATTATGGTTTTATAATAATCAAATTCGGTTGTCATATTTCTGGGCATCCAAGCTTCTATTGATGAACTTCCCCAAGAAGAATGAATAATACCAATAGGCACATCACTCATTTCTTCTAAATGATATGCAAAAGAAAAGGCAACTGCACTAATTGGAGTTTGATTTGTCCAAGTACCTTTAACATTTTCTTCTTCCTTTAATGAAACTGTTCTTTTTACTTCAAAACTTCGTATGTTTTTTGCTTTGGAAACTAATGCTTGAATATTTGGCACTATCTTAACATTCATTTGCATATTCGATTGCCCTGAGCAAATCCAAACTTCACCCACCAAAACATCAGAAATAACAACTTCGTTTTTTCCTTTAACAATTAAATTACTTCCTGTTTTTGAAGTTTTCAAAGGATCTAATTGAATTTTCCATTTTCCAGATTCATCTGCAGTTGTCCTTTTTTGTTGTCCTGCAAATGACACCAAAATTTCTTGACCTGCAGTTTCAGTTCCCCAAACAGGAACTTGCATACCACGTTGTAGTACCATCTGATTACTAAAAATAGGAGAAAGTTTTAATTCAGAATTATTAAATAGAGCTTTTACAAAGGCGTAGCTTTTATCCATTAATTCGTTATAAACTATTTTATCTGCTTTTTTAGCACGAAAAAAAGGCCCATTAAAAAAACCATGATCTTTTCCTGCATAAGATTCTAACTGACAGGTATTTCCAGCTGCATTCATTAACAAATTGAAACGTTCTGCATTTTCAAAAGGTACTGTTTTATCTGCTTTTCCATGAAAAACTAAAGTAGGCACAATGCCTTTTTTTATATGATGATTTGGTGAAATATCTGTTTTTCGTTCTTCACCAACTTTCGCAATTCCATATCCTTTTTCAGTTGTATCTAATACAGGATTGTACAGTATCATAAGATTAGGTTTAGAACTGAAAGACAAATCTTCATTTTCTTCTTCATACCCTTCAATAACACCTGTACATGCTGCAACATGGCCACCTGCAGAACCACCTGCAGCAACTATTTTATTTGGATTGATTCCTAATTTTTTGGCATGTTTACGAACCCATCTAATTGCTGATTTTGCATCAGAAACTGCATCAAAAGGTGTTGTATTGTGTTTATTCTTAACTCTATATTCTGCTGAAATGGCAACAATTCCTTTTTGAGCAAAAAAACGTGATTGCTCGTAAAATTGTTTTGGAGTTCCACTAGTCCAACCACCACCAAAGAAAAACACGATTACTGGAACCTGGTCCGTAACTTTATGTCCTTCAGGATTAAAAATATGAAGTGACAACTTCTTGTTATCCAAAGTTTTGTAAACAACAGATGAATCAGGTTTCATTTTTTCCTTAAAAGCAACTGATTCTGCATGAGCTATGATGTTAGAAAACAATAAAAAAAATGTTACTAAGAAAATCTTCATATATTTTAATTTTAGACGTTTTAAGGCTCTTATATATAGTTTTTATTGTTGTTTATTACTGTTCACTATTTCTTTTAATTTAGTTTCCATAGTTTTCACAACTTCAGGATATTGGTTAAATACATTTGTGGTTTGATTTTTATCATCATCTAAATTATACAATTGTACTAAAGGTGCATCTTTTTTTATTTCACCATTCTCAATATCACTGTTTTTACTACCTACAAAAGCTGTTGCAGGTGCACCTCCCCAAGCATGATGATTTGGTTTGGATCCTTTAAATCCACCACTTCCTTGTGCAGGAATATACATCCATTTTCCTTTTCTTAGAGATAAATGACCTTCTTTTCTTGGCGCTAAAATCAATTCTTCTCTAATTGGTTCTATTGGATTTCCTAATAATGTTGGTAAAATATTTTTACTATCAGTATCATCTAATTCTTTCGAATTTTGATTCGTAATTGCCTTAAATGTAGCCAACATATCTACATTGCAAATCAGTTGATTTGATGTAGTTCCTGCCTCTATTTTTCCTGGCCATTTTGCAATAAAAGGAATTCGATGACCACCTTCCCAAACTCCAAATTTAAAGCCTAATAAATCACCATTTATTTTGTGTCCTGCTTTTATAGCATTTCTTCCTCCTAAATTTAACATTGCTCCATTATCACTGGTGAAAATGACCAAAGTATTGTCACTTACTCCCTGTTTTTTTAGTGTTGATATTATCTCACCAACCATCCAATCTAATTCCTGAATAAAATCGCCATACAATTCTGCATCACTTTTTCCTTGGAAATTTTTACCAGGAGTAAATGGGTGATGAATATGTGTAGTTGCCATATATAAAAAGAACGGATCTTTTTTGTTCTTGGTAGTTTTATCTGTAATCCAATTTACTGCTTTTTCAGCTAAAACAGTTCCTACGGTATAATCATTGTATAATTTATGCGCTTTTACAGCACCTTTAAACCTATTTGTAGTTCTCTGAGAAGCTTCTTTAGGAATTGGTGTAATTGGAGTTACTTCATTGGGTTTTCCTTTACCTATATATATCAAAGGATCATTAGGATCTGACCCTACAATACTCGTATTTTCAACATATACATAAGGAGGTGCACTGTTTACAATTGGCACTCCATAATAATAATCAAACCCTAAATCATTTGGTCCAGGACTTAGTGGTTGTTTCCAATCATTTTCACCTGTTCCAAAGCCTAAATGCCACTTACCAAGCACTGCTGTTGCATAACCTTTGTTCTTTAAAACATCTGCAATTGTTACTTGTTTTGTATCAATAATTAATTCTGAAGTTATAGGTGCAGGTCCCCAAATTCCTTTTCCATTATTTGCTCTTATAGGATATTGACCTGTCATCAATGCATATCTTGAAGGTGTACAAACTGCTGAGGCAGAATGTGCATCTGTAAATCGTTTTCCTTCTTGAGCTAGTTTATCAATATTTGGTGTTTTTACTTTGGTTGCTCCATAACAACCTAAATCTCCATACCCCAAATCATCAGCATTAATTAGAACAATGTTGGGTAATTCTTGTGCCACCGACGTTGATGAGTCACAACTGTAAAACAACATAGATAATAGACCTATTTTAAGAGTAGTTATCGAAATATATTTCAATTTTTTATACATTTTTTTAGTTTTTAACTTGAATATTATTAAAAGGTGGTAGTCTTTGATCTGTGCCTACAATATTTACATCACCCAATTCTTTTTTTATTCTTTCTGATTCTAGCAATAGCTCTTTTACAACATCAGGATGTTTTTTGGAAATATCTGTCAATTCTCCCATATCTGTATCTAAATTAAATAAAAGTGGACGTGTTAATACTTCTAAGCCTTTACAGGAAATATTTTTAAGATTTTTCCCTCCAAAAGGTTTACCCATCATTTTTTTAGACCAAAAAGGTTGATCTTCTAAGGTTCTTGGCAAGTGTAATTTCCATTTACCTTTTCTTACTGCTTGTAGGTTTGCACCATTATAATAATATGCAAATTTATGTGGAGATTTTCCTTTTCCTTGTTCTAAAATAGCAGTGATATTTTTTCCATCTATAACTCTGTCTTTTGGTATTTCTGCCCCTGCTAAGGTGGCTATGGTTGGTAATAAATCCATTGAAGACAAAAAAGTATCATTTACTCCTATAGCAAATTTTCCTTTCCATTTGATAATGGCTGGAATACGAAAACCGCCTTCCATAGTTGTATATTTTCCTCCGTTTAAAGGGCCTGCAGAGCCTCCAAAATAACATAAAGCTGGTCCATTATCTGACAAAAAGATTACAATAGTGTTTTCATCTAATTTATTTTTTGAAAGAGCAGTTGTTAGTTTCCCAACAAAATGATCTAATTCCTGAACATAATCTCCATACAAACTTCCTTTAGATGTGCCAATAAATTCCTTATTTACAATTATTGGTGAATGAACAGAATTATAAGCTAGATACAAAAAAAACGGATTTTTTTTGTTGGTTTCTATAAACTCAATAGCTTTTAGAGTATAATTTTTTATTAGAGATTCATAAGGAACATTTTTTTGAACAATTTCTCTATTATTATACAATTGCATTGATTCTGGATTTTTTTTAGACCAATTAGATTTCAATCCATAAAACTGTTGAAAACCTTTATCCAAAGGCTGTGTGCCTGTATTAAAACCTAAATGCCATTTTCCTATTGCCATAGTTGCATATTGTTGTTTTAAAAGTAAATCTGCAATGGTAATTTCATCAGAATGTAAACCGTAATTTTTATGTTTTTCTCCATTATGTTGTGCTACAGGAAATCCATTTCTCATTGGATAACGTCCTGTTAATAATGCAGCTCTAGAAGGACTACAAACTGATGATGGAACTTGAAAATCGGTAAACCTTATTCCTTGATTTGCCAATTCATCAATATTGGGTGTATTTACATCTTGTGCACCATAACAACTTAAATCTCCATAACCTAAATCATCAGCAAAAAGAATGATGATGTTGGGTTTTTCTTGAGCCTCTAATTTTGATGTACAACTACTAAATAGCAAAGAAATAATACTCCATTTGAGCATTCTAATAAAAATATTTTTATTTATAAAAACCATAGTTAATCTCTTTTCGTTTTTTCTTTTATACTTTCTGGTAAATTCTCCCAATCTCTTGGGTGGCTTATTATTGGAACTTCTGGAAATAAAGTTCCTGTAGAACGTTGCCCTTTTCCTCTTTTATTAAATTCTCCTAATTCTTTACGCGCATTTTTTGCGATCCTTAATAATTTTCGAACAATTTTAGGATGTTCTTTTGATACATCTTTCGATTCTGAAATATCATTTGAAAGATTGTATAATACAGGACATTCTATATCAATAAATTCTGTTTTACTTTTGTCCCAAAAAGGAATTTGTTCTGCGGAACGAGGTAAATGTAATTTCCAGTTTTGGTAAGAAACCGCTTGTAAATTTTCGCAATTGTAATAATAGTAGATTTCTGAATCTCTTTTAATAACCTCATTTTTTAAAAGAGGTAAAATACTTACTCCATCATAAACTCTGTCTTTAGGAATGTCTGCTCCAATTATTTTAGAAAGTGTTGGAAAAACATCCATAGCAAATATGGGTGTATCTAAAATTGCACTTTTTTCAATCCCTTTTGGCCAAGAAATGATAAAAGGAACTTTATGTCCTCCTTCAAGAGAAACAAATTTTGTGCCTCTGTAAGGTTTCGCATATTCGTTTTTTAATGGGCCATTATCGGATGTAAAAATAATGATGGTATTGTCTAATTTCCCTGATTTTTCTAATGATTTTACAATCTCACCAATACTCCAATCAAACTCCTGAATAACATCACCTCTTACACCATCTTTTGAAGAACCAACAAATTTTTTTCCTGCTTTAAATGGCGTGTGTGGATAATTGTGTGAATAGAATAAAAAGAAGGGTTTTTCTGAACTTTCTTCAATATAATGTGTGATTTTTTCTGTGTAAAGACTTGTTAATTTGTCAAGAGGAGTCACTTCATAAACCAACTTTTTACCATCAAAAAATTGTTTACTATGGTGATAATTACAAGGCATTCCATAATAATCATCAAATCCTTGATTGAAATATGAAAACTTTTCTTCTGTTCCTAAATGCCATTTACCAACCATAAAGGTTGCATAATCTTGTTTTTTGAATTGTTCTGGAATGATAATTTCATCAGGATTTAATCCTAAAAACCAATGGGCATCACGCTTTGGATTAATCCCCAAATATAAACCTGTTCTTTGTGGATAAGCTCCTGTTAACAAAGCAGCTCTAGAAGGTGAACAAATAGAAGCACCTGTATGATAATTTGTAAAACGTAAACCTTGGTTAGCTAACTGATCTAAATTTGGTGTTTTTACATTTTTAGATCCATAAGAACTGATATCACTATAGCCCAAATCGTCTGCAAAAATTAAAATAACATTGGGTTTTACTACTTCCTTCTTTTGAAAAGCATTGCAAGAACTTATTAAAAAAATATAACCTGCTATTAAAATGAACTTCATCGTTTTTCTTTTATAATTTTATTTGTAATGATTTAGAACTATCTATTATTTTATTTTTTAGTTTTTTTGTGCCAACACCTTCCAATGAAAACCTATTTAATTCTAATTTTCCTGAAAGAACAGTTAAAACAACAGCCTTTTTCTTAACCTCACAAGTGCCCCAACTGTACCCATTACTCCAGAAATAAGTTCCTGTTTTTGAGGTAAAACGCATAGACTTTTCTACTGCTGAATAATGAAACCCAGAAGTTGCCAAAACACCTCCCCAAGCCATCATACTTCTTGCATAATGATGTCCATATTCTGCCTCATTAAAAGGATTTCGTTTTTTACCATCATAACGATTTCTAACATCTTGAATGGTTTTTAATCCTTCTTTTTCCTGACCTTCATACAACATTCCAACTGCTGCAGTATGCTCAAAACCTGTCATTACCTCAGTAAAATAAGGAAATGGTTGTTTTGGTCTTTTATTAGGATATGCAGCCATTAACAATGCTGATTCATTTCCATAAGCATAGGATCTCATAAAATTTGGATGCTTCATTAAATTTTCTCTGTAATTGTATTTTAAGATTGCATTGTTTGTTTTTTTGATGTTGTCTTTATTTACCAAATAGCCTAAATCTAAAATATGCGCCATCACTTGACCTACTAATTGATCTATAAGTACACCTTCTCCTAATTGATATTGAGGATCATCTGCAACCAATCTTCTTTTTACACGAATTAGTCCTTTTGCAATGCTATCCAAATGCATTGGCGGAACTATTTTTTGAACATAATATTCACCATTAAACAAGTTTTTATCCATCCAACTAGAACCATTTTTATATAAAGTTCTACAAGTATTCGCAAACTTTTTTTCGCCTAAATAGTTCGCCATTTCTTCAGTTGCACGCAAAGCACCTAAGTACCATAAACCCATTTGCGGATTTGGCCCATAATATTCTACATCCATAGTATTGTGTTGACTGCCTTCCATAACACCATCTTTATTAGCATCCCAACCGTTTTTAATCCAACAAAATTCTAGTGCTTTTTTAACATTTTTCCAATTCTTTTTTAGGAATTCATCATCACCAGAAAGTTGCCATTCACGATAATATTTCATAATACTACCCATTTGTCCATCAGCAGCTGCCAACCCAAAACTGGTTGATTTAGTAGCTAAAGGCAAGTGAATTCTGTAAGACATTAATCCATTTTCATCTGTTCCATATCCAAATTCTACTTCGCGCATATTTTGGGCAACATCACCAAATAAAAACGGAATGGTTTGTTCATAATTCCAAACATGGGTACACATTCCAGACCCACTTCCTTCATTATCCTTAATACCTTCCCAACCTAAATAATAACCAGATTTGGTTTTAAATGCGAGTTGTGTTCTAAAATGCGCTAAATTGAACAAAGCAGCTTCTTTTATCACTTCAGGAAAATCACTTTGGATAAAAGCATCCACAAATGTTTTTGTTTGATTTTCTAATTCAGGAATTCTAGCAATATGTTTTTGTGCTACTTCCCAAGAATCTTTAAATTGAGTAGCATAATAGTTACCTACATTTGCTTTTTCTTGAAAACCAAGACGATTTGGGAAATTCCAAGTAATAAAAAAACGAATATCTTTTTCTTCATTTGGCGCTAAAGTTGTTTTAACTGCTAAAGAACCCATATTGTTTTTTTGTACAGAAACACGTTCTTCTAACAATCCATCATCAGTATAATCATCCCAGAATTCAAGTGTACTGTTACCCCAATCTCCGGGTTTCCATGCAGTTCTGTGAGAAATTTCACCTTGATTATTTGTAGCTAAACTAAACGAACCCCATTGAGCACTCTCTTTGTCAATTTTTTCATTCGCTGTAAAGTGTATTCCTTTAAAACCATTTTCTTCTTTATAGGTATTTGTGTTTTTATAAGCTTTCCCTTCTTTACCATCAAAACCTATAAAATTAGGAATGTTACCTGCTATAGAAATTGTAATTGCCTTGTTACTGGTATTTTTAACTTTATAACTCAATATTGCCATTGGAAGACTACTATCTTCTGTGTTTCCTGGAATTAAAGGATTAAATGCACCTACAGTTACTTCTACAGGAACTTTAGAATCACTCAATAAAACTTGTCCAAAAGGATACGCTGTTTGAAAACTAGCTTTATCAAAACGAGGTAATCCGTGATTTGGCGCTTTTGATCCATAATAACCTTCATCGTATTTTACAGGAACTGGACCTTCTAAAAGTAATGCTTGTGCTTCTTTTTGATTTTCCTTAATATAAATTGAAAAAAATGGCGCACGATTTATAACTGCCACTCCTGCATAAATAGGGTTGTATCCTTTTGCAGGACGACTCATAATTTCCCAATCTTCTAATGCACCACGTCCTGTAAGTGAAATGGTTCCTGTTCCAATTCCTCCAACAGGCATTGCTATTCTATCTAGGTGGTTTTGATCGTACCTTTTAAGTACTGGCCAATCATCATTTTTGGTTTGAGAATTTGCTATTCCAACCATTAAAAACAACAAGATAAATGAGTTTATTAATTTTAATGAAGTCTTCATAAATCTTATAATTTAATAATTAATTTTTCGTTTGAAAGAACCTTTTTTCCTTTTAACTTTTTTGATCCTATACCTTTTAAGGTAAAACGATTCAACTCTAAAAATCCTGAAATTACGGTAAGTTCTGCTTGTTTATTTTGTACCAAACAAGTTCCATAACTATAGCCATTGCTCCAAAAATAAGTCCCTGGTTTAGACGTAAAACTCATTGATTTTTCTACAGCAGAATAATGAAATTCTGTGGTTGCTAAAATTCCTGCCCAAGCCATCATACTTCTTGCATAATGATGCCCAGCTTCGGCTTCATTAAAAGGACTTCTTTTTTTGCCATCGTAACGTGCTCTAATATTTCTAATACATAATAATCCGTCTTCAGTTAGTCCTTCTTGTAACATCCCAATAGCTGCAGTGTACTCAAAACCAGTCATTACTTCTGTATAATAAGGAAATGGTTTTTCTGGTCTTCCATTTGGATACGCAGCCATCAATAATGCTGATTCATCTCCCAAAGCATAAGATCTATGAAAATTGGCATGAGAAGCCATATTATCAACATAATTATATTTCTTAATAGACTTCATCGTTTTTTTAATATTTTCTTCTTTTCCTAAATACCCTAAACCTACAATGTGCGAAAAAACCTGTCCTACTAATTGATCTACTAAAACGCCATTTCCTAATTGAAAATCTGGAGATGTTAAGTCAGTTTCTCCTTTTTTAGTAGCAACATCCATCAAACTAGGAGCTACATTATCTCTAGACATTGGTGGTTGAATATGTTGCACATAATATTCGCCATTGAACAAATTTTCATCCATCCAAGTAGACCCTTGATTGTATAGGTTTTTACAAGTTTTTGCAAATTTTTGATCACCTACATAATTTGCCATTTCTGCTGATGCTTTTAATGCCCCTAAATACCAAAATCCCATTTGAGGATTAGGTCCAAAATACTCTACATCCATTGTATTGTGTTGAGAACCTTCCATAACTCCGTTTTTGTCGGCATCCCAACCTCCAGGAATCCAGCAAAATTCTAGTGATTTTTTTACTTTTGCCCAATGTTGTTTTAAAAAGGCATCATCACCAGATAATTGCCAGTCTCGATAAAATTTCATGATACTTCCCATTTGTCCATCTGCAGCAGCTTTTCCCCATTTTTGTCCTTCAGAAAGTGGTAAATACACTCTAAAACTCATCAATCCATCATCATCTGTTGCATATCCATATTCTACATCACGCATTGTTTTAGATAATTCTCCGAATAAAAACGCCAATGTTTGCTCATAGTTCCAAACATGTGTACAAGAACCAAAACAAGAACCACGTGTATCAAACAAACCTTCCCAACCTAATAAGTGTCCACTTTTAATTCGAAAAGCCAATTGTGTTCTTAAATGAGCCAAATTAAATAATGCAGCTTCTTTTACTTCTTCTGCAATATCACTTTCAATAAAAGTAGTAACGAAAGATTTTGTTTCTTTTTCTAATACCTCTAATCTTGGTAAGGTTTTAGAAATCACGTCCCAAGAATCTTTATACTTAGTTGTATAATAATTTCCTACTGTCGCTTTTATTAACTTTTGAAACCCTGGTTTGTCCCAAGTTTGTCTGTTTGGAAAATGCCAACTGATTAAAAATTTAAAATTCTTTTCTTCTCCAGCCTTTAAAGTAGTTTTCACAGCCAAGGATCCCATAGGCGCATTGGCTTTTTTATTTTCTCTTTTTTCTAAAACCCCATCAGCACTAAAATCATCCCAAAAATCCAATCTTTTTTTGTCCCATCTACTGGTTTTAGGTTGCCATGCAGTTCTATAGCTTGTTTCCCCATCATTTAAAGAAACAAAACTCATTGTACCCCATTGTTCACTTTTAGGATCTACGCCATTGCTTGTATAATGAATTCCTTTTACGCCATTTTTTTCAACAATAGTATTTGCATTTTTGATAGCTTTTCCTCTTACACCATCAAAACCTATAAAGTTTTGAATTGTACCTGCAAGTGCTATTTTAATATCTTTATTACTGGTATTCTTTACCTTGTAATTTAAAATTACCATTGGAATACTGCTTTCATCAACTTTACCAGGAATCAAAGGATTAAAAGCACCAACAACAACTTCTACAGGAAGATTTTTATCACTTAAAAAAGTTTGACCAAATGGATAAGCAGTTTTAAATTCTGCCTTACCAAAACGTGGCAAACCATGGTTATTTGAGGTTGCTCCCCATGCACCTTCATAATAAGATTCATCTGGTGTACCTTCCAATAAACGAGTTTGTTTTTCTCCATTTTTATCTTCCATAAAAATGACAAAAAAAGGTCCTTTTACTTTTGCAGGTCCCCAATTTTCTAGAGTAGGATTAAAGCCTTTTGCAGGGCGATTCATAATTTCCCAATCTTCTAATGAACCTCTACCTGTTAAGGAAATTGTTCCTGTTCCAATGCCGCCAACTGGCATTTTAATTTTTTGAATATGATCTTGGTCATACGTTTTTAACACAGGCCAATCACCACTTTTTTCTTGGGCAGTTAATACAAAGATTGAATTCAAAAGTAAAAATATACCAATATATTGTTTAATAGTTTTCATTGTTTTTGATTCTTAATCAATTAATAATTGCTTCAATTTGCTTCCAACCATTCATACCTTCATTTTTTTGAATTGCTCCAGGTGTACTTCTTCCATCTAAAATAATCTTTTTAAGTGCGGCTTTTAATTCCGCAGCTTTTTCAGGAAATTCTGCAATTAAATTTTTGGTTTCTCCTATATCATCCTTTAAATTATATAATTGCAAATCAGGAAAATCCATTTTTTTCTTTTTTACATCGTTTGATGTTGGGGAACTCCATCCTCCAGAATCTGGACAAATAATTAATTTCCAATCTCCTTTTCTTATAGCAAAAGATCCATTTACAGAATGATGTACCGTATAATCTCTAATTTCGATATCCTTTTTTCCAGTGATTAATGGCAACATGCTGTAACTATCTTCGCCTTCAGTATCTTTGGTATTATAACCGCTTAACTCTGCACAGGTTGCAAAAAAATCCGTAGTGCAAATAGCTTTGTTTGACGTTGCATTTTTTAAGGCTTTTGCTGGCCATTCTACTATAAATGGCACTCTATGTCCTCCTTCAAAAATATCTGATTTGGTTCCTCTAAATAAATAACTTGGATCATGATTCACTTTGGCTAGCTCTTCAAAATCTGCCTTAGGAGAACAACCATTATCACTTGTAAACACAACTAAAGTATTTTCTGAAATTCCTTGTTTTTTTAAAGTCTCTCTAATTTGACGAAGCACATCATCTACCTGCATAACAAAATCTCCATACATATTGGTATTACTTTTTCCTAAAAACTCTGTAGTTGGTAAAATAGGTGTATGTGGTGCTGGCAACGGAAAATATAAAAAGAAAGGTTCTTTTTCATTGGCTTGCTTTTTAATATAATTTACAGCTCTATCTGTTAAATCTTGAAGAACATTGGTATGGTTAAAATCATCAGAAGTTAGCCCTTTTCTCCAGATTCCTTTTTCATCAACAGAAACGGTTGTTTTAGTAGGAACTTGAGTTGGCTTATCATTCTCTACATAAACATAGGGTGCCATGTCAAGCGAACCACAAAAACCAAAAGAATAATCGAAACCATGAGTAGAAGGTCCATTTTGAATAGGTGCTGTAAAATCTACCTTAGGCTTTGCCTTTAATTTATTTAGATTGACTTTCTTTCCTTTATTGATGATTTTCCAGTCCCAACCTAAATGCCATTTACCAATATAAGCAGTAGAATACCCTTGCGTTTTTAATAGATTGGCAACGGTAGTTCTTTCTTTTTTTATCAACGATTTTGAATATCCTCCTAAGACAAAACTTTTTAAAGAAGTTCTCCAATTATAACGCCCTGTTATAATTCCGTAACGTGTTGGTGTACATACAGAAGATGAGGTATGAGCATCTGTAAACTTAATACCATTCGCCGCCATTTTATCCATATTGGGTGTTGGAATTTTCCCATTAGGATTAAAACATTTTACATCTCCATAGCCTAAATCATCTGCTAATATGTAAACAATATTTGGTTTTTTATTTTGTGATTGAGTTCCTAGTAATGTTAATGATAAAAAAGCTGTTATTATGTATTTCATTATTATATGTTTATTTCTGTTATCTCTCTAATATTTTTTATTGATTGTATAACCCTGAATGATTTTTTAATGCTAATTAGGTCTTATCCACATACAATGACCACCTCCTGCAACCATATTCGCTTTTACAATAGCTCCTTTTTTTACGGTTGATGATCTTACTATGTATGCTTCTGGGTTTGTTTTACTATCTGTATTTTCAGCATCTTCATAATAGGTGATTTTGTAGGGTTTATTTTCTTTAAGAAAATCTAAAGCAATCTCTAAAGTTCCTCCATCTGCATGAACAGAACCAATATACCAATTTTCACCATTTCGTCTTGCAGTGCTAATATACTTATCCATTTTAGCTTGTAAAACTTTTGTTTCATCCCATTTACCAATAGGTAATTCTTTAATAAACTCAAACAAATCTGATTTTGCTGCATAAGCTTCTGGTGGATCAGGAATACAAACTAAACCGCTAAAAATAATAAGTGTACGTGCAGCTTCTGCAGCAACAGTTGTGTTTAATGAATTTAACTTTCTAGGTCCTTTTTCTCTAGTACCAGCATTCACTCCAGAAATATCGAAAATTCCATTATTCATATCTAAAGGACCTTGAATTGCATTAATTAGTGCCATTCTAATAAAGGTTTTAGGTGTAAAAGCACTTCTAGAATCTTGTTGTGCATGGCAATATTCTCTAGTAATGGCGTTTGGGTAGGTTCTAGTTACTCCGGTAAAAGGCACAGGACTATCATGAAAATCAATCAATAAATTATTATCTGCACTCGTTTGAATTGCTTCTCTAGTAAAAGGTACCTTTTCACCCATAAATCCATATTTTATCCCTTTCATTTCTAGAGATTTATAATATGGAAACAGAGCTTTATCGCCATAATCTCCTTGTCTTCTATCATAATATAAAAGCAATGAAACACCCTTTTTTTTAGCGTACTTAGTAACTTTATCTAAATCTAATTTATCTGACATTTCCATGTAACCAGGTTTTACATCGGTGTACCAAGCATCATCTATCATGAAATATTCAATATTATTTTCAGCAGCAAAATCTATAAAACGATAATAACTTTCGTTGTTAATACCGTATTTAAATCCGTCTTCTGCTGTGTACCCATGTACTCTCCAATCCCAAAGCGTTTTACCAGGTTTAATCCAAGATGGATTTTCAATTTTGTTAGGAGCAGCTACATTTAAGGGCACTGTATTGGTCAATAAATTTCCTATTTTATCTCCAAGAAGTATAATTCTCCATGGAGTTATTAAATTCTTTTCCTCAGAAATAAAATCATTTTTTGATGTTAATTTATTTCTCTCTGTATCAAATTTAAAATTGATAACATTAAAGCCTGGTGCACTTACCAAATCTGATTCTAAAAGCGACAAAAATTTGTGTTCCTTATTTTCAATAACCAATGGCATTTTTAATTGATCCTTTAGAGGGTTCAACTTATTTAAATCAGCAATAGCTATAGGTTCAATAGGGTTTTTTATACCAGCAGGAGAAAACAGTTTGCTAGTTTCGGCCAATCCATATTCCATAAAAAATGAAGGATTCAAATTATTTGAAACCTCATTCATCTTAAATCGAAAAGCTACACCGTTATCATACATTCTTACAAAAAGAGTTGCAGACGTGCCTTGGTAGCTTAAAGCTACTTCTAATTCGTTATAATTATTTTTAATTTCACTAAACTGTCCCCAAACCGGATTCCAAGTTTTATTGGCTTCTTTTGCTTTAGTTTTTAAAACATCTACTTTTAATCCTTGTAGCATTGAAATTTCAGAATTTGAAATAATTTCTTTTTCATTTTCTAAAACCCGATAAGTAAATACCTTATTTTCATTTTCTAAAACGATTTTAATTATACCATTAGGTGATATTATTTCCGTTTGAATAAAATGATTATTGCAGCTAAAAAAGAGCAACATGATACAGACAAATCCTATTATTTTTTTTAGCTCAATTTTTAAGTAGGGCATAACTATTATGATAATTTACGTGTTAAGACAGTTCCTTTTTTAAATTTGAAGGTATTAGCACCTTTCAACTCTAATCTTGATAGTTTTAATGCTACGTGTAATACGTTTTTAAAACTTGCCATTGTTCAATGTTGTTTTGAACATTAATTTGTGTTGCAATAATCGAAAAATAAATAGCATTAAAAATAATGTATATATATCTTTTCTATTCTAAATTTTTAGATAATATCAATCTAATTAATAGTCTGTAACAGTTGGAAAGTTTAAAAGTAATGGCCTAATATCCACAAAAGACCATTACTTAGAAAACACATTAACTTAACTCAAATAAGTATCTTTATTCTCTTTCTTTAGAAAAGGTATTTGCTGGTGGATTTTTTGGTAAGGTCTTCTGAAACAATTCTAATTTTTCTATTAAAGCTTTTACTTTCTCTGGATGATCAACAGACACATCATTTTGTTCAGTCCAATCTTTACTGATGTCGTATAATTCTGTGCGATTCATTTTTTTATTAATCAACAATTTCCAGTTTTGATCTTGTATTCCTGCACTTGGCCAAAAATATGGACGCTTACTAGAAAAACGCCAATCCCAATAAATAGGTTTTTCACGATTGTATTTTTCTCCTTTTATAGCTGCAACAATGCTTTCACCATCTGGTTTGTAACCTTCAGGATAATGTGCGCCAGCTAACTCCATAAAAGTGGGTAATAAATCTACTGCCGACATTTGAGTTGTTTTATCCACTTTTCCTGCAGGCACTTGACCTGGCCAACGCACAATAAAAGGAATACGAACGCCACCTGCAAATAAAGAACGCTTGCGCCCTTTAAGTCCACCATCTTCACCAACTGAATAATACTCTCCCATACCAGGTCCTGTAGAATTATCTTCTGTCATCTTTTTGGTACCTGTTATTTCTGGACCGTTATCAGAAGAAAATAAAACTAGGGTATTATCATCTATTCCCAATTCTTTTAAAGTAGCAAAAAGTTCTCCTATTCGTGCATCGTACTCAGCAACAACAGCAGCATAAACTTGTTTTTGATCATCTAAATGTGCATATTTATCCATATATTTTGTTTTTGGATAATGTGGTGTATGTGTTGCGTGAATCCAAGCATTTATAAAAAACGGTTTGTCTTTATTGCGTTTTGCAAAATCTATTGTTTTATGTAATGTTGAGTCTACTTGCATTTGATGTAATCTACCAGCAATATTAAATGCACCATACTCATCATACCCATATTCTAATGGAGTAGGAGCGTCTTCTACATGTGTATTTGTAAGGTGCCATTTACCAAAATGAGCGGTTGTATAACCAGCGGTCTTTAGCATACGTGGCAACATTGGTGCGTTGGTATCTAACCAATCTGGCATGTTTCTTTTGGCATGAGATGCTACAGAGGCAAAATGCCCATGAACAGATTGTCTTGCTGGAAATTGGCCTGTAACCATGCCAACTCTACTTGGCGAACACACAGGATTTACCACAGAAAAATTTTGAAAATCTAATCCATCGGCAGCCATTTTATCTAAATTGGGGGTGTCGCAAAACGAACTGCCGTGGATTCCTAAATCGCCATAACCCCAATCATCAGCAAAAATAAAAATGATATTTGGCTGTTTTTTTGAAGTGGTTTTTGTGGTTTCAGCCACTGTTTTGGTTTCTTTTTTATTCTTGCAACTTTGAAAAGCTAGCGTTACGATGAAAAAGAGTGTAATTAATTTAATAATTTTCATGATGTATATTTTTATAAAAGGATTCAAATTTTTATTTTTTCTTCTATGCTCTATAATCCTAAATTTTGTCTCTTAGCTGTCAATTGACATATTGATACTAAAAAAGTATTTTGCAAAAATTTATGTAAAAAAAAATATCAAATAAAACCTGCATCATAAAATACAGGTTTTATAAAAGCTATTTTTTAATGATACGAATTGTTTTTTGTTCGTGAGCGCTTAAAATTTTCATAAAGTAAATTCCAGCTTTAAAAGAACTCATGTTAATATTTGAATTGTATTTTTCATGTTGTAACAATTGTCCTAAATTATTATAGATGTATATTGTTGTGTCTTCATTCTTTAAACCTTGTATATTTACTTTACCCGTTGTTGGGTTAGGATATACTGACAAGTTAGAAGTATTTATAGCATCATTAATAGATAATGTTTCACCAGTAGATGTAATTACTATTCTTGGTTTATCAATATCTGTAACTGCTACTTCTTTACTATAAATACCATTAGTGATTTCCATATCTTTAGAAATAACTTTAATAGACAACCATTCATTTTCTTGCATTTGTGAAAGGACTGTACTTGTAACATCCCATTCAATTAGTTGCCCAGAATTAGAAACTACACCTAAAGAAACGCCATTTGTAGGGGCATTATTCCATGTAATAGTATTCTCTGTCCAGCTATCATCAACCAAGAAAGCTTCAAAACTTCTAGTATCTTCTGTGGCTTCATCTAAAGTAAGTCTAAATTTAGCTGTTTCTACATCTGAAAGCATGCTTAAATCGAATTTCACATAGGAATGACGATTTAAATCTGCAGGGTCATCTCTAACAATTAATTTTACTCCGCCATAATTTTTTGTAGCAAATCTATCCCATGTATAAGCATCTTCTGTTAGATAAATGGTTACATCAGTATCTATTGCATCTTCTTGAACAGTCATTTCTAGTTGACCGTAAACTGCAGAGCCATCAACAGCTGTTGCTTTTACTGTAACTGTTCCTAAAGCATTTCCTGTTAAATATCCTTCAGTTGTAATAGATGCAGAACCTGTTCCATCAATCACAGACCAAGTAACACTAGCATCATCAGCATCCGCAGGTAATACTGATACTTTCATTGGGAAAGTTGTTCCTAATTGAATTGCATTAACTCCATTTAAGCCATACACATCAATGGATTGTACAAGCGGATGCGTAACTACCTGAATAGAGACCACTCCTGAAATTCCTGAATTGTCTGTTGCTGTTGCATATATAGTAACAGCACCATCATTATCTCCTACAAACACACCGTTTTCATCAATAGTACCTAAACCTCCTACTGGATCTAATGACCAAACCACATTTTTTATAGAGGCATCTTCTGGTAAAATAAATGCTTCCATTTGCAATTCTGTTCCTACTTCAATAGTTGTAATTCCTCCTATTCCTTGAACCGTTATAGAAGTAACAGGATTTATTGCACTAACGGTAACTTCTGTTTGAGAAGTAACTTCTGAACCGTCTTTAGCAGTTGCAGTAACGGTTACAGTTCCAATAGCAGTTCCTGTTAACAGGCCATTATCATCTATAGTTGCAGATCCAGAACCATTTGCTACTGACCAAGAAACACTTTTATCAGCTGTATCTTCTGGTAAAACAGAGACTGTCATTTGAATTGAATTGTTCTCATAAACCACTAAATCATCTTCAAAAGACAAGGAACTAACCAATATAGGACCATGTATTACTGTATATATTTCTGAAGCATCTAAAGCTGTATTGTAAATTCTAAAATCATCTAAAGTACCATTGTATGCAGCACCTATAACAGCAAAGCTATCGCCGGTATTAATACTTCTTACAGCTCCTGCAAGTCTTGCAGCCGTAATTAATTCACCATCTAGATATAATAATAAATCATCTGATTGCGGATCTGCTATACTTGGTAAAACCACTGCAAAATGATGCCAATCTGAAGAAAGTGATAAATTATCTACTCCCCATTTAAAACCACTCACAGCCACGCTAAACTCATTAAGGTTTCCTATAATTTCAAAACGTTCACCTGTTGCTTCTGTACCATAATTAAAGATACTTCCTGTTGTAGATGTTGTGTTAAACCACCCTGTAATTGTACGTGCAGCTCCTCCTTTTGGGAAATCTTCAACATGATTTATTAAATCGATTTGATCATTATCTCCATCTAATAACAATGAATAGTCTCCTTCTTTTACACCTGAATTAACAAAAGTTGGTTCACCAACTAAAGTTCCATGATTGTCTCCAATTTCATCATTCAAATTATTTTCAAAAAGATATTGAGAAACAATTCCTGGTACTGGAGCTGGAGCTATAGATTCTAGATAGTTAATTGTACCTCTTACATTACCATAAATTTGAAAATTAATTTCTTTTGAAACATTTAAACTAGCACCTTCTTCTATCAAAAGATCTCTAACACTTGAGTCTGATGCTACAAGAATAGAATCTCCTGCTTTGATAACCACATCTGATGTTGATGATGGTAACTGACCACTTGACCAATTTGCAGCGTTGTCCCAGTAATTTGTATTAAAAGAACCATCAAACCTGTATTCTTGTTTAAAATAAGCTCCTATTGGTCTAGTATATGGCTCGTAATCTGGTTTTTGCGCTTGTTGCATGCGCGCATCAATAACCTTAAACATTTCAAATTCTTCTTGTGTAATTGACCCCAAACTAATTGTGTTGGCAAAACTATGAGCTGCACCAGCATCGGTTAAGGTTCTTACAAAACGGTAAGCTTGTTCTGTATCAAACAAAACAGGAAAGTTATCTGAGTTTGGACTTGTCCAGTTTTGACGTACAGGTGTCCAAAAATGTCTCAGTATTTTTTTATCATTCAATGCTACCCAAGGAGCATTTTTGGTTTCTTCTAAAGTTAATTCTTCATACGCCCAAGAATTTGGAGCTGCTCCTGTAGCAAGTGGAGTAGGGTGACCTGCGGTAAAATCATTGTAATCACCACCTGTAGGCCATAAATTTACCACTTTATGATTTGTAGGCATATCAATACCGTTTGAAGCTACTGTCTTGTCAAAATATTTTTTTCCATAATTTACGGTAATTGCAAAATCAGGATTTACTTCTCTTAACATGTTTACAAAGTTGCTAGGTCCTCCAGGAAGCGCAACTGCATGGTCTACCCAAAAACCGTCTACCAAACCTAAATCATTAAATCTTTCTACAAATCCTTTCACTAGGTGTTTCCATGCTGTAGCCTCTTCACCATTAAAATTCTCGTTATAATAAGCTTCCCAAGCAGCTTTGTATTCTGCATTGTTTGGCGTACCACCACTAGCAGAAGGCCCATCTGATGCTATGTATAAAATAACTTTTTTACCACTGTCTTTAATAGCCTTTAAAACATCTAAAGTAATTTGTTCATTCTCTTTGGAAGGAACAAAATCTGGGTGAATCTCATTGGCAATGTCTATGTATGGATGATCTCTTAAAGTAAAATGATATCCATGAGCATTGTTGGTTAAATTGGAAATTACATACCCCACTGTTTTTAAAGTATCGGCTATTTGTTTTATTCCATTGTAATAGTTTGCTCCTGCTGCAACTGCTGCATCTAGTTTAGTACCTCCTTGTATTGCAAATCTTACTCCCCATTTTCCAGACATCCAAGAGGCAGAACTTTCTGAACTAGAAGGTGTTGCTTGTTGTACTGTAAATTTTTCAGAATACGTTTTAACTTCATTACCATTTAAATCTTTGATACTTCCTATAATACTTATATGATGACTTTCTTCAGTATCACGACTTTGCAATACTACATCATAGCCAGTACCGTTTTGAGAAAGGGTAAGATAAGTTGCGTCTGTTGCATTTTCTAATGATAAATCTAATTGATATGAACCATCAACTGAAATTGAAAAATCATTTTTTATTGAATTTTGAGTGTCGCCATCAGCATAGGTTTCTATAACAGTTTGACTAAAAATTGCCGTATGAAGAAGCAATAAAGTCAGTATCCAAAACTGGGTCAAATTCTTGTTTTTTATTATTTTATTTTTCATGGTTTAGTTTGCTATTTGTTCAATTTCAATCAATTATTTTTTAATAATCCTATGTATTTTTTGTTCTTGTTGATTTAAGATTTTTACATAATAAATCCCTGGTTTTAATGCACTCAAATCTATATTGGATTTGTACATTTCTTGTTGTAATAGTTGCCCAACGTTGTTATATACAGACACAAGAGTTTGTGTGTTGTCTAATCCGTTTATATAAACATGACTTGTTGCAGGGTTAGGATAAACAACAATGTTATTGATATCAACAGGGTTGTTGTCTGTTGATAATGTCATTTCATTGGTTATTATTCTAGGTTTATCAACGTCAATTAACGCAGCTTCCTTACTGTAGATATTATTAGTAATACTCAAATCTTTAGCAACAATCATAATTGATATAATATCATTACCATCCATTTCCGTAAGAACAGCATCGGTAATATCCCATTCTATAATCTGTCCGCTGTTAGTAGCTGTGCCTAAAGATGTTCCACTTGTTGGCGCATTATCCCAATGAATACCATTTTCTGTCCAATTATCATTATTCACTAGAAAAGCTTCATAATTTCTTGTAGTTCCTGGGTCAGTAAACAACGTTAATCTAAACTTAGCTGTAATGACATTAGAAAGTGAGCTCAAATCAAATTTTACAAATGAATGACGATTCAAATCTGAAGGATCATCTCTAACTAGTAATTTTTCATCGCCATAATTTAAAGTAGGAAACCTGTCCCATACATAAGCATCTGCAATTGTATAAATAGTTGCTGGTCCATTAGTAGAACCCTCTTCTATAGTAATTTCTTTTTCTCCAAAAACACCAGAACCATCGTTAGCTGTTGCTGTAATTGTAACTGTACCAGCCGTTACACCTGTTAACAATCCTGTGGTATTTATTGTTGCTGAACCAGAACCGTCTGTAACAGACCAAGTTACACTTGAGTTATCTGCATCGGCTGGTAATACAACAGTTTCCATTTGAAGTGTAGCATCTGTTTCAACTGTACTAGCACCGTTTGCACCATCAACTTCAATTGAAGTTACAAGCGTAGAAGAAGAGGCCATTGTTGTGCAAAATAATTGCGGTTTACCTGCGTCAGAAAGAGCTGTTTCTTTACTATAAATATTACTTGAAGTACTCAAATCTGTTGCAACAATTTTAATTGATAAAACATCATCTCCAGACATTTCTGATAGTACAGTATTGGTAATTTCCCATTCTATAATCTGTCCAATATTAGTTACTGTTCCTAAAGAAACACCACTATTTGGTGTATTGTTCCAAGTAATATTGTTTTCTGTCCAGTTATCATTTGTAACCAAGAAAGCTTCATAATTTCTAGTATCTCCAGGGGTTTGCTCTAAGGTTAGTCTGAACTTAGCTGTTTCTATAGATGAAAGTGTACTTACATCAAATTTTACAAATGAAACACGATTAAGATCATCAGGATCGTCTCTTACTATTAATCTAACTGCGCCATAATTATTTGTTGGAAATCTATCCCATACATACGCATCTGCCGTGGTATAAAGAGTTACATCAGTATCAATAGCATCTTCTTGTACAGTAATTTCTTGTTCTCCATAAATTGCAGAACCATCAGTAGCAGTTGCTCTTACGGTAACAGTTCCTAGTGTTTGGCCTGTTAAAATTCCTTCGGAATTTATTGTTGCTGAACCGGTTCCTTCTTCAACTGACCACACAATACTTGGGTCGTTAGCATTCTCAGGTAATATAAATGCTTCCATTTGAAGAGTAGCCCCTGTTTGCACAGCATTAATTCCGTTAGTACCTTGTATTTCAATAGATTTTACCAGAGGTTTTGTAACAACGGTAATAGATACTAGTCCTGATATTCCAGAATTATCTGCCGCATTTGCATGGATATAAACTGTACCGTCATTATTACCTATAAATACACCGTTTGCATCTATAATTCCGTTTCCGCCTTCTGGTTCTACTTCCCATATAACTTCTTTTATAGATGCATCTTCTGGTGAAATAAATGCTTCCATTTGCAATTCTTCTCCAAGTTCAACAGCTGTAATACCTCCAATTCCTTGTACAGATATAGAAGTAATCGGATTTAATTCACTCACGGTAACTTCGGTTTCAGCGGTTACTTGAGAACCATCATTTGAGGTAGCGGAAACTGTTACCTTACCAATAGTAATACCAGTTAATATTCCGTATTCATCTATAGTTGCTGAGCCTGTACCATTTTGAACAGACCAAGTTACACTTTGGTTTTCTGCATTTTCAGGTAAAATAGACACTTCCATTTGAATGGTATTGTTCTCAAAAACTTCTATTGAATCATCTTCAAAAGATATGGAAGAAACTAAAATTGGACCGGTAAATATTGAGGTAATTTTTGATGATTCTAAAGCCGTATTATAAATTCTAAAATCGTCTAAATATCCATTATAACCTCCTCCTATAATTGCAAAAGTATCTCCTGTAATAACATCTTTAGGATTTCCTGCAAGTGTAGTTGATGTAATTAATGCTCCATCTATATATAATAATAAATCATCAGACATAGGTGTTTGTACACCTGGTAAAACCACAGCAAAATGATGCCAATCTGAAGAAAGGGACAAACTGTTGTTACCCCATTTATGACCATTTACAGATACACTTAATTCATTAAGATTTCCAATAATTTGAAAACGTTCACCTGTTGCTTGTGTTCCATAATTAAAGATACTTCCTGTGCTTGATGTTGTATTAAACCAGCCCATAATAGTACGAGCAGAACCTTCTTTCGGAAAATCATTAATGTGATCTACTAAATTTATTTGATCATCTGTTCCGTCGAACAATAAAGAATAGTCTCCTTCTTTTACAACTGAATTATTATAAGTTGGATCTCCAACTAAAGTTCCATGATTATCGCTTATTTCATCATTCAAATTATTCTCAAAAAGATACTGAGAAACAATTCCTGGTTCTGATGGCACTGGTATAGATTCTAGATAATTAATGGTTCCTCTGACTTTACCAAAAATTTGGAAATCAATTTGATTTGAAACATTTAAACTAGCTCCTTCTTCAATTAAAATATCTCTTACACTACCATCTAACGCTACAAGAACAGAATCTCCTGCTTTAATAACTACATCGCTTATTGAAGTTGGTACTTGACCGCTTGACCAATTAGCATCATGACTCCAATAACTTGTATTAAATGAACCATCAAATCTATATTCCTCATTAAAATATGCTCCAATTGGTCTTGCATAAGCTTCATAATCTGGCTTTTGAGACTGTTGCATACGAGCATCTATTATCTTAAATATTTCAAATTCTTCCTGAGTGATAGACCCTGAAGAAACTGTATTTGCCCAAGAATGAGCCCCACCAGCATCTGTTAAAGATCTTACAAATCTATATGCTTGTTCAGCTTCAAATAAAACAGGAAACGAAGGATTTGTACTCGTCCAGTTTTGTCTAATAGGTGTCCAAAAATGTCTTACTATTTTCTTATCATTAAATGTTACCCATGGCAAATTTTTAGTTTCTTCTAAAGTCAATTCTTCATATCCCCAAGAATTTGGAGCTGCACCTGTAGCAAGAGGTGTAGGATGTCCTGCAGTAAAATCATTAAAAGTTCCACCTGAAGGCCATAAATCAACTACTTTGTGATTTGCGGCCATATTTGTACCATTTGAGCCTACTGTTTTGTCAAAATATTTTTTTCCATAATTAACTGTAATTGCAAAATTTGGATTTACCTCCTTTAACATATTTACAAAATTTGTAGGGCCACCTGGAAGTGACGTAGCATGGTCTACCCAAAAACCGTCTACCAAACCTAAATCATTGAATCTTTCTACAAATCCTTGAACCAGTTTTCTCCAAGCAGGTCCTTCTTGTCCATCAAAATTAGTGTTATAATATGCTTGCCATGCGGCTTTATATTCTGCATTGTTAGGTGTACCTCCAGTAGCAGAAGGTCCGTCTGATGCAATGTATAAAATTACTTTTTTCCCACTATCTTTAAAAGCTTGTAAGGCATCAATAATAATTTGTTCATTTTCTAGAGATGGAACAAAATCTGGGTGTATTTCATTTGCAATATCAATATAAGGATGATTTCTTAAGGTGTAATGATAACCGTGAGCGTTGTTTGTTAAGTTAGAAATTACATAACCAACAGTTTTAAGAGTGTCTGCTATTTGTTTTATTCCATTGTAGTAGTTTGCTCCTGCTGTAACCGCTGCATCTAGTTTAGAACCTCCTTGTACTGTAAATCGTACTCCCCATTTTCCAGACATCCAAGAAGCTGTACTTTCTGAACTAGAAGGGGTTGCTTGTTGTACTGTAAACTTTTCAGAATAGGTTTTAACTTCATTTCCTCCTGTATCTTTTATACTACCAACAATACTAATATGATGGCTTTCTTCTGTATCACGACTTTGTAATGTTACATCATAGCCTGTACCGTTTTGAGAAATTGTAAGATAGGTTGCATCTGTTGCATTTTCCAATGCTAAGTCTAATTGATACGCAGCATCAATATGTATTGAAAAATTGTTTTTTATTGAATTTTGAGTATCTCCAGAAGCATAACTATATGTTATATTTTGACTATATACTACACAATGGAAAAAAGACAGTATTAATAAAAAACATAATTTGTTTGTTTTCATAATTGTAATTCTTTACGATCTATTTGTTGATGTTTTTACAAGTAGATATGTGTTAATTTTATTTAATAGGCGTAATTAAAACCGCTTTTAAACTAGATGTTTCAGGATTTCCTTCAACTAAATTTACAGTAATTGTATGCTTTCCAGAAGTTTTAAATTCTAGAATTCCCATATTGTAAAAATTGTATTTTTCTGTAGCTGCTTGTTGATTTTGCACCATAACACCTTCATCTGTAGTGGTTTTCCATACCAAACGCTTTTCACCTTTATAATTTAAATCTAAATAGTAATAACCTGGTTTTTGCACATTTACGGTCCAAGTTACTTTACTTGTATCTGTCCAATTACTCACTTGGTTTACGTGTTTCCATTCGCCAAACTTCTCCATCCATTTAATTTCATTTTCTTCAGCATTCGTTACTTCAGCAAATTCGGCACGTAAAAGAACTTCTGAATTTGGGTAGACACCTAATGTGGTATCTACTTTTACATTTTCTGCTTTTGTATCTAATTTTACTTCAATCACTGAAACAATTGATTCTGAAGGTTGAAAAGGCAATTCAAAAAGAGTCCAATCTTTATTTTTAGAGAAAGCAATTTTCTGAGTTTCATTTCCATTTAATAAGGAAGCAGATAAAATTTTTGCAGAAAGTCCTGGTAAATACAATTTTCCATCTTTTGGCCAATCTAAAACAGAAAGAAATAATGAGTTTCCTTTTGTGGTAACGTCTCCCCAAGGCAAAGCATGTTGCCAAGGTGAAGCCCCTGCATCATACACTACTTGTGGATATTTTTGAATCCAATCTCCTGCTTCTTTTAGAAATTTTACTCCAATTTCTGGAATTTCACCATCTTGATTTGGCCCTACATTAAATAAATAAGTTCCTCCTCTAGCTACGGTTGAAATAAGACGATTCAATATTTCTTTTGGACTTTTAAAATTGTTATCGTACCAAGCATACGACCAAGAATCGTTATTAGTATCGCAAGTTTCCCAAAGCCCTTCTATGTTTTTAGTAGGCACTTCCATATCTCCATTACTAGAATAGTCTCCCATTCCATGACCAACTCTACTACTCATCATAGCATTGGGTTGTAATTCTCTAACCATAGTTGCTAGTTCTACAACGTATTCTTTTTTCATGTCACCTGGTGTATCAAACCATACAAAATCTAAATCGCCATAATTGGTACATATTTCTTTAACTTGTGGTTTGCATTTGTTGTAGAAATACTCTTTAAAGCTAGCTTCTTTTCCGTTGTTATCAAGTTTTGGCCCGCCTGTAGCACCAGGGGAAGTCCAATCTTGGTTATGTGAATAATAAAAACCAAAACCCAAACCAAGTTCATGGCATGCAGCAGATAATTCTTTCATAGGATCTCTGCCAAAAGGCGTAGCATCTACAATATTAAAATCGCTTACTTTAGAGTCGAACATTGCAAACCCCTCATGATGTTTGCTGGTAATAATGATGTATTTCATCCCAGCATCTTTTGCTAATTGAGCTATTTTTTTTGCATCGAAATTTTGCGGATTAAAATCATCAGCAATTTTCATGTATTCTGATGGAGGAATATTAGCCACTCTAGGATTCATAATCCATTCGCCAATACCGTAATATGATTTTTGGTTCCATACTCCTGCCAATTTTGAATACAATCCCCAATGGATAAACATTCCGAAATTACCTTGATCAAATAATTTAGATTTATCAGGATTAACCGTGTGTACAGAGACATCTTTTGCTCCCCACATCTCATCCATATTGGTATTTTTTGTTTCTTTTGTAACTGTTTCTTTTTTATCTTGACAAGATGAAAAATTGGCTATTGAAAGTACCGTTAAACAGGTAATTAGGATGTATTTTTTTAATTTCAAAATCTTGTAAATTTTATAGATGAAGGTTGTTCTTAAGTAATAATAATCTACCCCAATTTTAAAGATTGGAGTAGATTATAGAATGGGGGTTTATAATTTAAATCTAGCTCCTATTGTATATACAGCTCCTTGTCTGGTTAATTGTGTAAACAAAGAAGGATCATTGTTAATGTAGTCTCTTCTATCACTAGCAGTAAGGTTTTGACAGCTTACAGATAATTGTAATTTTTTAGTAACTTCATAGTTTGCACGTACATCTAATCTATCAAAACCATCTGTATAAGTTACATTTGAACGAATATCACTACCACCACCAATATTTCTAAGGAAGCTACTTCTAGTGTTATAAGCCAAACGGATTCCAAAAACATCACCATCATAGTATAAAACAGAATTAAGGTTGTGTTTTGAAGAACCTGGAAAACTATTGTCTACTTCATTAATTTCTTCATCAAACTTACTATCTACATAGGTATAGTTTGCTTGTATACCAAAGCTTTTAAAAGCATCGCTAATAAAACTTAATGGTTGTCTAAAACCAACTTCAAAACCATATAATTGCACACCTGTAAAATTTACTGGAGTTGTAGCATCGAATAATTGACCGTTAAGACCTGATGGATTCGCATCAAAATTAATATCACCAAAATCAGATAATGATGATCCAAAAGTTGTTTCATCTATAATAAAATCGTCTATTAATTTAAGAAAACCACTAACAACAAAAGCACCACCAGCTTTGTTATACCATTCAGCTGTAGCATCAAATTGCCAGCTACTAAAAGGTTTTAAGTTAGGATTAGATAAGGTTGCTGTTCCGTTTTGTGAACCTGCATCAGGAGAATCTGGATTGATATAACTAAGTGTATTTGTAGGTCGTAAATCTAAGTAATCTGGTCTAGAAACAGTGTTTACCCCAGAGAAACGTAAGTTAAAATTCTCTTTTAAAGCAAAGTTTAAATTTAAAGAAGGTAATATATCCCATCTACTAGAAGAAGCAGTTGTTGGTACTCCTGTGAAATTTACTGGTCCAACAGTGTCTGAAGGATCTGTTAGTGTAATGGTAGAAAATGCACGTCCGTCAACTTTCCAATTCACAGCTCTTACACCAAAATTACCAGAAACAGGTACGCCAACAAAATTTGATTTAAAATCTAATTGCCCATAAACAGAGGTTGTTTTTTCATCTAAATCCCAAGAGTTTTGGGTAAGTAATGGTAAGTCTCCATTGGTTACATTAAATAAATCTCCTTGAAAAGAAGAACCTGCAGTTCTGTTAAAAACATCTGGGTTGTTAGCTCTTAATAAATCTTGATTGATCATTAAAAAACGATTGTTACCAATATTTCTACCGGCAGCAAAATCTGAATTAGAAACGCCTGTTACATAGGTGTTATAATAGTAATCTCCATCTAAGTAGTTTGCTTCCCAAGGTTGACCTCCACCTGCTAATTGTGCTTGTCTACTATCTAAATTTGTTGCACTATAACGCCCACCAAATCTTAGTTTTAATTTTTCACTTATTGTATTTTCAAAATCTATACGGATAGCTTGATTATCACCTTCTAGCATAATATCTCTTAAAAAAGCATAGTTTCTTACATTGGTATTTGCAATGTCTGTAGATGCAGCTTGATCAAAATTAAAAACAGCATAATCACTTGTTAAATCAAAACTTAAAGAAGGTACATTAAACCAAGCTTGAGTTAAGGTAAGTCTTTGATCAAAATTGATGTTAGAAAGGGAAAGATCTCCTGTAATTGTCCAGTTGTCTTTTTGCCATTTTAAATTTAAACCGGTCATAAAACTTGTCTGAAAATTATCATATTGTGTAGGCGCAATTGCTGTTCTAGCAACAGGATTGCTAGAGTTTACCGTATTAAATCCTCTTAACACATTATTTTCATCAATATTTAAGTCTGCACTAGGAAATGTAATATTGTTGGTTTCTAACTGAGGAAACAATCTAAATTGGTTTCTTGAAGAACGGTTTTCAAATTTTGTATATAAAACATCTGCATTTAACTCAAGATTGTCATTAATTTTCCATTGAAATGCTGATGAAATTCCAATTCTATCTACAGAATTACGTACTGGATTAAATCTGGTTAAGTTGGGTGATAACACGCCAGAATGTGTAACATCTGCTACGCCATCTCCGTCTACATCTTCTCTAATATTTCTAGAAATATACCCCATATTGTAAGAGTCAAAAGCTCTTGCAGAACTACTTGTTATTGAAGAAAGTACAAAACCTACTTTTTCATTCTTAGATTTTACACCAAAAATAGCACTTAAACGTGGTTTTAACGCTTTATTGTCTCCGTAGTCATTTACACTACCACGCGCATTAATAGCTACATAATGATTTTTATCACCATACCGTAAAGAAAGAGGTTTTATTGTTTGAAAATCTACAGCGCCTCCTAAACCAGGCTCAATAAGGTGTGCTTCAGACGATTTATATACCATAGCGCCACCAACAACTTCTGTTGGAAGAACATCTAAATTAAATTGTCTTAATTGATCAATACCCTCAGAACCTGCAGAAAGTGGCGTTCTACCATTAATAGTAATTTTTACAAACTGCGGACCCACACCTCTTACAGAAACACGGTCTCCACCACCATTACCAGAATCGTCACGTTCTACTTGAATACCTGGTACACGTTGCAAAGCATCTGCAATGTTTTCATCAGAATAGTTCCCTATATCTTCAGGAGTAATTGCCTCTACAATACTTGCCGCTTTTCTTTTTACAGCAATTGCTCTTTGCTCTGCACCTCTAAAACCGGTGATAACAATTTCGTCTAATTGAGCAGCACTTTCTTTTAAAGTAACGTTAATTGTAGTTTGATCTGCAATTGGTATTTCTAAAGTTTGAAAACCGATATAAGAAAATCTAAGTGTAGTAGCACTACTAGGAACGCTAAGATTATAGTTTCCGTCAAAATCTGTGGTGGTACCAATAGAGGCTCCTTTAACGAGAACGGTAACACCAAAAATAGGTTGCTTTGTTTCATCTATTACTTTACCAGTAAATTGTTTTTCTTGGGAAAAAGCAAAAAAGCACTGAAAAATAAATAGTAAAAACAATAAATTGTTAAGTTTAATTTTTTTCATTTTAATCTAGTTTTTAATTTGTTAATTGTTGTAACAAAGGAACCTTAAAGCCGTTGAATCGACTTACTGTAATCGATTTTATTCTTTCTAATTTCAATCTTTCTAATAAAAACAAATACTTAACTAGTTAAATTACAGTTATTTGTGTTTTTGTAGGTTAATTCAGCTTTTATTTTAAAGTAATAAAGGGTATGTTTTATTAATTCGCTTGAGGTGAATTGTTTTATGGCACAAAAAAGAATAAATAGGGTAGAAGATGGTTTTAAAATGATTTGATCTTTATGATTTAGGTAGCTATAAATAGCGTAATGAACTAAAAGCAGAGCACTTGATTTTTTTACGTAAATAACCTTGAACGCAGTTGATTTTAATAATATTTATCCTAAGTGATTTTCTGTAATTTTACTGCCAAGCCATATAAAATAAATGTTGTTTTAGAAGAGGTAACTGATCTTGTTTATAGATCTTAAAATGAATTGCAAAAAAAAGACTGCCTTTTCAGACAGTCTCAATTAATTATATACCAATTTTTACTTCATTATTTTAAAAATCAAGTCCTGGAGCTGCAGGGCTTGAAGCCTGTGCTTTTTGTGGATTAAGAATTAAATAGGTTCCTAACGCAGTTAAAGCTGCATATTTACCATAATTACCAATCTTTTTAAGAGCCTCTTTACGAGAAATATCTTGGGTATTTTTTGCTTGTTTTTTCATCTTTCTATGTTTTTAGAAGTCTGGTTAATTAGTCTAAAATTATTTTCTTGTTTACAGTACCTGATGTTGCTTTTAAACTTACAATGTAAACACCAGTTGCTAACTTTGGTAAAGAAATATCCTGTACGTTAGCTGCATCAAAAGAACTTGTCATTACTTTTTTACCTAAAAGGTTATATAAAGATAGGGAAGCTTTTCCTTCACTTAAACCTGTAATTCTTAAGTTTCTATTACTTGTGTTAAAGATATGTATACTGTTTAAGATAGCATCATCAGAAACACTTAAAGCACTTTGTGCTGTATGTAAATAAAATCTTCCAACACCATTTAAAGCTTCTGTTAAAGTGATTTTATAATTAGCATTTTCTTCATCTAAACGTGTAAACGTATTTGCAACTCTATCTTCTAAAAACACTTTTATTCCTTCAGGTAAATTTAATGCGTCTGCAGTAAAAGAAAGTTCTTTACCAGCTGCAGCTTTTACACCAACAGACACAATCATGTTTTCGTAATCTGAATTTGGTAATGCTTGACGCATAAAACCTACACCTTTATAATCAGAAACTAATTGTGTATAAACACTAAAATCAGTTGCTACACCTGTAAATGCTCCAATATCAAAACGAGCATCTAAACCAGTTGTTTTAGCTTCTGAATACGTAATTTCTGTGGATTTAAAAGTTGCTCCATCATTCATCATTAATGTAAGAGAAACGTCTGAGTTTGTTGTTCTATAAAATGTAGCCGTTGTTTGATGACTTAACATATCTTCATTTAAAGCAAAAGTTGTACTTGCTGCATTAGAATTTACAAAGAAAGCTTGACCTGGATATACATAACCTGTAGTAATACCTACATAAGCAGAACCATTCCAAACATACAATGCTTCACTACTATCTTCTAATGCTGTAGCATTTGCAGTTAAGGTTAACAAATCTTCTACACTTAAATATGATGAAAAAGGATTTCCTAAAAGATTCCATCTATTTTCATTTGCACCACCTAAATCATTTGTTGTAATTGTTGGTGTTAAACTTGCTGTTTGTACAGCACCTGTAAAAACATAATCTCCTACAGCTGTTCTTTTCAAAGAATACCCTTGACCAGTATTAAAAGTAGCATCACTAGCACCATTTGTAAAGTAATTCCAACTTCCAGCGGCAGCTGAAGTATTAGTATATGTACTCACAGCAGCAAGAGTATTAGATTGCCCTGTTTGATCTACATTATTTGCAGAATTCCATGCATCACCATACGTTGCACCAACAACTGGTGAAGAAATTAAATGCCAATTTGTATCTGCTACATTTACATTGTACGTAATGTTTCCAGTAGAAGTACCTTCAACAATTAAAGAACCTCCTGCATTTACAGTTAAAGAACCAGCTCCGTCAACTGTTAAATTATTAACTTTTGCACCTGTTGATGAACTAATAACAGGATTTTTACCTGTTGGTATTGAAACATTAAATAAAGAGTTTGGTGTAGTATTTATATCCCAATTTGCACCTGTTGCCCAATCTGTGTCTGTACTTCCGGTCCAAGTTGCAGTTGACGCAGGTACTTGAAAAGCATCTATATAATAAACAGCACCATTTGCACCTGGTTGATCGTCAACATTAAAGAAGAGTAAAGAATCATCAAAAATAGTGGCTGCAGACCCACCACCAGTTAAAGTAGATAAATCTATAGTTATTTCATTCCAAATATTTGCAGTTAAACTTATGTCTGATGATGATCTTTGCGTTGAACCTAAATTATTTTTCCTGATAAAATATTTAACTGAAGGTGTTACTGTACCTGTATTTATACATGCCGGAAAAATTCTAAATTTTACAGATCCTGCTGTATTATAGTTTAGATCTCCATGATCAAATTTTACGCTAGAAAACTTAGTAGTACCTCTTGTAACTCTTAATGCTTTTTCAGTAGCATTACCAGAAGTGGTTGGTGTAGTTATATTTTCATCAGCAGTACTATTAATCTCAGTAATTGAAGTTTTTAAATTACCAACTCTGTTGTCATATAACCAAACATTACCTGCTAATAAATCTGCTGTATCATCTGCTATTACTATGTCTGGATTTATACTAAACTGTAGGTCGTCAAAATACAAATCTTCAAAAGAAGTACCGCCGGTTGATATTAAAATATTAATACCATCAAATTTTGTAATACTTGCATGTGTAGCTGTTACTTCCATGGTACCCGATAAAGTTTGCCACACACCACCAGTTTTTGAAAATGTTCCAAGATTTGAAATGTAATCAGTACCTAAATTATTAGCAGATTTTTGGAATAATCTTAAACTTACTGAACCTGTGTTACCAGCAGCTGTTCCGTTTGCTGAATAAATACGAATACTCCAACTTATTGTTGAAGGTTCAGTTATATTAAATGGTAAATTGAATCTTACTTGCCCATTGGACGCTGTAGCCTTAAGTTTAGATACATTAGGGTTTGCAGTATCTCCTGCATCTGGGTTGGTTGCTAACTTTGTGTAAGTACCATTTAGTTGCGAATACTCTGTTAATGATTTACAATCGTCTAGGTCATGAATATCATACAGCTGCGCATAGCTAAAAATTGAACTTGCTAAAAATAATAATGTAATAATAATTTTTTTCATAATTAATTGTTTTTAAAAAATTTTTAATAGTACTTTTTTGATTTAAAAAAGCTGGTTTTACTCTTTAAGGTAAGTTGAGTGTTTACTGCAACAGATGTAATTTATTTACATTATTAGGGATTTTGTGCCCTACATCTGTTTTGCTTAGAAAAGATTGTTGTAAATGCTTTTCCATAGAAAAGCGATAATAAAGTTTTTTTCATATCTGAATTGGTGTATAATTAATTTGAGGTAAAATTAATATGGCAACACCTATTCTCTTTTCTCTAATCGTTTTTTTTCTTGCTGAAACCTTTTTTATGAAGAAATAAAAGGCTGAAATTTAGTTAATTACGATTTTTAGAACAGAAGTGGTTACTTTTTTTTCAAATATTCTGAAGGAGAAACTCCATGTAATTTCTTAAATGAAGTGGAAAAATGGGAAGGTGATTCTATACCTATTTGATACATCACTTCGGTAACATTATAACCTTTATTGCTCTTTAGTAAATCTGCTGCATATTGAAGTCTAAAATTTCTTAAATACACATTTGGTATCTGACCGGTAAGTTGTTTTAATCGTTTGTAAAAATAAGAGGTACTTAAACCTATTTCTTTTGATAATTCTTCAACCCCAAAACCAGAGTCGGAAATATTTTTTTCAATAGCTGTAATTATGTCATTTAAAAAGGCCTTATCTCTTTTAGATATTTCAATATCTTCTTCTTTCGGAATTGAGCTGCTTTTAGAAAAATGCTCTTTTAATTTAATACTATTTTGTATCAGGCGTTCTGCACGTATGGCCAAATGTTTTAAGGAGAATGGTTTGCCAATATACTCATCAGCGCCAAATTCTAATCCTTTTATTAAATTATCATCATCATCAAGCGCTGTTAAAAGTAATACAGGAATATGGCAAGTTTCTGGGTTCGATTTAATTTTTTCGCAGAATACAAATCCATCCATTATTGGCATCATTACATCACTTATTACCAAATTTGGTTCTTGAGACTCCATTTTTTTTAATCCTTCAACTCCATTTTTAGCCACTAAAACATGGTATTGGTTAGATAAAAAGTTTCTTAAAAAGATTTGTAAATCCTCTTCATCTTCAACAATAAGGATGGTATATTTGGCTGTTTCACTACCTTTTTCTTTGTTAATAATTTCTGTTTTATATTCACTTGGTAAAGGTACCCAGTCTTTAATATAAGACTTGCTTGTTATATCTATTTTAGAAGTATTATGCTCTTTATGAGGGGTTGAAGGAATTATAATTGAAAATTTTGTTTCAACATTTGGTTCACTTTGTACCGTAATTTCTCCTTTAAAAAGTTCTACTAAAGATTTGCAAAATGCCAAACCAATACCACCGCCACTAACGTTGTCTTTTTTATTACCTAATTGATAAAAACGTTCAAAAATATTATCTAAATCTTTTGCCGGAATTCCTTTTCCTGTATCAATTACATCTATTTTTATCTTTTTAGTATTATCAATAGTTATAATATCTGCTGCTATACTAATATTGCCATTTGGTGGTGTGTTTTTAAAAGAGTTTGATAAAAGATTAAATAAGATTCGTTCTGTTTTTTCAACATCAATAACAATTTCTTCATTAGGAGAATTCACCTTATAAAAAAAGTTTATGTTTTTTTCTATTGCATAATTCTCAAAAGCTTCTGTGGTAGGATAAATGAAATTACCTAGTGTAATTTTATTAAGATTTAAGCTGATAAAACCTTGTTCGGCTTGCCGAAACGTAATTAATTGATCTACCAAACTTAATAATCTTTTTGTGTTTTTCTGAATAATAGCTAAGTATTTTGACTGCGCTGCGTCTTTATTTATAGTGATAACTTGTTCTAAAGGGCTGGCTATAAGTGTTAAAGGTGTTCTAAATTCATGAGAAATATTTGTAAAATATCTAAATTTACCTTGGTTAATGGTGTCTATTCGCTCTTTATCTAATTTTTCATAAATCAATTTTTGTTTTAACTTTTCATGTTGGATAAAATAAATCATGATACCCACAACTATTAATATTGTAACTATTGTAAATAACAAATAACTCCACCAAGTTTGATACCATGGCGGCAATATTTTAAGTTTAAAATTTTTAATTTCTGTGTTCCAAAGCCCATCGCCATTGGCTGCTTTTATTTTTAATGTATAATCTCCTGCAGAAAGATTTGTATAGGTTACGGTATTTTTTCCACTCTCAGATGCTATCCAATCAGTATTAAATCCTTCTAATTTATACGCTAATTTGTTTTTTGATGGTGTGGCTGTATGTTGTACAATCAACTGAAATGCTATGGATTGTTCATTTTGGCTTACGGCGATACTTTCGGTTTCAGAAATTGACTTTTCAAGGATGGTTTTCTTATTTAATGCTTCGCCTATTTTAACTTCTTTATTATTAATAAATAAAGAGGTAATTATTATTTTAGGAGGTGTGCTGTTTTGCTTTATATTTTCTGGTTTAAAAATGGTTAACCCATTTAGTCCTCCAAAATAATAATATCCAGATTTACCTTTAAAATAAGCGCCTTGTCTAAAATTGTTTTGCGCCAAACCATCTCTAACATCAAAAACATTAGTGGTATTGGTTTCCATATTAAACTTCACCAATCCCATATCTGTACTTACCCAAAGATTGGTTTCGTTTTGTTGTAAAATTCCATAAATAGCGTCATCCGGAAGCACATCGTTTTTTCTATAATAATCTATTTTCTCAGGATTGCCAGCTGTATTTAAAGTAATTCTATTTAATCCACCTCCAAATGTTCCGGCCCAAATGTAACCTTGATGGTCTGCGTGTAAAGAAAAGACGTTAGAGTTGCTTAATTTTAATGCATTACTGGTTTCATCAGACAATTTTCCATTTATGGTTAGTTTTTCACCATTAAAAGTTCCAAACAATAAACCTTTATTTGTACCAATCCAAAGTGTGTTTTTATGGTCTTTTATTATTGAATGACAAAAAGTTCTTCCATGTAAATTTATAAATGATTTAACATTTAATTCTACTACTTTTTGTTTTTGAATGGTAGACCATGGGTTTTCAATTACTGTAATTTTACTACCTACAAATACTAAGTTATTATCATCTATTTGAAGGATATTTCTATATATAAGATTCTCGTATGTTTTTCCATCTTTTTTTAAATTAACTTTTATAAAACGCTCATTATACGGATTGTAAACAAATATATTAGATTGAGTTCCAAACCAAACATAGCCCTTTTTGTCTTCGTAAATGCATCTAATTGTTTTATTTATTGGAAAAGGAATTTTATTTTTTAAATTTTCAAATTTGAGATTGTAAACGTTTGTATTATTAATTTCAGTGGTACTTCTTAACAAATCGTTATTATTATAAACAGATATCCAGAGCTTACCTTTATTATCTTCTATTATAGATGTTATTAAGTTATCTGTAATTGCAAAGCTATCATAAGGGTTTTTGGAGTAATTTATAAATTGTTTTTGCGAAAGATTTAATTTATTAATACCTCCTTGAGCTGTTCCTATCCATAATACGCCATAATTATCTTGAAAAACAGTATTAATAAAGTTACTACTTAGCCCAAGGTTGTTTTTTGGATTGTATAGATAGTTTAAAAAACGGGTCTCTTTTTCTAAATATTTTAAAAGCCCATTATTTTCTGTTCCAACCCAAACAATACCATTATTATCTTCAAATATTGTGTTTATAATTAGGGGGAAAGTTGATTCTTTTGTCTTATTAATATGGTCAATAATAAGTACTTTATTTTCTACAAGTGTGGTTTTAAATAAACCGTTTCTAGTGCCAACCCAAAAAATATTTCTAAACTTTTTTATAACATTAACATAGGTGTTTTCAAAATTTTCAAAACTTGTAAATGTTTTAACTTTGTAATTTTGTGATTTATCATATTCAACCCTTATTTTTTTAAGACCATTATCGGTTGCTAACATCAATTCGTTAGCCTCAACAAAACTAAAATCATTAATCGTAAAAATGCTTGGGTAGTCTATTAGAAGATTTTCAGAAACGTTGAAAATACCTTTTTCTACATTCTTTAATTTACATTTAAATAATTTGTTTTCTCCAGAAAACCAGATATCTCCATTAGGACTAGAAGTAATATGGCTAACATCTAATTTTGAGTTAAGTGGCAGTGTATAAAACCTTTCTAACCAAGGGATATATACATTAATTCCAACATTTGTACCAATCCATAAAACTCCATTAGAGTCGTTATATAAACTTGTTAAATTATTACTAGAAATAGTTCCATTGGTATTAGACTGTGTTGTATAAGTTTCAAATTCATAACCATCATATTTAATCAATCCATTGGGTGTGCCAAACCACAGAAAACCATATTTATCTTGTTCTATGGTGTTTATTGTATTTTGATTGAAGCCTTCCTTATTAGAAAATCTTTCGAAATTTTGACCAAAAGTGATACAAACATTTAAAAGTAAGAGATGAAGAATGTATTTACGTTTGAAGTATTTCATTATACTCCCAAATTTAATTTAATTTTCTTCTTATCAAATAAATTTTCATAAAAAAATCTCTGTCAAGGTTTAAGTGTGAAGGTTTCTTATCTAGAAGTTGCGGTATTCTAGTGATGATTTATAATGAAGATAATGTTAGATTTTGCTAAAAAGAAACATTTTATTAGGGTATAGAATTTGTAATTGAATGTGGTAAGTTTTCTAAAAAAATACTAATACAAAACACAAAGTGCATTGTTGAAATTTTTTTATATTTGATGAAAGCTGCATCGTAATTATTCCCTTGTTGTGCCCAAGCTAATTGTACTAAAATTCTTTGATTATTATAAGTTGGTGGTAATTGTCCAGAAAGCGCATTAAATTTTAATTAGATTAACAAAATGAATAAAAAAATATTGAATTTAGTTTTGCTACTTATTTTATTAAGTTGTAATTCAAATAAACCTGAAATTATTCAAGTGAATCATTATTTTGGCGGAACTGGATTTCATTTGAAATATGAAATTGGTAATAATAATCTAATAATAAAGACAAATTGTGATTTTGAAGATTGCTCTGAAAAAATCGTGTATGAAAGAAAACTATCAAAAACCGAAACAAAAGAATTGATAAATAAGATTAATTTTTTGCAACCAGATACTTTAAAGAATGAATACATTAATGAATATATTCTTGATGGAATTTATACGGAAATCAATTTTGGAAAACTAATTGACACGAATAAAAATAAAGTTATAATTCAAAACGAAAATGTTTCTTCTTTAGACAGTTTGAATAAATATATAGATAAGTTAATTCTTGAGAATAAATATAAATTTAAACCTTTATAGCTAATATTTAATCTAACTCTGTTAGAAATTCCAAAGTCTGTATCTGTTGCATCAGGAATTAAATTTCTAAACCCATTTCAATATTCTGTACATGGTATAAACTCTCCGTCTACAATAAATTGTGCATTTACAAATTGAAAACCTGTTAAAAGAAATACGTAATTTTAGTATTGCTTTTTCATTTTTTTCTTATTTATTTTATTGATTTTTTTTGATGAATCTACATCCTTTATAGTTTAGCCCCTTAATAGTTCGGAGTGATATTTTAAATTTCAAAACTAATATATTTGAGATATGAAATACAAGAA